>CAYWBG010000008.1:0-33280 GCA_964456005.1 uncultured Halomonas sp.
TAGTTGCCGGTACCGTTGATGATGCCGGCCACCCACTCGATGCGGTTGGCACCCAATCCCTCGCGCAGCGACTTGATCACCGGGATACCCCCGGCCACCGCCGCCTCGAAGGCCACGATCACGCCCGCCTCGTGGGCCGCCGCGAAGATCTCGTTACCATGCACGGCGATCAGCGCCTTGTTGGCAGTCACCACGTGCTTGCCATTCTGAATGGCGGTAAGCACCAGCTCTCGGGCCACGTCGTAGCCGCCGATCAGCTCCACCAGCACATCCACGTCCGGATTGGTGGCCACCTCGAAGACGTCAGCAGTGGTCTTGATGCCGGTGAGGTCGCAGTCGGGATTGGGGCTGCGATGGGCGACCTGCTCGATGACAATCGGGCGGCCGGCACGCCGGGCGATGTCGTCGGCGTTCCTCGTCAGCACGTTGAAGGTACCGCCACCGACGGTTCCCAGACCACAGATTCCTACTCTCACCGGTTTCAATGTCTCGCTCCTGCTCGCATGTTGCGTTGTGACTAGGCGTATTGTCTCAGCGTTGCGGCCCGCCCGAAGGCAGGCCGCCGCACCGGCTTGGGCCGGTGTCTTCCGTATGTAGCTCGCCGGGGCTCAGCCCTCGATGTCCAGCATGCTGGCCAGGCGTTCCGCCGGCACATAGCCGGGGATCAGGCGGCCATCGGGCAGCACAATGGCGGGAGTACCCTGCACGCCGAGTTCCATGCCCAGATGATACTGCGACTCGACCGGATTGTCGCAGTCTGCCGACCCCGTGAGGGGTTCCTGGCGCTTGGCGGCGCTCATGGCCTCGGCGGGATTGTCGGCGCACCAGATCTGCTGCTTGGTGCGTGCCCCCTCGGCGTTCATGCCGGTCCGCGGAAAGGCTAGATAGTGCACCTCGATGCCCAACTCGTTGAGACGCGGGACCTCCTCGTGGAACTGTCGACAGTAGGGGCAGGTAGTGTCGGTGAAGACCACCAGGCTGGCGTGGCTCTCGCCGGCACCACGGAAGATCACTCGCTCGGCATCGGGCACCTCGAGAAGGCGCTCCGCGCGCTCGGCGTTGCGCCCCTGCTCGGTGAGGTTGGTCAGCCCTCCCTCGTCGTTCGCGTAGAGGTCACCGACCAGGAAGTACCGACCCTCGGCGTCACTGTAGAAGCTTTCGCCAGTTTCCAGGCGCACCTCGTAGACGTCATCTAGCGGCGTCTCGCGCACGCTCTCGACCGGCATCGGCTGGCCGTTGACCGCCAGCCTCTCGGCCAGATCGCTCGCGGTATCGGCCTGGACCAGTAGCGGTGTGGCCAGGGAGGCGGCCAGCAGGCCAGAAAGCAGTGTCCTGAAGGGTATCGTCATGTGTCAACCTCGCGGGTGATGGTCGGCATGCAGGGCCTCCAGACGGGCCTGCGCCACATGGGTATAGATCTGCGTGGTCGAGAGATCGCTGTGACCCAGCAGCAGTTGTACGACACGCAGGTTGGCGCCATGATTCAATAGATGGGTGGCGAAGGCATGCCGCAGAGTATGGGGCGACAGCGGCCGCTGAATACCGGCGGTCAACGCATGGGCCTTGATCCGGTACCAGAAGGCCTGGCGAGTCATCGCGCGATCCCCACGCCCCGGGAAGAGCGCCGGCCGGGTGACGTCGTTCATCAGGCCGGGCCGCCCCCGCTGCAGGTAACGCGTCAGCCACTCTACCGCCTCCTCGCCCAGCGGCACTAGGCGATCCTTGTCACCCTTGCCGCGCACCCTGACCACGCCCTGGCGCAGATTCACCGCGTCGCTGGTCAGCCCTACCAGCTCTGAGACGCGCAGCCCTGCCCCATACAACACCTCAAGCATGGCACGGTCGCGAAGCCCCAGGTCGGTGGCGACGTCCGGCGCTTCGATCAGCCGCTCCACCTCGCTCTCCTCAAGGGTCTCCGGCAGGGCCGGGCACACGCGTGGCAGCCTTACCTGGGCCAGGGGGTCCTGGTCGAGATGCCCGGACTCCAGGGCCCAACGGTAGAAGCGGCGCAGGCTCGAAAGCAGTCGAGCATTGCTGCGCAGCCGGTAGCCGGCCTCACGACGCTTATCGAGCCAACCTGGCAGGCTCGAGGGCGCCGGGGCCAGCAAGGTCTCACCATGCTCGGCGAGAGACCCGGCCCAGGCCGTCAGGTCGCGTCGGTAGGCGGCCAGGGTATGCTCGCTCGCCCCCTGCTCGAGCCATAGGGCATCGAGGAAGGTATCGATCAGCTGGCCGGCGTCATCGCAGTGGCGCATCACGGCTCCCTAAAAAACGAAACCCCGCCCCGCGACGGCGGTGACGGGGTTTCGGAACCGGACCGGGGCGCAGGGCCCCCGCCCGGGGACGGCCGAGGCATTAGCCTCTGACCAGCTTTTCCTTGATGCGGGCCGACTTGCCGCTGCGCTCGCGGAGATAGTAGAGCTTGGCCTGACGCACGTCGCCGCGACGCTTGACGCTGATGGAATCGACCAGCGGGCTGTAGGTCTGGAAGGTACGCTCGACGCCGACACCGTGGGAGATCTTGCGCACGGTGAAGGCGGAGTTGAGACCGCGGTTGCGCTTGCCGATCACCACGCCTTCGAAGGCCTGCAGACGCTCACGGGAGCCCTCCTTGACCTTGACCTGAACGACCACGGTGTCGCCGGGGGCAAAGACCGGCACTTCCTTGCTCATCTGCTCGGCTTCGAGCGCCTGGATCACCTTGTTCTTACTACTCATGACATTGACTCCTGGATAACGTGATCCACCGGTCGGCTTGTGTGCCGGTGAATCGTGATCCCGGCGCCCGAGCGAACTCGAGAGCGCGGGAGATGATGGGTGACGCAGGTCCGCGAAGACTCAATTCTCAGTGTCTCGCGGCCTACACCGCCGCCCTGGCCCGCTGGCAGGCAGGGCGTACTCCTCGACGAACTCCTCGAGCAACTTACGCTGCTCACCGCTCAACGTCCTGCCTTCCAGCAGGTCGGGACGCCGCTGCCAGGTGCGCCCCAGTGACTGCTTCAACCGCCAGCGCCGTATGGCACCGTGGTCTCCGCTGAGCAGGACCTCCGGCACTCGCCTCCCGTCGATTTCCTCCGGGCGAGTGTAGTGAGGACAGTCCAGCAGCCCGTCGTTGAAGGAGTCCTCGACCGCGGAATCCTGGTGGCCCAGCACGCCAGGCACCAGCCTTGCCGCGGCATCGATCAGCACCATGGCCGGCAGCTCACCGCCGCTCAACACATAGTCGCCGATCGACCACTCCTCATCGATGTCCGCTTCCACCACGCGTTCATCGATGCCTTCATAGCGCCCGGCCACCACCACCAGCGGCGGGCCCGACGCCAGCTCCTGCGCCCCGGCCTGGTCCAGCCGCCGCCCCTGGGGCGAGAGGTAGATCACTCGAGGACGCTCCCCGGTGGCCTGCTCGGCTCGCTCGCGGGCCGCGTGGATCGCCTCGCGCAGGGTATCCACTTTCATCAGCATCCCGGGACCGCCGCCGTAAGGGCGATCATCTACGGTGCGATGGCGATCGGTGGCATGGTCGCGAGGGTTCCAGAACTCCAGCGCCACCCGCCCCTTCTCCACGGCTCGCCCGGTGACGCCGTAGCGAGTGATCGCCTCGAACATCTCAGGAAACAGTGAGACCACGCCGATCCACATGGCCAGACCGTCTGTCGTCGACACCCGCCTGGGGTCGAGGCTCAAAACTCGGGATCCCAATCGACGGTCATTACGCCCTTCTCGAGATCCACCTCGAGAATCACCTCTTCGGGCAGGAACGGCAGCAGGCGCTCGCGGCCATCGATGGCGTCAGCTTCGAGCCCACCCTTCACGACCATGACGTCGTTGGCGCCGGTTTCGAAGAGGTGGTCGATACGACCCAGCACGACACCGTCAGCCGTCACGACCCGCAGGCCCACCAGCTCGTACCAGTAGAAGTCGTCACCCTCGAGCTCGGGGAGCTCCGCCTTGGGGATCAGGATCTCGGCACCTGCCAGGGCCTCGGCCCCTTCACGGCTGTCGACTCCCTCGATCTGAGCCACCAGGCCCTTGCCATGACGACGCCCCTGCACCAGTTGCCGGCGCTCCAGGCGCTCGCCGCGCCTCAGCACCCACTCGGGGTAGTCGAGGACGCCTTCCATGGGGCTGGTGTAGGAATACACCTTGAGCCAGCCCTTAACGCCGTAGGAGCTGGTCAGCTTGCCCAGCACCACGTGATCGTCAGCGGGCTGCACGGTAGCGTGTTCGCTCATCGACGACCCCACAACGACACGACGAACCGGCAAGTCAGGCATCAGGCCTGCTTGCGGGCTTCCTTGACCAGCTCGGCGACGCGGTCAGAGAGCTGCGCGCCCTGGCCTTCCCAGTGGGCGATGCGATCCAGATCGACGCGCAGACGCTCTTCCTGGCCGCGAGCGATGGGGTTGAAGAAACCCAGACGCTCGATGAAACGGCCGTCGCGGGCGTTGCGTGAATCGGTAACGGTCAGGTGATAGAAGGGACGCTTCTTGGCGCCACCACGTGCCAGACGAATGGTAACCATGGCCTAGTCAGTCCTCGGTTGAGTTGGATTCGGTCACGACGATGGCCGCGAGGTTTCGCGGTCCTGCCAGTGAAGACGCAATATTCTACGGAATGCAGCCCCGATTGGGAACCTATTTCGAACCTGCATCTAAAGCTTAAGCCCGACAGGCTCCTAGCGCCTGGGGAAGCCGCCGGGGCCACCCATACCGCCCATCCCGCCGGGGCCACCAGGACCGCCCGGACCGCCCGGACCGCCGCCGCCCATCATGCCAGGCATGCCGCGCATCATCTTCTGCATGCCGCCCTTCTTGCCGGCCTTCTTCATCATCTTCTGCATCTGCTTGTGCTGCTTGAGCAGGCGATTCAGGTCGGGGACCTGAAGGCCGGCACCGGCGGCGATGCGCCGCTTGCGCGAGCCGTTGATGATCTCCGGCCGGTGGCGCTCCTGAGGGGTCATGGAGTTGATCAGCGCCTCCAGCTTGCCCAGCTCCTTCTCGGGACCGGGCCCCTGGGCCATCTCGGCCATCTGGCCCATGCCCGGCAGCTTGCCGAGCAGGCCGCCCATGCCGCCCATCTTCTTGAGCTGCTGAAGCTGGTCGCGAAAATCCTCGAGGTCGAAGCCCTGCCCCTTCTTGACCTTCTTGGCGAGCTGGTCGGCCTTCTTCTTGTCGACGGTACGCTCGGCCTCCTCGATCAGCGACAGCATGTCGCCCATGCCGAGAATCCGCGACGCCACGCGGTCCGGATGGAAGGGCTCCAGGGCGTCAACCTTCTCGCCCACCCCCATGAACTTGATCGGCTGGCCGGTGATGTGACGGACCGAGAGCGCTGCGCCGCCGCGGGCATCGCCATCGGCCTTGGTGAGGATCACGCCCGTCAGCGGCAACGCCTCATGGAAGGCCTTGGCGGTATTCGCCGCATCCTGGCCGGTCATGGCGTCGACGACGAACAACGTCTCCTGGGGCGAGGCGGCCTTATGCAGCGCCTGGATCTCGGCCATCATCGCCTCGTCGATCGCCAACCGGCCGGCGGTATCGATCAACAGCACATCATGGAACTGGATCTTGGCATGCTTGATCGCCGCCTCGGCGATGGCCACGGGCTTCTGATCGGAGCGTGACGGGAAGAAGTCGACACCCACCTCGGCGGCAAGGGTCTCGAGCTGGTCGATGGCCGCCGGGCGGTAGACGTCTGCGGAGACCACCAGCACCTTCTTCTTCTCACGCTCCCTCAGGTAGCGCGCCAGCTTCGCCACGGAGGTGGTCTTGCCCGCGCCCTGCAGGCCGGCCATCAGCACCACGGCGGGAGACCCCTTGAGGGTAAGCCCCTCGTTGGCCTCGCCCATGATCGCCTCGAGCTCCTGCTGGACGATCTTGACGAACTGCTGGCCTGGCGAGAGGCTCTTGGAGACCTCCTGCCCCACGGCGCGCTCGCGCACCCTCTCGATGAATTCCTTGACCACCGGCAGGGCGACATCGGCCTCGAGCAACGCGCGACGCACCTCGCGCAGAGTGTCCTTGACGTTATCCTCGGTCAGTCGCGCCTGACCCTTGATCGACTTGAGCGTCTGCGACAGACGCTCGCTGAGATTCTGGAACATTGGCCTCTCCAGTGACGACGGCCCGAATATGGCAGACGATTATACGCGCTGTGGCCCCGAGTCTCCATGCACGCCGAAGCCAAGTGCCGCAGGGGCCCGACTGTGCGCCAACCGGGGGATTGGGTATAGTAGTTCCACGCCATCCACCCTACAGGCGCACGGAAAGCAATCGATGCAGGCGCTCTCTCTGGCCATCCTGGCCTTTATCCTCTATCTCGCCGCCGCTTCCTGGCAGGGCCTGGCGCTCGCCCGCCGGGTGCCCCCGAAGCCCATCCTGGTCCGCGGTCTGGGCACCCTCGGGCTACTCTGCCACCTGCCGCTGGCGATTGGCCTGTTCGGCCACGGCGAACCGGTGCTGCCGGGGATCTCCACCAGCGCCATCCTGATCAGCGCCATGGTGGTGTTGATCCTGTTGGCGGTCAGCACTGTCAAACCGGTGCTGAATGTCGCCGTGGGCATCTTTCCGCTGGCGGGGCTGGCGCTGGTCATGGCGACCGGCCTGCCCAGTGCCGAGCGCACCAACGGCCTCACCCCCGGCATCGCCGTGCATGCACTGAGCTCACTGCTGGCCTTTGCGGTACTGGCCATTGCCGCCGTTCAGGCGGTACTGCTGGGGCTGCAGAACCGCGCCCTGCGCCACCACCACACCCGCGGCATCGTCCAGGCACTGCCGCCACTGACCACCATGGAGCGGGTGCTCTTTGAACTGATCTGGGGCGGCGTCGCCCTGCTGACCCTGTCGATTCTCAGCGGCTTCCTGTTCCTCGACAGCATGTTCGCCCAGCACCTGGCCCACAAGACCATCCTTTCGCTGGCCGCCTGGGTGATCTTCTCGGTGCTGCTGTTCAGCCACCATCGGCTGGGCTGGCGCGGCATGCGCGCGGTACGCTGGACACTGGGCGGCTGCGCGGTGTTGCTTATCGCCTACTTCGGCAGCAAGTTCGTGCTGGAAGTGGTTCTCGGCCGCGGCTGAGACACGCCCCGGCGCCTTGACACTGCACGCGCCCGTCCCGTCAAATCGAGCCTGATACGCCATTGAGGACCCTTCGACTTGAGCGACGACTTCCCGCTGGGATTGCTGTTCGGCCTGCTTTTCTTGCTCATCTGCCTCTCCGCCTTCTTCTCTAGTTCCGAGACCGGCATGATGTCGATCAACCGCTACCGCCTGAGCCACCAGGCCAACAGCGGCGGGAAGCGCGCCCAGCGAGTGGTGCGGCTGCTCTCGAGGCCCGACCGCCTGATCGGCGTGATCCTGATCGGGAACAACCTGGTCAATAACCTGGCCGCCGCCATCGCCACGGTGCTGGCGATTCATTTCTTCGGCGATGTCACCGGCCCGGCCGTGGCGCCCCTGATTTTGACCATCGTCATCCTGATTTTCGCCGAGGTGACGCCCAAGACCTACGCGGCGGTGAAGCCCGAGCGTATCGCCTTCCCCGCATCCCGAGTCCTGGAGCCGCTTCTCAAGCTGCTCTATCCCTTGGTGTGGCTGGTCAACGCGATCTCCAACGGTCTACTGCGCCTGCTGGGGGTCCGGAACATCGATGGCGGCGCCGACAACCTGACTCGCGACGAATTGCGCACCGTGGTTCACGAAGCGGGCACCCTGATTCCCCAGCGTCACCAGGCCATGCTGCTGTCGATCCTCGATCTCGAGAACGTTACGGTGAACGACATCATGGTGCCCCGCCACGAGGTGGTGGGCATCGACCTGGACCACGACCTAGAAGACATCCTCGCCCAGATTCGAACCAGCCAGCACACCCGAATGCCCATCTACAAGGGGGACATCAACAACATCATCGGCATGCTGCACCTTCGCAATGCGGCACGCTTTCTTTCTCGTGACGAGGTGACCAAGGCGGCCATCGTCCAGGAGGCGCGGGAGCCCTACTTCATTCCCGAGTCGACCCCGCTCCACACCCAGCTGCTCAACTTCCAGAAGCAGAAGCGGCGCATCGGCATCGTGGTGGACGAATACGGCGACGTGGAGGGTCTAGTGACCCTGGAAGACATCCTCGAGGAAATCGTCGGCGAGTTCACCACCGACGTGGCAGGCATGGAGCAGGAGATCCACCGTCAGGAGGACGGCAGCCACGTGATCGAGGGGACGGCCAACATCCGCGAGATCAACAAGGCACTGGGCTGGCAGCTGCCCACCGACGGGCCCAAGACGCTCAACGGCGTGATATTGGAGCACCTAGAAGCCTTTCCCGACGGCCCCGCCTGCCTGCAGCTGGGCAACATTCGCATGGAGATCCTCGAGGTTCGCGACAATCTGGTCACCGCTGCCCGCTGCTGGCAGGCCCCACGCCGCCGCTGAGCAGGGGCGAGCCCCTTCAGCGGCGCTCCAGCACCTCCACGGGGTCGGGCTCGGCCCACTGATCGGCCTCGCCCTTGAGCCCGCGCACCAGCGCCTCGAGGCGCTGACGGGACGCCTCTAGCGGGGGCAGGGGGGCGCCGAAGTGCAGCGCCACCCGGGCGCGCAAGCGCCGCGGCCTGCCGCTCAGGGCCGGGCCATGGGCATGGGAGGTCCAGGAGCCCCACAGGCCGGAGAGCCCGGCGGGCACCACCGGCACCGGATCCCGCGCCAGGATAAGCTCTAACCCGCGGCGGAAGGATTGGATCTCGCCGTCCGGGGTCAGACGACCCTCGGGAAAGAGCATCACCACCTCACCGGCGCGCAGGGCGCGGCTCACCTCGCAGAGGGCGCGACGGACATTGCCGGGATCGTGCCGCTCCGACTCCACGGGGATCGCCCCCACCAGCCGAAACAGCCAGTTGACCCAGGGCGACTCGTAGATCGGCTTGTCCATCAGGAAGCGCAGCGGACGCCGGCTGGCACCGCCGACCACCAAAGCATCCATGAAGCTGACATGGTTGCACACCACCAGGGCGGCGCCTCGCACCGGAATGTTCGACTGCCCGCTCAAGCGCAGCCGATAGATAAGGCGAACGGCAAGATAGACCAGGCAGCGTACCGTGCGTCGGGGGTGACGCCCCAGCCCCCAACCGGCGGCCAGAGCCAGGGCGGTGAGAGCGAGCCAGTAAAGCGGGGTCACGGCGTGTCGGGCCTCGCCCTCAGGCCAGCCAGGGTGGTGTCGAGCAGCTGGTCGAGCAACTCGCCCACCTCCAACTGCTGGCCTTGCCAGTAGCCTAGCCGCTCATTGAGCCCCAGGAGCACCAGGCCGTGCACGCTGCCCCAGAGGGTCCGCCCCAGGCGACGCGCCTCCAGGTCGCCCAGCGCCGGCTGGTACTCCTTCAGGGTGGCCTCCACCCGCAGGAAGAGTCCCTCAATCATATCGCTCTGGCGCTGGTCCAGCTCCCCCTCCTGGGCCAAGGGGTAGTCGAAGAGCAACTGCCAACGGTAGGCATCGCGCTGGGCGAACTGCCAGTAGGCCCGCGCCAGGGCACGCAGCCGCTCCTCCGGTGTGGCCTGACTGGTCAGCGGCTCGATCACACCGCGCAGCTGGGCCAGGGTCTCGACGTTGACGTGCTGGAGCAGATTGCTAAAGCTGCCGTAGAGCTTGAGCAAGGTGCTGGGCGCACAGCCCACCTCACGGGCCAAGGCACGCAGTGACAAGGCGTGTACCGGGTTATCCTGCAGCCACGCATCGCATGCCGCCATGACCTGGGCATGTAGCGCCTCGGGCGCATGCTGTCTGGGACGGGCCATCGGTTTCCTCGCGAGCCATTGACGTGCGGTGGCCAACCGTCGGGAAGAAGACGGTCGGAGACATAGCATAGCGCATACCGAACACCGTTTTCGATAGCTGTCGCTCCTGGCACTCGGCGCTTTTCTCCTCTTGTCGACTTGGTTACTCTGACGCCCCACCGTTTGCGGAGTGCCCATGGCCGGCCGACTGCACATCGCCCCGCTCGACCTCTCTCGCCTGCTGCCCGACCTGGCGGTGGACGCCCCCCTCGTAACAAGCCCCAACCTGGCCCCGCGGAGGATGCTCTCGGCCATTCGCCTGGAGGCGGGCCGGCCCCATCTGGGCCGACAGTTCTGGGGACTGACCCCGCCCTGGCTGGAGGTCCTCGACCATGCCCCGCACTGTGCCCGGGCCGAGTCCCTGGCGGCCCGCCCGATGTTCCGCGAGGCCTTCCAGGCCCGCCGCTGCCTGGTACCGGTCAGCGGCATCTATGCCTGGAAACCACAGCCAAGGTTCAAGCAGCCCTTCCTGATCACCCGGGTCGACCGTGGCCCCCTGCTGCTGGCGGCCCTGTGGTGCCGATTCCACACCAGCCTGGCCGAGCACACCGATTCTCTGGCGCTGATCACCGTCCCCACCAACGCGCTGCTAGGCCCCCTGACCGACCGCCTGCCGGCCGTCATCGCCCCCGAAGCGGCGCACCGCTGGCTCGACCCACGGACCCTACCGGAAGCGGCCCATCCCCTGCTCGTTGCCGCCCCAGAGGAACTGTTGGGCGCTTTTCCGGTATCAAGACGAGTGAATAATCCTGCCCATCAGGACGCCACCTGCGCCCACCCGGTGGGGCCCATGCTCCGTCACCGCGCCTGACCCTGCCCCCGACAAGGAGAGACGATGCCCACCACCTACCCCGCTGCCCTGCTCCGCTGGCCGGCACGCCTGCTGGGCCCGCTGGCCCTCTCAGGAGCCCTGCTGGCCCAGGGCGTCGTGGCCGACGCGCCGGAGGGTGTCGCCGATGCCCTGACCCCGACCGTCAGCCCTCACGACAGCCGTGACTACCGGGTACTGACCCTGGAGAACGGGCTCACCGCCCTGCTGGTCAGCGACCCGGAGGCCGACAAGGCGGCGGCCTCCATGAACGTTGCCGTGGGCAGCGCCCAGAACCCCGACGACCTCGCCGGCCTGGCCCACTTCCTGGAGCACATGCTGTTTCTGGGCACCGAGCCCTTTCCGGAGGCCGATGCCTACCAGGGATATATCTCCCGCCACGGTGGCGTCCACAACGCCTTCACCGCCCCCCAGGACACCAACTACTTCTTCGACATTGAGCCGGATGCCCTGGAAGGCGCTCTGGATCGTTTCAGCCAGTTCTTCATTTCGCCGCTGTTCAACGCCGATCAACTGGAGAGCGAGCGCAACATCGTGCACTCCGAATATATGGCCCGCATCCGTGACGACGGCCGCCGCGAGAACGATGTCCTGAACCAGCTGCTCAACCCGGAGAACCCCACCACGAGCTTCTCGGTGGGCAGCCGCGAGACCCTCGGAGACCGCCCGGAGGGAGAGCCGAGCCTGCGCGAACGGGTCATCGACTTCTACGAGCGCTACTACGATGCCAACGTCATGCACCTGGCGGTGGTGGCTCCTCAGTCCCTGGAAGACCTCGAGGCACTGGTTGTAGAACGCTTCGCCGCCATTGCCGACCGTGGGCTCTCCGCCCCGGAGATCACCGAGCCGCTGGCTCGGGAAGACGCCCAACCGCAGCGCGTGGCGATCCAATCGGTACGCGATAGCCGCCAGTTGCGTTTCCTGTTCCCGATTCCCGACCCCATCGCCGAGTATCGCCACAAGCCCGCCGACCTGATCGCCCACCTGCTGGGCCACGAGGGTGACGGCAGCCTGCTGGCCATACTGCGCGAGGCGGGCTGGGCCGATGGCCTCGCTGCCGGAGTCTCCCGCGGCGACGGCCACCACGCCCTTTTCAGCGTCAACGTCAGCCTGACCCCGGCCGGCGCCGAGCACCTGGACGAGATCGAGGCCACCCTGTTCGCTGCCATCGAGCAGGTCCGCTCAGGAGGCCTGGAGGAGTGGCGCTACGCTGAGAAGGCGAACCTCGCCGAACAGGAGTTTCGCTTTCAACAGCACGGCGCCCCGCGTCAGGAGGCCACCCGGCTTTCCATGAACCTGTCGCGCTTCCCGGTGGAAGATGTTCAGTATGCGGCCTATCGCATGGACGGCTTCGACCGCGCGGCGACCGAGCGTTATCTCGATGCCCTGCGCCCCGACAACCTTCTGCGTCTCTACAGTGCCCCGGATGTGGAGGGCGAGCGGACCTCGCCCTGGTTCCACGCTTCCTGGCGCGAGGACGAGAGCCGCGAGGCCCCGGCACTGGCGGGCCTGGCACTGCCCGACCCCAACCCCTTCATCGCCGAGGACCTGGCACTTCTCGACGACCAGGATGAGCGTCCGTACCGGCTGGTGAATGACGCCGCCTTCGACCTGTGGCACATGGCGGACGCTACCTTCGACACGCCCAAGGTGGAGTGGCGTTTCAGCCTGCAGCACCCCGCGGCGGCGCGTTCCGCTCGCGAGGCCGCCCTGGCCCGGCTGCTGGCCGGCTGGCTCGATGACAGCCTCAACGAGGACTTCTATCCGGCACGCCTGGCCGGCCACCGGGTCGAGGCCTACGCCCACGCCCGCGGCATCACCCTGGCCTTCTCGGGCTGGCGCGACCGCCAGGGGCGACTGATGGAGCGGGTGGTGGAGCAGCTGCAAGCCGGCGAGATAGAAACGGCGAGTTTCGAGCGCGCTCGCTACCGCCTGCAGCGGGAGTGGCGAAACGCCCCTCAGGCCGCCCTGCACCGCCAGGCCCAGCGCACTCTTGCCGAAGCACTGGTGCGTCCGCAGTGGCCCAGCGCCACCCTCCTGGAGGCTAGCCGGGAGCTGACGGTCGACGACCTGCGTGATTACCGCGAGGCATTTCTCGCCGAGCTGCGCCTGGAAGCCATGGCGGTGGGCAACCTGGACGCCGAGCTGGCCGACACCCTGGGCCGCCGAATGGCCGAGGCGCTCGCCCCGACCCTCTCCGCGGATGCCATTCCCGATCTCACGCCACTCAGGACCGATGCCGAGCCGATGACATTGACGCCATCTACCAGTCGCGAAGAGTCCATCGTGCTGCGCTACCTGCAGGGAGACGACCGTTCACTCGAGAGCCAGGCGCGCCTGGCGGTGCTCGGCCAGTTGCTCGATACCCCCTTCTACCAGCGGCTACGCACCGAGGAGCAACTGGGCTATGTGGTCAATGCCGGCTACTCGCCGATGCTCGACGCCCCCGGCCTGGCACTGCTGGTGCAGTCTCCGGATACCCCCAGCGAGAGGATCGACGAGCGCATCGACGCCTTCCTGGACGATTTTACGGACACGCTGAAAAGCCTCGACGAGGCGACACTGGCACCCTATCGCCAGGCGGTCCATGACCGCCTCACCCAGCGCGACACTAGCCTCTCGGGTCGTGCCGGCCGGCTGTGGCAGGCGATGTCCTTCGGCGATACCGACTTCGACCGCCGCGAGCGGCTCGCTGAGCGCGCCCTGAACGTCACTCCCGAGGAGCTGAACCAGAGCTGGCCCGACCTGCGCGAGGCGGCCGTGGTTCAGGTGGCCTTCGACCCCGGCGACGAACCCGACGACGTGCTGGCCCTGACCCGCCATCTGGAGCCGCTGCCTGAAAGTGAGGAGTGAGTGGTGAGGAGTAACGCAAGATAAGCGAGAGGCACCTGTGGGAGACCGGCTGTGCCGAGCGAATGGCGGCGCAGCCGCCCGGCCGTGTTACGGCCGGTGCCGAGGGCATAACCTTCGCCCCGCAGAGCGTGGCTCCCACCAGTAGCGACAGCCTCGGTGGTAGCTCGTGGTTTCCAAGGCCTGAGGGGCGATACCTCAATCAAAGGCCTGGGGCGGCATGATGGCCTCCACGTGCATCACCAACTCCTCGAGAACCTGGCGGTCGTGGTCACTGAGTGCCACCTGGTTGAGCCGCTCGATCTCCCGGGCGAAGCCTTTGAGAGTCAGGCCGGCCACGGCCCCATCGTTCATCCGCGCCCAGCGATAGGCTTCCCACTGCGCCAGCTCCTCACCCTCCAGGGTCTCCGGGTAGCTGCGGGCCCGGTAGCGGAACAGCATCTCCTCCAGGCGCGGATCCTGGAAGGCGAAACGCGCCCCCACCAGGTCCCAGGGGTCGGTGTCGCGAACCCGCTGCATCTGCTGACGGTCGGCGGGCGAGAAGAAGCCCCCGGCGTAGAGCATCAGGTCCGGGTCGCCGGGCCCCTCCGGTGGTGGCTCGGCGAACACCTCGGCTACCCGGTCGGCCACCTCGGGACGGGTGTTGAGCTGTTTCCAGTGGGCTCGGCAGGCGTCCAGGTCCAACCCCAGGCGAGCGACGATCTCGCCGTACTCGCCCTGGTGGGGGCCCTCCACGTCCTTGAGCGCGCTGGACGGAAAGAGCACCGGACACTTGTTGATGTGAATGACCTTGAGGGGGATGCGGTCGGCGCCCTCGGCCAGGTCGTCGTTGCTGACGAAGACCCGCTGGCGGATCTGCTCGGCGGACAGGTCGAACAGCGGCGTCGGATCCACCGAGAGGTCGTAGACGATCACCCCGTTGGGGTTGGTGGGGTGCTCGGCCAGCGGCACCACCAGGGCCGCGCAGCCACGGCTAGCCGGGTAGCGCCGCGAGATGTGCAGCACGGGCTTGCGCCCCGGCACGTCAAGCAGACGCGCCACGGCACGCTTGCCGCGCAGCTTCAGCAGATAGTCGAAGAGGTTGGGGTTGCAGGCCCTGAGCTTGCGCGCCAGGGCAATGGTGGCACGCACGTCGGCCAAGGCATCGTGGGCACCCTCGTGGGCGATACCGTTGGCGGCAGTGAGAGCCTCGAGGCGAAAGCTGGGTGAACCGTCTTCGCGGCTCGGCCACTCCATCCCCGCCGGGCGCAGGGCATGGAAGGCCCGCACCACATCGATCAGGTCCCAGCGGGAGTTGCCGTTCTGCCACTCCCGCGAGTATGGGTCGAGCAGATTACGGTAGAAGAGGTGGCGGCTCACCTCGTCGTCGAAGCGCACACTGTTGTAACCCAACACGCAGGTGCCGGGCTCACTCATCAGCGAGTGGATGTGTCCGGCGAACTCCGCCTCGGGCAGGCCACGGCGGCGCGCCTGCTGGGGCGTGATCCCGGTGACCAGGCAGGCCTGGGGGTGGGGCAGGTAGTCATCCGCCGGCTTGCAGTACCACGCCACCGGCTCACCCAGCTCGTTGAAGTCGGCATCGGTGCGGATAGCCGCGAACTGCGAGGGACGGTCGCGGCGCGGGTCGGCACCGAAGGTCTCGTAATCGTGCCACAGGAAGGTCAACGGGGCGTCGGGCGGCGCCATGGGCAGTGTCTCTCCGGCGAGTCGGACATGGAAACACCAGCCTAGCACAGCCCCGCACACCTCTCAGCCCGGCGACCCCTTGGGCAGTGTGACGTTAAGCTCCAGCACCGAGCAGTTATCCTCGCTGTCCAGGCTGATGTTGATGGCGTCGTCGTCCACCTGGACGTAGCGACGGATCACCTCCAGCAACTCTTTCTCCAGCATCGGCATGTAGTCGGGCTGGCCACGCTGAGTGCGCTGGTGCGCCACGATGATCTGCAGCCGCTCCTTGGCGACCGAGGCGGACTTCTTGCGCTCTCGCTTCAGGAATTCAAGCAGTTTCACCGGCGACCTCCTCCGAACATGCGGCTCAGCAGGCTCTTCTTCTGGTATTCGTGAAAACGCAGGGGTACTTCCTCACCGAGCAGACGGGCCACGGTATCAGTGTAGGCCTGGCCGGCATCGCTATCGGCGTCATGGGTCACGGGCACGCCCTGGTTCGAGGCGCGCAGCACCGCCTCAGACTCCGGAATCAGGCCGATCAGGTCGATGGCCAGGATCTCGCGGATGTCATCGAGGTTGAGCATGTCGCCCAGGTCGACCCGGGACGGGTTGTAGCGGGTGATCAGCAGGTGCTCCTTGATCGGCTCGTCACCACGCTCGGCCCGTCGGGTCTTGGCGGCCAGCAGGCCCAGGATGCGGTCGGAGTCCCGTACCGAGGAGACCTCGGGGTTGGTCACTACGATCGCCTCATCGGCGAAATACATGGCCAGCTGGGCGCCGCGCTCGATACCCGCCGGGGAGTCACATAGGATATAGTCGAAATCCTTGCCCAGGGTATCCAGGACCTTTTCGACGCCCTCCAGGCTCAGGGCATCCTTGTCGCGGGTTTGGGAGGCCGGCAGAATGTGAAGGTTGTCCACGCGCTTGTCGCGAATCAGCGCCTGACTGAGTCCTGCCTCGCCCTGAATGACATTGACCAGGTCATAGACTACGCGGCGCTCACACCCCATGATCAGATCGAGGTTGCGCAGCCCCACGTCGAAGTCGATGACCACGGTCTTGTTTCCGCGCAGCGCCAGGCCGGTGGCAATAGCTGCCGCACTGGTTGTCTTGCCGACGCCCCCTTTGCCGGAGGTCACTACGATGATCTTGGCCAAGTTACGCTTCCTGTCTGTCGATGAGAAAGTATGGGAGTCTAGGATAGCGGTCACGCCCAGGGTCAGCCCAGAGAGGTGATCCCGAGCTGGTCCCCCTCGAGACGCACCTGGACGGCAGTGCCCAGCAGGCAGGGATCGATATCCTCGAGACGCTTGTAGTTGCCGGCCACCGACAGCAGCTCGGAATGCAACTCGCGACAGAAGATACCGGCCAGAGGATCGCCGTGGATCCCGGCTAGGGCGCGACCGCGCAGGGCGCCGTAGACGTGCACGCTGCCCGCGGCCAGTACCTCGGCTCCCGCATTGACGGCCCCGACCACCACCAGATCGCCTTCCGGAGAGGTCACCTGCTGGCCAGAACGCACCGTGCCACGATAGATACGCCCTCCGCTGGACACACCCGGGGGCGCATCTGCCTCTGCCTCCGGCGCCGCCTCTGCCTCGGCGGGGGCAACGCTCTCCAGAGGGCGTGGGCGGCCTGCCTCCTGGGGCGGAAACCAGCCTAGGCCCAGCGCCCAAGCCGACTGCTTGACAGGGTCGGCCCCGCCGCGCACAGCCACAGGAAGCAGCTTATGGGCCCGACAAATCGCGCAGATGCGCTCCAGCGCCAGGTGCGGTTCGTCGAGCTTCTCGACGCTCAGCACCACCGGGGTATGCTGGAAGAAAGCCGGGGACTGGCTAAGCTTGCCGGCGAGCTGGTCGCGGACCCGCTCGGGGTCGGCGCTGGTCAGTTCCATGACCGTCATCGGCAACATGCCCCCCTTGAAGGTAAAGGCCATGCTGTCCCTGTCCACGTTGAGGCTCATTGCCGAACTCCACATCGGTGTTGGTCGGGATGTCAGTCAAAGCTAAGCGAGTGTCACCTCCCCTGCAACTGATCATAAGCCCAGCCGCGGTGGCTTGTCAGTGTCTCCCGATGGCCACACCCATCGGTCCTGCGGACTTTTCCCCCGAGACGGCGCATGCTTAGATACTCTTACGCCGCATTTACCCTCTTTCGACAATAACAGGTCGGCGCACCCAGGTGCGTGATGCGACTTTCTTCAGGATCGCCCATGTCAGGACTCCTTCGCCGCTTCTTTGCCCCACGCTGGCAACACCGCGACCCTCAGGTGCGCCGCCAGGCAACCGCCCAGCTCGACCCGGCCCGTGACGAGCACCGCCGTGCCTTGGAGCAGCTGACTCTGGACCACGACACGGGCGTGCGCGCGGCCGCCCTGGAGCGGCTCGACGATCCCGAGCACCTGCTGGCGCTGCTCGACAAGGTGCCACCCGACACGCCGGACCCGCCCGAACTGTGCGCCCATCTGGTCGAGTTGATCAGCGGCCGGCGGAGCCGCCTGGAACTGGGCACACGCATCTCCCTGGTCGAGCGACTCGCCTCCGAGGACCTGCTGGCCGCGATCGCGTTGCAGGGCGACAACCAACAGCTGCGCCTGGCCGCCCTGTCCCGACTGGAGGGAGAGGAAGCCTTGATCCAGCAGGCCTGCGATAACGGCATCGCGGCGGTTCGCCATGCCGCTGCTGCCCGGGTCGAGAGCGAGGCAGGGCTGGCTCGCCTGGCCCGCGAGGCGAAGCGCGACCGTCAGGTAATGCGACAGGCCCGGGAGCGACTCAACCGCCTCCGCGCCGATGCCGCCTCCTTGGCCGCTGCCCAAGAACGGCGCGAGGCGCTGATCGATTCGCTGGAGCGGCACGCCGCCGCGGCCTGGGAGCCGCTCTATGCCGGCCGCTTCCGCCACCTGGTGCGGGAGTGGGGCACCCTGGAGGACCTGCCCGATACGGACCAGGAGCGCCGCTTTCAGGACGCCTGCCAGCGTTGCCGCAAGGTGATTGGTGACCACGACGCGCAGCAGCGCGCACGGGAGGCCGCCGAGGCACGCCGCGAGGACGCCGACCAGTCCCGCGAGACCCTGGTGGAGGCGCTGGAAGAGAGCCTGGATGCCCTGGCCCGCGGCGATACCGTCACCGCCCAGGACATCGCCAGCCTGCGCGCCCAGAAGCGTCTCCTGGCCAACCGCTGGCAGTCCCTGTCCGACCTGCACTTGCCCGACGAGACCCTGCGCCAGCGCTACGACAGGGCTTGCCACGAATACGACCGCATCGCCCAGGCCTGGGTCCGTCTTGAGGAGCGTGCAGACGAACTCGAGCGCGCCCTGAGCGACGGCGACAACGAACGTCTTCGCGCCCTGTTGGAAACTAGCGGCTGGCCCCGCGACCTGGCCCCTACCCCACTGCTGCAGCGGGCACAGGCCCATCTGACGCGCGGGGCCGAAGACGCCGACGACGACCAGGAGAAGCGGCTGGCCCGCTTCGCCGACGAGCTTGACCAGTTCGAACGGTTGCTGGAGAGCGGCGCCTTCAAGGGCGCCAGCCGCCTGCACCAGCGCCTGCGCCAGACAGCCGAACGGCTTCCCGCTCGCCTGATGCAGCCCCACGAGGCGCGCCTCAAGCGGCTGGGCGCGCGACTGGCCGAGCTGCGCGACTGGCGCGGCTTCGTGGCAGGCCCCAAGCGTGACCAGCTCTGTCAGACTATCGAGGCCCTGGCCGAGGACGGCAGTGCCGCTGACGGCGCCCTGGACCGCCGCCATCGCCAACTGGTCAAGGAGTGGAAATCTTTGGGCGACGCCGCCGCCAATCGCGAGCAGGCCGCCCGCTTCCGGGCCGCATCGGACCGCATCCACGAACGCCTCGGCCCCTGGCGGGCCGGACTCGACGCGGAACGCCAGCGCAACCTGGTCACCCGCGAAACGCTCTGTGAACAGCTCGAGACGCTGCTCGACCAGCCCGCCGAGGAGGCCGACCCGGACGCTCTCCGCCACATCCGCGACAAGGCCCGTGAACAGTGGCGCCACGCTTCCCCGGTGCCTCGCGACCAGGCCGAGGCCATCGGCCGGCGCTTCGGTCGCATCCGCCATGAACTCCAGGCACTGATTGACCAGCGCGCCCACGCCATCGCCGCCGCCAAGCGTGAGCTGATCGACGAGGCCCGGGATCTGGTGGAGCAGTCGCTGCCCGCCGCGCGCCGCGCCGAACAGGCCAAGGCGCTGCAGCGCCGTTGGCGCGAGTTGGGGCGCGCCCCCAAGGGCGAAGAGCAGGCGCTGTGGCGTGAGTTTCGCCTGGCATGCGACCAGATCTTCGCCTCCCGGGAGGCGGAGCGCGACGACCGCACCCGGCGTGCCCGGGATCGCCTGGATAGCATGCAGGCCCTGATTGACAGACTGGACGCCTGGCATCCCGCAAGCAGCGCCGACCAGACCGTCCTCGACGAGGCGGTCCGCGAGGCCAGCGCCCTGGAGCCCCTGCCAACGGGGCGGCGCACCGAAGGGATGCGCCGACGCTGGTCAGGCATCGTTCGCGCCCGGCGTGAGCGGCTCGAACGCCTGGCGGTGGTAGAAGAGGTAGAAAGCTGGCGCAAGGTACGACCCCTGCTGGCCAAACACCTGGAGGCCGACGCCGAGCGCCTGGCCGGCAAGGCAAGCCGCGACGTTGAGCCGCCGACCGGGATCTCGCTGGCCGAGGACATGCGCGCCGCCCATGCCCAGCGCAACATGGCGCGCGCCGCTCCCTCCAGCGGCGCCGAAGTGGCCGAGAGGCTCGCCAGGATAAGAGTCCACCTGTCGCTGCTGGCCGTAGGGCGCGCCAGCCACCGAGACGACCCGCTGCGGCTGGCGATACAGGTCGAACGGCTCAACGAGAACCTGGGCCGGGAGCTTTCCCGAGCCGAGGAAGTCCACGGCGTACTGCGGGAACTGCTGGCCACCGGACCGGTTTCCGCCGACCTATGGACCAGCGAGGTGGGAGAGCTCGACAGCCTGCTCGAGCGCCTGACCCACCTGCCGCCGCCCTGACCTTTTGCGAGACACCAGACGCACGAAAGCGCGAGGGATCACCTCGCGCTTTCGCGTTTAACGCCCCGCTGCCGGCTCGGCTACGGGGGCGCCATGACGGGAGGGCGATCAGCCCATGAACTGCCCCCCATTGATGTCGATATTGGCCCCGGTAACGAAACCGGCTTCCTCATGGGCCAGATAGGCCACCAGGCGACCGATCTCTTCGGGCTTGCCATAGCGCTTGACCGGAATGGTCTCGCGAATCGACTCCCGCACCTTCTCGGGAATCTTCATGATCATGTCGGTGGCGATGTAGCCCGGCGACACCGTGTTCACGGTGATGCCCTTGGTGGCGGTTTCCTGAGCCAGGGACATAGTCAGGCCGTGCATGCCCGCCTTGGCGGCCGCGTAGTTGGCCTGGCCGAACTGGCCCTTGCGGCCATTGATGGAAGAGATGTTGATGATACGGCCGTACTGATTCTCGAGCATGGAGTCAAGAACACTGCGGCAGGTATTGAAGACACTGTTGAGGTTGGTATCGATGACCTCGTGCCACTGCTCGGCGGTCATCTTCTTCATGGTACCGTCGCGGGTGATGCCCGCGCAGTTGACCAGCACAGCGATCGGGCCATGCTTCTCCTCTATCTCCTTGACCCCCTTCATGCAAGCATCGAAGTCCACCAGGTCTATACCGGCGATGTCGATGTTGTTGTAGCCGTCCGACTTCTGGGCTTCCAGCCAGGTCTTGGCCTTCTCCGGATTGTGGTAGCCGGCCACTACCTGATAGCCCTCGTCGGCCAGGTAGCGACAGATCGCGCTGCCGATACCACCTGTTCCACCGGTTACCCAAGCAACGGTTGCGTTCTTGGCCATAGTACCTCCCTGATTGTCATGACGCTGAAGGGTGCGACCCGAGCGGGCCGACACCAACATTGTTATCAACCGACTTGCCATCTGAATGGCAGCCAACTGCAGTATGGACCACATCGCGTCACCGGGACGAGCGTTTGAAGACACACCCTTGACTAAAGGGGTAATCCCTGTAGAATGCGCAACACGTTGATGCGGGGTGGAGCAGTCTGGTAGCTCGTCGGGCTCATAACCCGAAGGTCATCGGTTCAAATCCGGTCCCCGCTACCAAATACAGGAAGAAGCCAGAATCGAAAGATTCTGGCTTCTTTTTTATGCGATCGTTTATGCGATCGATCGATAACCCCTTATCGGCTGCCTGTCGTGCCGAGGTCGACGGCCTCCGCTATTGAGTGAGCGAACCTGCAGCGGTCCGGCCAGTAGTAGCGCCACTCAGACGGCCACAGCGCTCAGCAGACGCAGGAATCCTCTCATCGAAGGCGAGCCTCCCCTTGAATCGGCAAGGGGTTACCCGCATCTCCTGTGTGAATCCACTCTGATCCGAGACCCGATACCATGTCCATCGTCGATCCGCGCACCGGCGAGCCCCTCGCCACCGATACCCCTGCCGACGCTTCGGACGCACGGGGAGCGCCTCCCCAGGAAGACGAGGTGATCGTCGACGTCGACCAGGGCAACATCCAGCAGGTACTCGAGCTTTCCACCCAGGTGCCGGTGGTACTCGAGTCCTGGGCTCCCTGGAGCGAACCCTGCAAGACCCTGATGCCGATCCTCGAGAAGCTGGCCCGGGAGTATCGCGGGGCCTTCCTCCTGGCCAAGCTCAACATCGACGAGAATCAGGAGATCGCTGCCCAGTTGGGTGTGCGCTCGGTGCCCGATGTCAAGCTGGTCAGCCAGGGCGGACTGGTCGACCACTTCCAGGACGCGCTGCCCGAAAAGGAGATCCGCGAGTGGCTCGGGCGCTACTTCCCGGCCCCTGAAGATGCCCCGCTCAGCCCGGAGGAGCAGGCGGCCCAGGCGCTTGACGCCGGCGACGCCGCCACCGCACGCACCCTCTACGAGCAGCTGGTGGAGCAGTACCCCCAGCACTCCTCCTATCAGGTGGAACTGGCCCGCAGCCTGGCTGCCCTCGGCCAGGGCGAGGACGCCCGCTCCCTGCTCGACAATCTGCCGCCAGAGGAGCGTGACGCGCCCCCGGCGCGGGGCGTGCGAGCCAGTCTCGAATTCAGCGAAGAGGCCCCGTCCGTCGAGGAGATCGCCGCCCTGGCGGAGCGCGACGACAGCGAGGCCCGCTTCCAGCGCGCCCTACGCCAGGTGGCCGACGGCGAGTACGAGGCGGGCCTGGAGAACTTGCTCGCGCTAATGAAGACCGATCGGGCCTACGGCGACGATGCCGCCAGAAAGACCCTGCTACGGGTCTTCGACGCCCTGGGCGCCGACCACCCCCTGACGGTCACCTATCGCCGCAAGCTCTTCGCACTGCTCTACTGAGGCCGGCGCAGCCGAGGTTGAACGTTGTCGGAAGCTTCTAGGCGTGAGCGGCGAGGCGCTTATGCCCTGCCAAGCACGCCATCCAGGCGTGCCAGCGCCGCCTCCAACTGGGTCGCCGTGGTGCCAAAGTTAAGCCGCGCGAAGCCCGGCCAGCCGAAGTCGGCCCCGTCGGAGAGCGCCACGCCGGCACGGTCCAACAGGGCCTGCCGGGGCGACTCGGCCCCCGCCAGGGCCGATACCTGGCGCAGGTCGAGCCAGGCCAGGTAGGTGGATTCGGGGGCACTCATGGCGACCCCGGGCCAGCGGGCCGATCGCTCTACCAGAATCCGACGATGGTCCCGCAGCACCTCTAAGAGCACCTGCCGCCACGATTCACCGTGGGCATAGGCCGCCTCGGCGGCCACCAGCCCCAACACATTACCGTCCGGCTGCAGCCCCTTGGCCATCGCGACAAAGCGCCGCCTGAGCCGTTCATCGGGGATTATCGCGCAGGCAGCGGTCAATCCGGCCAGGTTGAAGGTCTTTGACGGCGCCCAGAGTGTCAGGGTGCGTTCGGCCAGCTCGGGAAAGGCCGCCGCCAGGGGCACATGCCGCGCTCCGGCGTCCAGCAGGAGGTCGCAGTGCAGCTCGTCAGAGGCCACCAGCAGGTCATGGCGCACCACCAGCTCGACCAGGCCGGCCAACTCTTCGCGGGTCCACACCCGTCCGGTGGGGTTGTGGGGCTGGCACCAGAGCAGCAGCCGGGTGCGTGGCGTGATCGCCGCCTCCAGGGCCTCCAGATCGAGCCGCCAGGGCTCACCGGGGGCCTCAGGTTGGCGCATCGCCGCCTGCTGGGCCAGCCGGCCGGTGCGCTCGGCCACCTTGAGGAAGGGCGGGTAGATCGGCGTCACCGTCAGCACGCCGTCGCCAGGCTCGGTGAGCGCCATGCTGGCCAGGTGCAGCGCCGGTACCACACCCGGGAGCCAGTGTTGCCACGCCGGCTTAATGGCCCAACCGTAGTGCTCAGCGCTCCATTCGCAGAGGGTGTGGCGCAGCGAATCGGGGACCAGGCCGTAGCCGAAGACGCCATGCTCGACCCGGGCATGCAGCGCCTCGATCACCGCCGGCGGAGAGCGGAAGTCCATGTCGGCGACCCATAGCGGCAGGACATGCTCGCCGTGGCGGTGCCATTTCTGGGAGGGCCACTCTCCTCCTGGCGGGTGGCGGCGCTCCACCGGCGTGGCAAAATCGAACTCCATGCGCACTCCCCAATCAGCTCAACGAAACGGGACAAACAACAGATGAACGAAACCATGCCCCAAGACGGCTTCTATGCCAAGGTACGCCGCGGGCTGCCCGCCGTGATCGGACAATGGCGACGTCTGGGCCAGGGGGACGAGGCCCGACTGGCGCTGATCCTGGCCGAAACGGCCCGGGTGGCGAAGCTGGGCGAGCCCGAGGCGACCCCCGACGCCGCAACCCTGGCCGCCTGGAGCGAGCCAGGGGCTGGCGATGCCATTCCGCTCTGGGCGGCTCGCACGGCGACCTTCCTGCTGGTGCAGATGCCGGCCCGCCCGCTGCCGGAAGGCCAGGACGAGGCCAGCGCCTGGGCCTACTGCTGGCTGCGCAACCGCGAGTTCCCCGACCACACCAGCGCCAGGGCGGCCCTGCCAGAACACCTGCGCGCCCCACTCGACGCCGCCCTGAAAGCGGCATGGGCCGACCGCCAGGGCCTGCGGCTGGTCTAGACACGATGGAGTGACCTGCCCCTCATCAACGTCGCCTGAGCGCCCGTTTCTTGGGCCGGAATCCGGCCGGCTTGGAGGCCAACCATTCGACGAAGGTGCGTATCTCGGGGTGCCCTATCAGTGACTCGCGGCTGCGATAATGCTCCGCCAGCTCCCGCTCGCCGAGCACCGTGTGGATATGCTTGTGGCAGGGGTGGCAGAGCCACAGGATGGCCGTGAGCCGTTCGCTCCGGGCGAAGCGGCGCCGATAGCGGGGCTTGCCATGCAGGGCACGAGGAATAAGGTGGTGCTTGGTCAGCGGCGCCTCACGCCCGCATAGCTCGCAGGCATCGGGTCGCGGCGGCGGCGACAAGTCGTGATCGGCCATGCGCTCTCCAGAGTCTGGTTCCTCCCGTCAGGATAAGGAAAACAAGATGGAAGTTCCCCTGAGCTGGCAGTTGGCCAAGCTGGCGGTATCGATCGGCATGGTACTAGGCCTCGGCGCCATTGCCGTACGCGTCAGCCCACGCATCGCCGGGCTGCTCGCTGGCTACCCCCTGGGCACCGCCATCGCTCTGTTTTTCATCGGCCTGGAGCTCTCTCCCGGCTTCGCCGCCGAGAGCGCGGTACACACCCTTGCCGGCTTCACCGCTACCCTGGCGTTGGGCGGCGGCTACCTGCTGTGCGGGCGCCGCGCAGGCCTCCTCGGGGTCGCCGCCGGCACCGCCGGAGGCCTTGCCGCTTTCCTGGCCACCAGCCTGGTGCTGACCCAGATTGACTTCACCCGTGTCACCGGCACCCTGACCACCCTGGTGGCCATCGCCGGCTTCCTGCGCCTCTACCGGCAAGTGCCGGATGTACGGGTAACGGCGCGCGGCACGCTTACGTGGCCCGCCCTCGTCATGCGCTCGCTGCTCGCCGCGGCGATCATCTTCGCCATCACCGGCCTGGCGCATGTGCTACCGCCTGCCTGGGCCGGTGTCATGTCCGCCTTCCCGATCAGCATGTATCCCATGCTGGTCATCCTGCACCTGGCCCATGGCCCGGCTCCGGTGGCCACGGTGATCAAGCACTACCCCGCCGGGCTCGGCGCACTTCTCTGGTATGCCCTGTGCGTCTCCCTCACCTATGACCGACTGGGGCTGGCGCTGGGCACCCTGGCCGGTTTCGCCGTGGCCACCGCCTGGCTGCTGGCCTGGACCCGCCTTCAGGCGTGGCGCAGAGCCCGGAATGACACTCCCAGGCGACGCTAACTTGACCAAGCGCTTGCTCGGGGCAAGGCTGTGACTCTCAGCCGACTACCACAAGGAACCTGCCGATGTTCGTCCGTACCATCGAACCCGCCTTCTACGACACCGACGCCCTGGGCCACGTCAACAACACCCGGCTACCTGCCTGGTTCGAACTGGCCCGCAACGATCTGTTCCGACTCTTCACCCCGGACCTGGACCCGCGCAAGTGGCGGCTGATCATGGCGCGAATGGAGGTCGACTACCGAGCCGAGCTGCAGTATGGGCAGGAGATCGAAATCCGCACCTACCTCTCGCGGCTGGGCAATAGCTCCTTCACGGTGAGCCAGGAGGCGCGCCAGGGCGGCACGCTCACCAACCTGGGGCGTACCGTACTGGTACACTTCGACCATGAGACCAAGAGCGCCGTCCCCCTCCAGGGCGAGCTGCGCGCGGTGCTCGAAGCCCACCTACAGGAAGAGCCGACGGACGCATGACGCCCGCCGTGAAGGTCCTGGAAAAGGCCGGGGTCCACTTCCGTCTGGTCGAGTACCCCCACGACCCGCGCGCCCCTGCCTACGGCGAAGAGGCCGCGCAGGCCCTGGGCCTCCCGGCCGACGAGGTGTACAAGACCCTGATCGCCCGGCTGGACGACGCGCGCCTGGCGGTGGCCATCGTGCCGGTGTCCGGCCAGCTCGACCTCAAGGCGCTGGCAAGGGCCGCCGGAGCCCGCAAGGCCGTGATGGCGGACGCAGACGAGGCCGAACGCGCCACCGGCTATGTGCTCGGCGGCATCAGCCCGCTGGGTCAGAAGCGTCGCCTGCCCGCCTTCCTGGACGTCAGCGCCGAGCCCCGGGCCGCTATCCACGTCAGCGGTGGCCGCCGCGGCCTGGAGATTCGCCTGGCTCCCGGCGACCTGAAGCGGCTAACCGGGGCGCGCCTTACCTCGCTGACAAGGGGCTGAGGCGGCGAGCCAAATACCGCTCGCCGCTGTCCCAACGACATGGCCGGCCCGGCCGGCAACCGATTCCCTACAGGAGAGGATCATGGGTATCCGCTACGATCTCTGGCTGGACCCCGACAACATCGCTCGCCATCGGGCGGTGGAGGCGGACCTGATCCGCTACTTCGTGGAGCGCTTCGCCGACTACCCGCACATCCGCTTGTTTGGCGCCGACCCCTACGATTATGATGCGCCGTTCAATCGCCTCTACGACGCGCTGATGGCCCGGGCCGGCGAATACTGCGAGCGGGAGTGGCGCTACGTGCCTACTCCGGAGCAACTCAACCGCGCCTTCTTCCTGGCCGTGGGCCAGTCCAACAAATTTCTAAGGGACCCCGACGATGGTGATCCGCACCGATCAGACGCCTGACCCGCGCCAGCTGGCGATCATCACCGAGCAGTTGGGCCGCGCTCCCCGCGGCATCGAGGCGGTGGCCGCCACCGACGTCGAGGGCACACCCCTGGTGCTGCGCATGGCGCCCATCGTCGATGGCAAGCCCTTCCCGACCCTCTATTGGCTGAGCTCCGAGCGACTCAAGGTGGCCATCTCCCACATCGAGGCCGCCGGGGTGATCAAGCGGCTCGAGAGCCGCCTGCAGGAGGATCCCGAGTTCCTCGCCGCCTACCATGCCAGCCATCGTGACTACGTCGAGGCGCGTTGGCGCTTCATGAGCGAGGCGCAGGAGGCGGACATCATGCGGCTGGGCTATGACAGCGTGCTGCGTGAGCGCGGTATCGGCGGCATCGCCAAGTGGGACCAGGTGCGCTGCCTGCATACCCAATACGCCCATCACCTCTGTGGCAACAACGCCATTGGCCAGTGGATGGACGCGGAGTACGGCGTGGCCGACTGCCTGCCTCATGGGGCAGCCTCAAGGTAACGCCAGCCAAGGAGAAGTGCGTGTCAAGATTCTGCGTTTATCTGGGCTCACGGGAGGGCCGTGACCCGCAATTCCTCGAAGCCGCTCGCCGGCTCGGCCACGAACTGGCCCGACGGGGCCATACCCTGGTCTATGGCGGTGCCCGCATCGGCCTGATGGGCGCCCTGGCGGACGCGGCCATGGACGAGGGCGGCCAGGTGGTTGGCGTAATGCCCGACCACCTGGTGGAGCGTGAGCAGGCCCATCATGGCCTCACCGAACTGATCCGTGTGCGCAACATGCACGATCGCAAGTCCAGCATGGCGGCTCATGCCGATGCCTTCATCGTGCTGCCGGGCGGCATCGGCACCCTGGAGGAGTTTTTCGAGGCATGGACCTGGCTCTACTTGGGCCTGCACGAGAAGCCTATCGGTGTGCTTGATACGGCCGGCTTCTATGCCCCACTGCTGGCCTTTCTGGACAGCACGGTCGAGCACGGCTTCCTCAACGCCCGCACCCGGGCCGAACTCTTCGATGCCACCGAGCCGGACGAGCTGCTGACTCTTCTCGAGTTGCAGCTCGCCATTTGAACCGGATCCATAACGAGCCTGATATCAGCCTTCGCCGGCCAGCTCCAGGGTGCGCTGGTAGGTAAGCTGCAGTAGACGGGCATCTTCGCTCGCGCGATGGCGGTGAATGCCCAACTCGTCGATCAACGCCTCCTTGGTGGCGTTCCAGAGTGCCAACTGGGCTTCGCTGAGGAGCTTGCGCAGGGCCTCCAGGCGAAAGGCAGGCAACATACCGGCATGGTGAAAGAGCAGCGACAGCCAGGTGTTGTCATAGCCCCAGCTGTCGCTATAGGCGATGCCGACCTCACTCAGCTCGTCATTGAGCCAGCAGGCCACCTGGCGCACAGGGTATCCCTCGCGATGCAGCCTCGCCCGAGAGATGCCGTGCAGGAGTTCCGCCTTCGGGTCCCAGTGGGTCCACTCTTCCAGGGGGTGGATCAGGAAGGCGCAGCTGCTGCCGTCAGGCCGGGCCAGGCCGACCTCGATGGGGTAGCTCCCGCGCCCGAAACCGGACGCCTCGATATCGAGCAGTGTCGGTAGCGTCACGGTGATGAAGGTGCCTCGGACGGTGGATCAGGGGGAAGGAGAGGGCCTATGCATCGCACTGCACAGTGCCAGGCATGGCCACTTTAGTGTCGCGCCTGGGTTTCGTCGCTGTCCAGCATCTCGCCCAGGGCGGCCGCCCGATCGGCCAACTGCTCCCAGTGCAGAGCGCGCTCGGCGTCTACCGGCAGGCCCAATTGGCCATCACGGTAGGCTCGGGCGAGACGAGAGGCCGCCAGAGGATGGCCGGCCTCTCCGGCCCGGGCATACCAGGTCACAGCGTGGTCGTCGCGGTGCGGATAGAGGGCGTAGCCGTGTTCATAGATCTGACCCGCCTGGTACTGGGCGCGGACGTTCCCCGCATGGGCCGCATCGAGCACGTAGCGTGCCCCGCGCGCCTTGTCCTGGGGCGTCATGCCTCGATGAAACAGCATATGGCCATAGACCGATAGCGCCGCCGGATGCCCGGCTTCCGCACAGTGCTGGAAGAGGCGCATGGTCAACCGCTGGGCGCGCGGTGACCGCGGCAGCCAGCGTGTGTGAAACAGCTGCTCTGCCAGACGGTACTCGAGCCGCGTAAACAGTGAAAGTGCCTGTGACATGGCCAGCTACCGGTCCTCTGAAAGCGTTGAGGCTACTGCGCGCACCGCCCTGTGCCGTCGCCCGAATGCCTGGTTCAACTCGCCCGCGGATCCCCCGGAGCAAATGGTCGGCTAGCATACGCCTGCCCCATCAGGGACTCAACCCCCCTCATTTGCTGCCGTGGCCGCACTGCCGCTACCATGCCGATTCCAGACCACGAGATCCTGACAAGGGGAAACACGGATGCAGACGCGACCGCTTGGGGCCACCGGTATCGAGGTCAGCCGACTCTGCTTGGGCACCATGACCTTCGGCGAGCAAAACAGCGAAGCCGAGGCCCACGAGCAGCTCGACCGCGCCGTGGCCTTCGGTATCAATTTTATCGACACCGCCGAGATGTATCCCGTTCCCCCGCGGGCCGATACCCAGGGCCGCACCGAATCCTATATCGGCAGCTGGCTGAAACGTCGCGGCGCCAGGGACGATGTGATCCTCGCCACCAAGGCCACCGGCCCCGGCTTCGAGACGATTCGCGGCGGCACTCGGCTGACCCGCGACCACCTGCACCGGGCCATCGACGAGAGCCTGACCCGATTGCAGACCGACTATGTCGACCTCTACCAGCTCCACTGGCCGGACCGGAAGGCCAACTTCTTCGGCAAGCTAGGCTATGTGGTGCACGACGAGGAGGAAGAGGCGGACATCACACCGTTGGAGGAGACCCTCTCCGCGCTCAAGGAGCTGGTGGAGGCCGGCAAGGTGCGCGCCATCGGTCTGTCAAATGACACGCCCTGGGGTGTGATGCGTGCCCTGCACCTCGCCGAGACCCAGGGCGTGCCTCGGGTCGCTACCGTGCAGAATCCTTACAACCTGCTCAACCGCAGCTTCGAGGTAGGCCTGGCCGAGGTGGCTCACCGCGAGAGCGTCGGGCTGCTGGCCTACTCGCCGCTAGGCTTCGGTGTGCTCTCCGGCAAGTACCTGGACGATGCTCGCCCGGAGGGTGCCCGGCTGACGCTGTTCGAGCGTTTCCAGCGCTACACCTCGCCGCTGGCCCAGCAGGCGACCCGCGACTATGTGCAGATCGCCCGCGATGCCGGCCTCTCGCCCGCCCAGATGGCGCTGGCCTTCGTCAACTCGCGCCGCTTCCTGTGCAGCAACATCATCGGCGCCACCAGCATGGAGCAATTGGAAGACAACCTGGCCAGCGAATCCCTGAAGCTCGACCAGGACGTTCTCGACGCCATAGAGGCAGTCCACACCCGTATTCCCAACCCCTCCCCCTGACGCCAGCCGCCTGCTCGGGTGGGCTATCATCGCGATAGCCCACCGTGGAAAGCACGCTTGGTATACTCGTTGCACTTACACCAGGTACAGGAGCGCCCCATGCTGAGCGTGATTTCGCCCGCCAAGACGCTGGATTTCGAGACGCCGGCCACCACGGCCATGCATTCCCAGCCCGACCATCTGGACCGCAGCCAGGAACTGATCGGGATCCTGCAAGACTACTCACCCCAGCGCCTCAGCGACTTGATGGGAATCAGCGACAAGCTGGCCGGACTCAACGCCGCCCGTTTCGCCGAGTGGCAGACCCCCTTCACCCCGGAGAATGCCAAGCCCGCCGCCCAGGCCTTCCAAGGCGACGTCTACATCGGCCTCGAGGCCGATACCTTCAGCGACGAGGACAACGCCTTCGCCCAGGAGCACCTACGAATTCTCTCTGGGCTCTACGGACTGCTGCGCCCGCTGGACCTGATCCAGCCCTACCGACTGGAGATGGGGACCAAGCTCGAGACCCCCGCGGGCAAAGACCTCTACGCCTTCTGGAAGCAGGTTCTGACCGACGAGATTGACCGTGCCGTGGCGGGCAGCGGCAGCCCCGTGCTGGTCAACCTGGCCTCCAACGAGTACTTCAAGGCGATCGATGCCCGGGCGCTAGAGTCGCGAGTCATCACCCCGGTATTCAAGGATGAAAAGAATGGCAGGCTCAAGATCATCAGCTTCTATGCCAAGAAAGCGCGTGGGCTGATGGCGGCCTGGATGATTCGCCAGCGCCTGGATGACCCCGAAGACCTCAAGAACTTCAACGTGGCCGGGTACGCCTATAACGCCGCCATGAGCGAAGGCGACACCCTGGTCTTCACCCGGGCGGAGGGTGCCGCCTGAACAGTGCCGTCGCCTGTCGGCTTGGCCGTGACCTTTCCGAGGCGTTCCATGCCCGTGCACGGGGTCGCACTGGCCCGTTCGATACAGAGTGGCTTAGGGAAATACCAAGGGGCGCGCCGAGCGGCCTTTGAGGAAGCGACGATGGGCCTGCTTGAAGCGTTCGTCGTCACATCGATGCAGCCATTCATAGGCCACCATGTCCGCACTCACCGGGACGGCACCGGCCTGCACCATACGCTCCCGGGCCAACCGTGCCTCTCCGGCCCGGCGGCTGGCACATGCTTCGCTGAGCCAGTAGACCTCGTAGCCCGCCTCCAGCAGGCCCAGGCCCGTCTGCATCACACAGATATGCGCCTCGGTGCCACACAGCACCACCTGTCGCCGCCCACTCTCCGCGAGGGCCGTGGCGAAGTCGGTGTTGCCGCAGGCATCGAAGGTCAGCTTCTGCCATCGACGATGCCCCGGCAGCGCCTCGAGTAGTCGTGGTTCGCTGCCGCCCAGACCCTCCGGATACTGCTCCGTGATCCACACCGGAACCTCGATGGATTCCGCCAGGCCACCCAGCCAGGCCGCTTCGGTCACCGCCTGGTCGCCGTGCTCGATCACCGGCAGCAGCCCCGCCTGCAGATCGACGATCAGCATCAGGCTCTCTTCCATTGTCAGGCGCATCGGCACCCTCCATTTCGTTCGGTTATTGTCGTGGGCCCCCAGCATAGCCGGTAGAATGGAACGTCTCGACCCTTCCTTCAGCGACCAAGACCAATATCGGAGAGCCTCCTGATGCGTCACCTACTCGTCATGCTTGTCGTCGGGCTGTTTTCGCTCGGCCCCGCCCTCGACTTTGCCGAAGCTCGCCGCATGGGCGGCGGCGGCAATGTCGGCAGCTTCTCCCGCTCGGCGGACCGCCCCGCCACCGCCCCCAGCCAGGCTGCCCCCGCACGCCAGGGTCAGCAGGCCGCCGGTTCACGCATGCCGGGCATGATGGGTGGGTTGCTCGCCGGCGGTCTGCTGGCGGCACTGTTCTTCGGGGGTGCCTTCGACGAATTGCGTCTAATGGATATTCTTGTGGTCGCGGGGCTGGCCTTTCTGCTGTTCCGGCTATTCGCTCGCCGTCGCCCCCTCATGGCCGACGGACAGGCAGGCCCGGCAGAAGCCCACATGGGCTCCGCCAAGGCCGGAGTCACTCCCCAGACCGACATCTCCCCCATGGGCGGCGGCGCCTTCGCCAGTGCACCCGAGTGGTTCGACCGCGAACGCTTCCTCAGCGGCGCCAAGGAGCACTTCATGACCCTTCAGCGCGCCTGGGACAATAACGACTTCTCGGGAATTCAGGAGTATGTCACCCCAGAGCTTTACAACCTGCTTCGTGAGGAACGCGCCAGGCATCCGGCCAACAACCGTACCGAAACGGTGCGCCTGTTTGCTGAGTTGGGCATGGTGGAGGAAGTCGGCCAACAGGCCGAGGCCACCGTCATCTTCCACGGCATCCTCGACGAGAACGGCGAGCAGAACCAGTTCAACGAGACCTGGCACCTGGTTCGCGATTTGCGCGACGGCGCCCCCTGGTACGTTCAGGGCATCGAGCAAAACGCATGATCCAGCGACAGGCCCCCGAAATGCCGAAGGCCGGGCAATAAGCCCGGCCTTCGGCATCGTGATCATCACGCTGCTTTATCGGTTAGTCTCCTTCCGCGGCGTCCTGGATGGATTCTCCCATCTCCTCGACACCTTCGCCGGCGTCCTCCATGGCCTCGTCGATCTCCTGGCCGGCCTCTTCGGCGGGTCCAGGGTCATCCTCACAGGCCACCAGACCGGCAGCCATCATGGCTACCAGCAGCGCCAGGCCAAATGTCTTGAGCAGGTCAGTCTTCATATCGTCTCCTCCTGAGAGCGCGCTATCCGGTTGATGTGGCTCGTAACAATGCCTGATCACCGTAGTGCAGGCACCCCGCCATGACCACTACCGGCTGCAACCCTATGTAAAGACGGGGCTACATCCCCCAGACGCAAAAAGCCCCGCGCTCTTTCGGACGCGGGGCTTTTCTCAATAAGTGCCTGCCCATGAAAAAACCCCGAGCATCTGAATGCCCGGGGTTTTCTCGGTATAAG
>CAYWBG010000009.1:0-32234 GCA_964456005.1 uncultured Halomonas sp.
AAGGGTGAAAGGGTGCGGTAAGAGCGCACCGCGCGCCTGGTAACAGTGCGTGGCACGGTAAACCCCACTCGGAGCAAGACCAAATAGGAACCCCATGACGTGGCCCGCGTCGGGTTCGGGTAGGTTGCTTGAGGGCCGCGGTGACGCGGCCCCTAGAGGAATGACTGTCCACGACAGAACCCGGCTTATCGGCCGACTCCCCCCTGAATTTTTATCCTGAGCGCTCGGCCTGGAGCCGCTGCGCCAGCCGTTGATCGAGAAGCGCATGCCGTTATCCGCACCCGAATCCCCCGTCAGCGGCTACCGCCATGCCAGCGTACTGCTCGACGGCGCCGTGGAGGCCCTGGTGCATGACGCCGACGGCATCTATTTGGACGGCACCTTTGGCCGCGGCGGCCATTCCCGGGCCATTCTCGACCGCCTGTCGCCGCACGGGCGCCTGATCGCCATCGACCGCGACCCTCAGGCCATCGCCGAAGCGGCCTCCCTCGAGGATCCTCGCTTTATCATCGAGCGCGCCGAGTTTGCTCGCCTGGGCGAGACCGCCCGCCGCCACGGCGTGCACGGTCAGCTGGCCGGTATCCTGCTCGACGTGGGCGTCTCTTCGCCCCAGCTCGACGACCCGGAGCGCGGCTTCAGCTTCCTGCGCGACGGTCCCCTGGACATGCGCATGGACCCTACCCAAGGCGAGAGCGCCGCGGCCTTCATCGCCCGGGCCGGGGAGGCGGAGCTGGCCCGGGTGTTCAAGGAGTACGGCGAGGAACGCTTCGCCCGGCGGCTGGCCAGGGCCATCGTGTCGCGGCGCGTCGAGCGTCCCTTCGAGCGCACCACGGACCTCGCCGAGGTGGTCAAGACCGCCCACCCCGCCTGGGAGAAGCACAAGCATCCTGCCACGCGGGTCTTTCAGGCCCTGCGCATCCACGTCAACGCCGAGCTGGAACAGCTCGATGCGGCCCTGGGGGCGGCCCTGGAGGCCTTGGCGCCCGGCGGCCATCTGGTGGTGATCAGCTTTCATTCGCTGGAGGATCGCCGGGTCAAGCGTTTCATTCGCCACCACGTGCGCGGCGATACCCACCTGCCGCGTGGCGTGCCGATCCGCGATGACCAGCTCGAGCGGCGGCTGGAGGCGCTGGGCAAGGCCAGGCGTGCCGGCCCCGAGGAAGTGGATGAGAATCCCCGGGCCCGCAGCGCGGTGATGCGAGTGGCGCGCAAGCGACAGTGAAGGAGGCCCCATGGCGCAGGGAGGACCGTCGACAACCGGCTTCGGATGGCCACTGGACGTCAGGCTCAGCCCCCGGCTGCTGTTACTGTTGCTTCTGGTAGTGGCCTGTCTGGGCAGTGCCCTGGCGGTGATCACCACCAGCCACCTGACTCGCGAGCAGTATGGCCGGCTGCAGCAGCTCGAGCGCGAGCAGCAGCAGCTGCAGACCGAGTGGGGCCAGCTACTGCTGGAGGAGAGTGCCTGGTCCTCACCGGCGCGCATCGAACGCCTGGCCATGGAGCGCCTGGAGATGCGTCTGCCCGACGTGGATGAAGTCGAGGTGATCCAGCCGTGAGCACCGAGGTTCGCAGCGGCGTGACGCCGCGTCGCCCGCCGCCCATGGCGCCTATGGGCGGCCTGCGCTACGGCCTGATACTGATGTTCGTGCTGCTGGCGCTGGGCTTGCTGGCCGGGCGGATCGTCATCCTCCACGTGGTGGACCGCCCCTTCCTGCAGGGGCAGGGGGATGCCCGTACCCTGCGCACCGATGCCATTCCCGCCCATCGCGGCATGATCACCGACCGTCATGGCGAGCCGCTGGCGATCTCCACCCCTGTGGTGACCCTCTGGGCCAATCCCCAGGACGTGCCCGAGGATCCCATCCAGCGCCTGCAGCTGGCCAGAGCGCTGGGCATGACGCCCGACGATCTGGATGCACGCCTCGAACGTTTCGCTTCCCGGGAGTTCATGTATCTGCGCCGCCAATTGACCCCCGAGGCGGCCCAGCGGGTTCTCGACCTGCGTGTGCCCGGGGTCTACCGGCAGAACGAATATAAGCGCTACTACCCGGCCGGCGAGGTCTCCGCCCAGCTGCTGGGGGTCACCAACGTGGATGATGCCGGCCAGGAGGGGCTTGAGCTCGCCTACCAGCCTTACCTGGCCGGCACGCCCGGGCAGCGACGGGTGCTCAAGGACCGCCGAGGACGCCTGGTGCGCGACCTGGAGGTGTTGCGCGAGGCGCGCCCCGGTGGCGAGCTGACCCTGGCCATCGATCAGCGCCTGCAGTACATGGCCTACCGCGAGCTCAAGTCGGCAGTGGCCGAGCACGACGCCGACGGTGGCATGGTGGTGATGATGGATGCCCGCACCGGCGAAGTGCTGGCCATGGCCAACCAGCCCTCCTACAACCCCAACAACCGTGCCGGCCTCGACCCCAGGGGGCTGCGCAACCAGGCCATCGTGGATGTCTTCGAGCCCGGCTCGGTGATGAAGCCGCTGGCCATGGCGGCGGTCATGGAGAGCGGTCAGTTCGACCGCGACGTGGTGGTGGATACCTCGCCGGGCTGGATGCGCATCGACCGCTTTACCATTCGCGACATCCGCAACTACGGCGAGCTGGACCTGGCCGGCATCCTCGAGAAGTCCTCCAACATCGGCATGTCGAAGCTGGTGCTGGAGCTCGATGATCCCCTGGTGCCCGACGTCTACCGCCGCCTGGGCTTCGGCCAGAGCCCCGAGACCGGCTTCCCCGGCGAATCCACCGGTACGATGCCGGCGCCGGTGCGCTGGTCGCGCAGCGAGTGGGCGGCCCTCTCCTACGGCTATGGCCTCTCCACCTCGGGGCTGCAGCTGGCCAGTGCCTACACCGCCCTGGCCAACGGCGGCGAGCGGCTGCTTCCCGCCTTGCTGCGGCTTCCCGAGGCGCCGCCCGGCGAGGCGGTCATCGACCCGGCCGTTGCCCACGACCTACTGAGGGTCATGGAGGAGTCGGTGCAGCCGGGCACCGGGGCGCGGCGTGCCATGGTCTCGGGCTACCGGGTGGCCGGAAAGTCCGGTACGGTGCGCAAGTCCGGCAGCGGGGGCTATGTGGAGGACGCCTACCGGAGCCTCTTCGTGGGTATCGCGCCGGTGTCCGACCCGCGCATCGTCACCGTGGTGATGATCGACCACCCCCGCGGTGACAGCTACTTCGGCGGGGCAGTGGCCGCCCCGGTTTTCTCCCGCGTCGTCGGCGGCGCCCTGCGCCTGCTCGACGTGCCTCCCGACCAGCGCAGCCGCTGAGGCCCGCCATGCCCATGACGCATGTCCTTTTCCAAGATACGAGAGCCCCCGCATGCTGGTGAGTTCGCTCCGTCTGACTTCGACCCTGGAGAACCTGTGGCCCGACACCGTCGGCGCGCTTCCCGTCCTGCCAGACGCCCCCCTGACAGTGACGCTGGATAGTCGCCGCCTGTCGGACGGTGATGTCTTCGTCGCGGTGCCCGGAGTTGCCGCGGATGGACGCGACTTTGTTGCGGCGGCCCTGCAGGCCGGCGCCTCGCTGGTGCTGGTCCACGGCGAGCCCGGCGAGACAGCCCCGCCAGAGCCCCGGGTGATCCTCCTTCCGGGTCTGCGCGAGCGCCTGGGCGAACTGGGTCGCGAGCTCTTCGCGGTGCCCGAGTCTCTCGAACTGGTCGGCGTGACCGGCACCAATGGCAAAAGCTCGGTGACTCACTACATCGCCGAGCTCAGCCAGGCGCTGGGCGTTCCGGCCGGGCTGGTGGGTACCCTGGGCCATGGCCGGCCCGGCGCATTGCGCGAGGGAGGACTGACCACGCCCGGGCCATTGGCGCTGCAGGCGGCGCTGGGCGCCCTGGCCGGCGAGGGCGTGCAGCGGGTGGCCATGGAGGTCTCCTCCCACGCTCTGGAGCAGGGTCGCCTGGATGGCTGCCGGCTCGCTGCGGCGGTCTTCACCAACCTGACCCGTGACCATCTCGACTACCACGGCAGCATGGCGGCCTATGCGGCGGCCAAGGCCAGGCTCTTTCGCCGGGATGAGCTCACTCTCGCCGTGGTCAACGCCGATGACTCCCTGGCCCGGCTGATGCTGGCTGGCCTCCCCGGTGGTCAAGAGGGACGGGTGCGGGTGCTGGCCACCGGCGAGGACGAGGCGGTGACCTTCCGGGTGATCGACTGGCATCCCCACGCCACAGGGCAGCGGGCGCTGGTGGCTACACCGGACGGGGAGCGGGTGCTCGAGACCGCGCTGCTCGGCCGCTTCAACCTCGATAATCTGCTGCTGGCCATCGCCACTCTCTACGGACTGGGCCACGCCATCGGCGAGCTGTTCGATGCCACCGCCGACCTGGCGCCGGTGCCGGGACGCATGCAGGCCCTGGTGCGTCCCGGTGCGCCCACCGTGGTGATCGACTACGCCCATACCCCGGCCGCCCTGGACAACGCCTTGACCGCTCTGCGCGACCACCTGCCGGGGCGCGGCCGGCTGTGGTGCCTGTTCGGCTGCGGCGGTGGCCGCGACCCGGGCAAGCGCACGGAAATGGCCGCCGCCGCCGAGCGTCACGCCGACCGCCTGGTGGTCACCGACGACAACCCGCGTGATGAGGATCCGGCAACGATCCGCGCGGCGGTGATGGCCGGGCTCTCCGACGTGGCACGCGGCGCGGCCCTGGAGGTCGCCGGGCGGGGTGTGGCCATCGCTCGCGCGCTGGCCGAGGTGGGTGACGACGATGTGGTGCTGATCGCCGGCAAGGGCCACGAGACCTACCAGGAGGTGGCCGGCGTGCGCCACCCCTTCTCCGATCTGGCCGAGGCGGAGCGGGCGCTGAACCGGCGCCTGGCCCAGGAGGGGGCGCCATGAGCCGCAGTGGGCTTGCCACCCTGGTCGAGGTGGCCGAGGCGCTGGGTCTTCCCGCCCCGGCCCAGGACTCGGCGGTGGGCGAGATCGTGACAGACACTCGGCGGCTCGCGCCTGGAAGCCTCTTCGTGGCGCTGAGAGGTGAACGCTTCGATGCCCACGACTTCATCGGCCAGGCTCGGATGGCCGGGGCGGTGGCAGCGGTGGTAGAACGTCCGCTGAATGACCCGCTGCCGCAGCTCCAGGTGACCGATACCCGGTTGGCCCTGGGGCTTCTGGGTCGCGCCCGCCGCCGCGCCTGGGGTGGACCCCTGGTGGCGGTGACCGGCAACAGCGGCAAGACCACCGTCAAGGAGCTGCTCGCCGCGTTGCTGGCGTGCCGCGGTTCCACCCTGGCCACCCGTGGCAACCTCAACAACGACATCGGCGCGCCACTGACCCTGCTCGAGCTCACCGACGCGCACCGCCAGGCGGTGGTGGAGCTGGGTGCCAATCACCTGGGAGAAATTGCCTGGACCAGCGTGCTTGCCGAGCCCCGAGTGGCGGTGATCACCAACGTCACCGGCGCCCACGTCGGCGAGTTCGGCGGCATGGGCCAGATCGCCCAGGCCAAGGCCGAGATCCTCGTCGGCCTGCCCGCCGACGGCGTCGCGGTCATCAACCGTGATGACGCCTATTTCACCACCTGGGCACAACTGGCGGCTCCCCGTGAGGTACTCGACTTCGGCCTCGACCCGCGCGCCAGGGTCACCGCCACGGCGCTGGCCTGCGACGCTCTGGGGCGCTATGCTTTCACGCTTGTCGTGGATGGACGCGAGTGCGGTCGGGTGCAACTCGGGTTGCTGGGCCGCCACAATCTGGCCAACGCCCTGGCGGCTGGAGCGGCGGCGCTGGCCATGGGGCTCTCTCCCGAGGAGGTGCTGGCCGGCTTGGCCGGCGTCGCGCCGATGCCTGGGCGGCTCAGCGTGGTGGAGGGCACCAGGAAGTCACGGCTACTGGACGATACCTATAACGCCAACCCCGGCGCGGTGAAGGCGGCGCTGGAGCTTCTGGTCACGCTGCCCGGGCCGCACTGGTGCCTGCTGGGTGCCATGGGGGAGTTGGGAGAGGCGTCCGACCGGCTGCATGCCGAGATCGGGCGCTACGCGCAGGAACTGGGGGTCGATTTTCTCGGCACCTTCGGCGAGGCGGCAGGCGCCGCCACCCGGGCCTTCGGCGCGGGCGGGTGCCATTTCGACGATCGGGAGGCGCTGACGCGCCACGTCCTCAACCATCTGCCCCCCGGCGCCAGCGTGCTGGTCAAGGGATCGCGCAGTGCCGGCATGGAAAGCGTCGTGGCCGAACTGCGCGCGGATGCATCAAGGTGAACGCGATACATGCTGCTTTATCTGGCTGATTTCCTGGCGCAGTACTTCAGCGCCTTCAATGTCTTCAACTACCTCACCCTGCGCATGATTCTGGGCACGCTCACCGCCCTGGTGCTATGCCTGTGGCTGGGCCCGGTGATGATCCGACGGCTGGTCGAACGCCAGATCGGCCAGGCCGTGCGCGACGACGGCCCCCAGTCCCACCTCTCCAAGGCCGGCACTCCGACCATGGGTGGCGCCATGATCCTGATGGCGATCGCCGTGAGCACGCTGCTGTGGGGCGACCTGGCCAACCACTATGTGTGGATCGTGCTGGCGGTGACCCTGGGCTTCGGCGCCATCGGCTGGGTGGACGACTTTCGTAAGGTAGTGGAGAAGAACCCGCGCGGATTGCCGGCCCGCTGGAAGTATCTCTGGCAGTCGGTGATAGGCCTGGCCGCGGCGGTGCTGCTCTACGCGACCGCGGCCTCGCCGGTGGAGACCAGCCTGATCGTGCCGCTGTTCAAGGACGTGGTGCTGCCCCTGGGAGTCTTCTATGTGGTGCTGACCTACCTGGTGATCGTCGGCAGCTCTAATGCCGTCAACCTCACCGACGGGCTCGATGGCCTGGCCATCATGCCCACCGTACTGGTGGCCATGGGCCTGGCGGTATTCGCCTACGCCACCGGCAATGCGGTGTTTGCCGACTACCTGCAGATCCCCTTCATTCCCGGGGCCGGCGAACTGGCGGTGTTCTGTGCCACCATCGCCGGCGCCGGATTGGGGTTTCTGTGGTTCAACACCTATCCGGCCCAGGTCTTCATGGGGGATGTGGGGGCGCTGGCGCTGGGGGCGGCGCTAGGGGTGGTGGCGGTGATCGTGCGCCAGGAGATCGTGCTGTTCATCATGGGTGGCATCTTCGTCATGGAGACCGTGTCGGTCATCCTGCAGGTGGGCTCCTACAAGCTCACCGGTCGGCGCATCTTCCGCATGGCGCCGCTGCACCACCACTTTGAGCTTAAGGGGTGGCCGGAGCCGCGGGTCATCGTGCGCTTCTGGATCATCACCGTGGTGCTGGTGCTGATCGGCCTGGCCACCCTCAAGGTGCGCTGAGCCGCGTCGTCCCGATACCGCAACGCCAAGGAGCAGGACATGGTCAAGGTGCCGAAAGGGGTCACGCTGGTGGTCGGTCTGGGGATCTCCGGTCGCGCCATCTGCCGCCACCTGACGCGCAACGGCGTGCCCTACATGGTGGCCGATACCCGGGCCGTCCCGCCTGGCATGGACGACTTTCATGCCGCGCATCCCGGCGTCGAGATCCACTGCGGGCCACTCACTGGCCTTGACCTCTCCGCGGTGGAGGAGGTGGTCCTCAGTCCGGGCATCGATCCGCGGACGCCGGGACTCGAGGCCCTTGCCGGTCGTACCCGCGAGGCGACCGGTCAGCCGGTGCTGGTGGGGGAGATCGCGCTCTTCGTGCGTGCCGCCCGGGCGCCCATCGCCGCCATCACCGGCTCGAATGCCAAGTCCACCGTGACTACCCTGTTGGGCGAGATGGCCCGCGAGGCGGGCCGCCGGGTGGCGGTGGGCGGCAACCTGGGCACTCCAGCCTTGGATCTGCTGGTCGATGAGCCCGATGCCGACTTCCATGTCCTCGAGCTCTCCAGCTTCCAGTTGGAGACCACGCCTCGACTGGGGGCCGAGACCGCCGCCTTTCTCAACCTGTCCGAGGACCACCTGGATCGCCATCGCGACATGGCCGCCTACCGCGCCGCCAAGCTCGGCATCTTCCGCGGCGCTCGTCATGGGGTAGTCAACGCCGAGGATCCCGCCACCTGGCCCGACAGCCGCCTGCCGTCCCAGGACAGCTTTACCACGCGCCCGCCGCAAGCCGGTGAGTGGGGCATCGGGCGCCATCAGGGCGCCGACTGGCTGATGCACGGCGACAGGCCACTGCTGCCCGCGGCCGAAGTGCGCCTGGCCGGGCGCCACAACCAGGCCAATGCCCTGGCGGCGTTGGCCATGGGCCACCGCCTGGAACTGCCGTTGGCAGCGATGTGCCGTGTTCTGCGCCGCTTCCCCGGGCTGCCCCATCGCGGCGAACTGGTCGCCGAGGCCGGTGGCGTGCGCTGGATTAACGACTCCAAGGGCACCAACGTGGGTGCCACCCTGGCCGCCATCGCCGGGCTGGGCCCGACCCTCGAGGGCAAGCTGATCCTGCTCGCCGGCGGGGTCGGCAAGGGCGCCGACTTCACCCCCCTGGCCACCCCCCTGGCCCGCTATGGGCGTGAGGCGATCCTGTTTGGTCTGGACGCCGAGCGCCTGGAGCGAGTATTACGTGGCCAACTGCCCCTGACCGAAGTCGAGGATCTGGAGGCGGCCATGGGACGGGCATTGGAGGTCGCCCAACCGGGCGACTGTGTTCTGCTCTCGCCGGCCTGCGCCAGTCTCGATCAGTTTGCCAACTATCAGGAGCGCGGCGAGGTGTTCCGCCGCTGGGTGCGTCGCCACGCGGCTCGGGAGGTGACATGAAACGCCTGGCCCGTCTTCGCGAGCGGCTCTCCACCCGCGATCAGCCCTTCGACGGCTGGCTGCTTGTAGCCGTCATGGCGCTGATGCTGATCGGCTGGGTCATGGTCACGTCGGCGTCTTCGGAAGTGGCGGCGAGCCTCACCGGCAACCCCTGGTTCTTCAGCATTCGCCACGGCATCTTCCTGGGGGTGTCACTGGTGGCCGCAGCCTTCGTGCTGCGCATGCCGCTGGCCTGGTGGAAGGCGAACGGCCCACTGCTGCTACTGGTGGGCATCGCCCTGTTGGCGCTGGTGCTGCTGGTGGGGCGCGAGATCAACGGCAGCAAGCGCTGGCTCTCGATTCCCGGGGTGCCCTTCAACCTCCAGGCCTCCGAGGTCGCCAAGCTCTGCCTGATCGCCTACATGGCGGGCTACCTGGAGCGTTTCCTGCCCCAGGTACGCCGCCAGTGGGGGGCCTTCCTGCGCCCCCTGGTGATCCTGGCCATCATCGGCGTACTGCTGATTCTCGCACCCGACTATGGTGCGGTGGTGGTGATGACGGGCTGCGTGATGGGCATGCTGCTGATGGCAGGGGCCCCCTGGGGGCGATTCCTGCTGCTGGCGCTGTTGGTGGCGGCCGGCGCCCTAATGCTTGCCGTGGCCGAGCCCTATCGCATGGCGCGCCTGGTCAGCTTCGCCGACCCTTGGGCGGACCAGTTCGCCAGCGGCTATCAGCTCACCCAGGCGCTGATCGCCTTCGGGCGCGGCGGCTGGCTGGGCATGGGCCTGGGCAACAGCGTGCAGAAGCTTTTCTATCTACCCGAGGCGCATACTGACTTCGTCTTCGCCGTGCTGGCCGAGGAGCTCGGCCTGGTGGGGGCCATCGCCGTGGTGGCGCTGTTTGCCCTGCTGATCTGGCGGGCCATGGCCGTGGGCCGTCGCGCGGAACTGGCGGGACTGCCCTTCGCCGCCTATCTCAGCTATGGCATTGCCCTGGTGATAGGCGCCCAGGCCTTCATCAACATCGCGGTGAGCAGCGGCATGTTGCCCACCAAGGGCCTGACCTTGCCGCTGCTCAGCTATGGGGGGTCCAGCCTGCTGGTCAGCGCGGTGATGATGGCGCTGCTGTTGCGCGCCGATATCGAAACCCGCCGGGCGGTGCGGCGCACACGCCCGGTGGCCCCTCGCGACGACAGTCATGTGCCCCCCAGGCTACAAGGAGCCGCCAAGTGAGCAAGCGAGCGGGGCGTCGCGCCCTGATCATGGCCGGAGGCACCGGCGGGCACGTGATTCCGGCCCTCTCCCTGGCCCGCGGCCTGGCCGCAGAAGGCGTGCAGGTGGAGTGGCTGGGCAGCCCGCGCGGTATCGAGAATCGCCTGGTGCCCGAGGCCGGTATTCCCCTGCACCGCATTGCCGTGGCGGGGCTGCGCGGTAACGGGGCCGCCGGCTGGCTGCTGGCGCCATTCAACCTGACCCGGGCCGTTTGGCAGGCGTGGCGCATTCTCCGTGCCTGCGACCCCCAGCTGGTGGTGGGCCTCGGCGGGTTCGCCAGTGGCCCCGGTGGGCTGGCCGCCTGGCTGACGCGCCGGCCGCTGGTGATCCATGAGCAGAACGCCGTGGCCGGCCTCACCAACCGCTTGCTTGCGCGACTGGCCCAGCGTGTCTACGCTGCCTTCCCCCACGCCTTTGGCAAGGGTGGCGAGGTGGTGGGCAACCCCGTACGGGCTGAGATTGCCGCCCTGGGGGAAGCCCTCCCTACGCCCGCGTCGATGCGCGGTCGCCCCCTGCGCCTGCTGGTGGTAGGTGGCTCCCTGGGTGCTCAGGCCCTTAACGAGCGACTCCCCGAGGCTCTGGCGCGCCTGCCCGAGGGCGAGCGGCCCGAGGTTCGCCACCAGGCGGGGCGTGACAAGGATACCGCCACCCGGGAGGCCTATGCTCGCCTGGCGGTTGCCGCCGAGGTGACGGCCTTCATCGATGACATGGCCGGCGCCTACGGCTGGGCGGATCTGGTCGTCTGCCGGGCCGGCGCCCTGACCGTAGCGGAACTGGCCGCGGCGGGGCGGCCGGCGCTCTTCGTGCCCCTGCCTCATGCGGTGGATGACCATCAGACCGCCAATGCTCGAGCGCTGGTGGAGAAGGGCGCCGCCGAATTGCTACCCCAGACAGAACTCAGTGCGGCGACGCTCGCCGACCGGCTGGCGGCGCTGCTTGACCCCGACTCACTCGCCACCATGGCCTCGCAGGCACGCGCCTGCGCCCATCTCGACGCCGTCGAGCGCCTGGTGGCCGGCTGCATGGAGACAGGTTTTGACCGATAGCACAACACGGCCGGTACCCGGCCAGTCCCTGCCGGCGCGCAACGGTCGCGGGCTGGGAATGCGCCGCATCCGGCATATTCATTTCGTGGGCATCGGCGGTGCCGGCATGTGCGGAATCGCCGAGGTGCTCGCCAACCAGGGCTACACCGTCAGCGGCAGTGATCTGCGCGAGTCGTCGGTGGTGACCCGTCTGCGCCAGTGTGGCATCGCGGTGGCCATCGGCCACGGCGAGGAGAACGTGGCCGGGGCCGATGTGCTGGTGGTCTCCACGGCGGTGGATGAGACCAACCCCGAGATCCGCTGGGCCCACGCCCACCGAGTGCCGGTGGTGCGACGGGCCGAGATGCTCGCCGAGCTGATGCGCTTTCGCCACGGTATCGCCGTGGCCGGCACCCACGGCAAGACCACCACCACCAGCCTGACGGCGACCCTGCTCGGCGAGGGCGGGCTCGACCCCACTTTCGTGATCGGCGGTCGCTTGACCAGCGCGGGTACCAATGCCCGGCTGGGGGAGGGCGACTACCTGGTGGCCGAGGCGGACGAGTCCGACGCCTCCTTCCTGCATCTGCAGCCCATGGTGGCTATTGTCACCAACATCGATGCCGATCACATGGCGACCTATGGCGGCGACTTCGAGAAGCTAAAGGCCACCTTTCTTGAGTTCCTCCACAACCTGCCCTTCTACGGACTGGCGATCCTGTGCCTCGACGACGCCAATGTGCGCGGCCTGCTCGACAGAGTGCACCGCCAGTTCGTCACCTACGGTTTCAGCAAGGATGCCGACTATCGCATCGAGGACTTCGTGCAGGAGGCGGGTGAGGTGCGCTTCACTGCGCATCGTCCTGGTGACCTGGCGCCGTTGTCGGTGCGCCTCGCCATGCCGGGTCGCCACAATGCCCTGAATGCCATGGCCGCCATCGTGGTGGCCAGCGATGCCGGTATGGAGGATGCCGCCATCCTGCGCGGTCTGGCAGGATTTGAGGGCGTGGGGCGACGCTTCCAGGTGCACGGCCACTACCCGGCCCCCGGCGGCAAGGGCGAGGTGATGCTGGTGGATGACTATGGTCACCATCCCCGCGAAGTGGAGATGGTGATCCAGGCGGTGCGTGCCGGCTGGCCCCGGCGGCGCCTGGTGATGGTCTACCAGCCCCATCGCTACACGCGCACCCGGGATCTCTACGAGGACTTCGTGCGGGTGTTGGCTGGGGTCGATACCCTGCTGCTGCTGGACGTTTACAGCGCCGGCGAGGCGCCGATTCCCGGTGCAGAGGGGAGAACCCTGGCGGGTTCGATCCGCCAACGCGGCGAGGTGGACCCGATCTTCGTCCAGGCCAAGGGCGAACTGCCTGGTCTGCTGGCGCGGGTGTTGCGCCCCGACGATATCCTGATCACCCAAGGCGCCGGTGACGTGGGCGGGATCTCCCAGGCTCTGGCCGAATCGGCCCTGACGCTGGACGAGGTGCTCCTATGAGCCGGGTGAACGAGCTGGGCCGAGTGGCGGTGGTCCATGGCGGTGACTCTGCCGAGCGCGAGGTGTCGCTGATGAGCGGTGCCGCGGTGCTGGCGGCCCTCCAAGGTGCCGGCGTGGATGCGGTGGGCTATGACCCTGTCGAGGGAGGGCTGGTGGGGCTCGAAGCCTTGAATCCCGATCGGGTATTCATCGCCCTGCATGGGCGCGGCGGCGAAGATGGTACCCTGCAGGGGGCGCTCGAGTTACTGGGGATCCCCTATACTGGCAGCGGTGTGCTGGCCTCGGCACTGGGCATGGACAAGCAGCGCACCAAACTGGTGTGGCAGGCGCTGGGTCTGCCCACGCCGGAGGCGGTGATGCTCGAGGCAGGGGCGGACTGGCAGGGAGTGGCCGAGCGCCTTGGTCTACCGCTGATTGTCAAGCCGGTTCACGAGGGGTCGACGCTGGGTATCAGCATCGTCGACAGCGCCGAGGCGCTCGCTGCGGCATACCAGGAGGCGGCGCGCTTCGACGCCCGGGTGATGGCCGAGCGCTTCATCGTGGGCGAGGAGTACACGGTGTCTCTGCTAGGCGACGAGGTGCTGCCGGCGATTCGTGTCGAGGTGCCAGGCGGCTTCTATGACTACGAGGCCAAGTACCTCTCCGACGACACTCGCTACCATCTGCCCTGTGGGCTCAGCCAGGACGAGGAGGCCGAACTCGCCGCACTCTGCCGCGAGGCCTTCCTGGCCATCGGCGCCGAGGGCTGGGGAAGGGTCGATGTGATGCGCGACGCCACCGGGCGATTCTGGCTGATCGAGGTCAACACCTCGCCGGGCATGACCGACCACAGCCTGGTTCCCCAGGCGGCGGCTCACGCGGGTATTGATTTTGCGACCCTGGTGCTGCGTATCCTCAGCGTCTCTTCGAGGGCCGGGCGGGAATGAGTCGGCGTGGCGGACTGGCGGGGCTACTGCTTCTGGTGCTGTTGATTGGGGCCGGCGGCCGTGCGTTATGGCTGTGGCTGGACCGCCCCATCGAGCGGGTCTCGATCCGCGGAGAGCTCTCTCACGTCAGCGCCGACTATCTGCGCAGCCAGCTGGCGCCGCTGATCCAGGGGCGTACCTGGCTGTCGGTCAGTCTCGCAGGGCTGCGCGAGGAGGCGTTGGCCATCGACTGGCTGGACGAGGTACGCGTCGAGCGCGAGTGGCCCAATGCACTGACCTTCGACCTGGTGGAGCAGGTGCCGGTGGCACGCTGGAATGACGACTACCTGCTCAATCCCGCGGGAGAGCCCTTCGCCTTCGGGCCGGTGTCGCCTCCCGACGACCTGCCGGATCTCGCCGGCCCCCCGGGCAGTGGCGCCGAGGTGTTGGCCTATCACACCCGCCTGGCCGCGCGCTTCGGTGAGATGGGGCTCTCCCTGACCCAGCTGCGCCTGGAGCCCCGCGGCGCCTGGCGTTTTCAAATCGATGACGGCGTCTGGGTGATGCTGGGGCGCAATGATCGAGAGGCGCGCCTGTCTCGTCTCGCCGCCGCCTGGCAGCGTCAACTGGGGCCTCAGGCGTCGCATATACGCTACATCGACCTGCGATACCCCAACGGAGTGGCCGTGGCCTGGCATGGAGAAACCGAACCCATGGAAGGTGACGAAGTGGAGCAGGGGTGAGACCTTTTCTCCTCGCAAAGCGCGTCTCTCTGGCGATCGGGCGGTTTCTTTCACGTCAAAATCACCGTATCGTACAGAATGTTTTCTTTACCGGGGTGGAGGATCAACCTAAGTTGTTCCTATAATTGATCCTAGGTTTATTTTTTTTATTGCAGGCCCTTAGATGCGGGCCAGGTTCGAGGAGACTCCCCGACTCATGGCAGGTCCATCCAATGCGTCCAATATGGTAGTCGGGCTGGATATCGGAACGTCCAAGGTCGTGGCGATCGTGGGGCAGCCAACCGACGATGGCAGTATCGAGATCGCCGGTATCGGTTCGCATCCTTCCCGTGGAATGAAGAAGGGAGTGGTGATCAATATCGAGTCCACGGTGCAGTCCATCCAGCGCGCCGTGGAGGAAGCCGAGTTGATGGCGGGCTGCGATATCCACTCGGTCTATGTCGGCGTCGCCGGCAGCCATATCAGCTCGATGAATTCCGATGGCGTGGTGGCGATCAAGGAGCGTGAAGTCACGCCCTCCGATATCGACCGCGTCATCGATTCGGCCCGTGCCCGGGCCATTTCCGAGGGGCAGCGTGTCCTGCATGTGCTGCCCCAGGAGTTTGCCATCGACACCCAGGGCGGCATCCGCGAGCCACTCGGCATGTCCGGGGTCCGGTTGGAGGCCAGGGTGCATCTGGTCACCGCGGCGCTGAATGCCGTGCAGAACATCGAAAAATGCGTGCGCCGCTGTGGCCTGGAAGTCGATGCCATCATCCTTGAGCAGCTCGCGTCGAGCATGTCGGTGCTCACCGAAGACGAGCGCGAACTGGGTGTGTGCATGGTGGATATCGGCGGTGGCACCACCGATATCGCGGTATTTACCGAGGGGGCCATCCGCCACACCTCGGTGATCCCCATCGCGGGTGATCAGGTCACCAACGATATTGCCATGGCCCTTCGCACCCCGACCCAGCATGCCGAGGAGATCAAGGTCAAGTACGCCTGCGCCTTGACTCAGCTGGCTGCCAGCGATGAGCTCATCAAGGTGCCCAGCGTTGGGGACCGCCCGGCCAGGGACCTCTCGCGTCAATCCCTGGCGGAGGTGGTGGAGCCACGTTATGAAGAGCTCTTCACCCTGGTGCGTGATGAACTCAGGCGCAGCGGCTACGAGGATCTGGTGGCTGCCGGGGTGGTACTGACCGGCGGTACCTCGCGCATGGAGGGCGTGGTGGAACTGGCCGAGGAGATCTTTCATATGCCAGTGCGCATCGCCTGCCCGCAAAACGTCCGCGGCTTGGCCGATGTGGTCCGCAACCCGATTTATTCGACCGGAGTCGGTTTGCTACATTACGCTCTGCAGGAGGTCCGGCAGGGTCAGGGTCGACAGGCACAGGGCAGTGTGATGCCGGTTCGGCCGAGGCGCGAGGAGGCTTCCCGGCGTGACGTCAGGGATGGTGTTCCGGCGCTGGCAAGGCTGAAAGGCTGGTTGAAAGGAAATTTCTGACAGGATCGCCGCCGGCGGTCCAGGAGACGGGGCTAATGTTTGAACTCGTAGATAGCGCACCCTCAAGCAGTGCGGTCATCAAGGTGATCGGCGTAGGCGGGGGCGGCGGCAACGCCGTCAACCACATGGTCGAGAGCAGCATCGAGGGCGTGGAGTTCATCTGCGCCAACACCGATGCCCAGGCCCTCAAGCGGGTCGCGGCCAAGACCGTGCTCCAGCTCGGCAGCGAGATCACCAAGGGCCTCGGCGCCGGTGCCAACCCCGATGTCGGCCGACAGGCTGCCATGGAGGATCGCGAGCGCATTGCCGAGCTCCTCAACGGGGCCGACATGGTGTTTATCACCGCCGGCATGGGGGGTGGCACCGGTACCGGAGGCGCTCCGGTGGTGGCCCAGGTGGCCAAGGAGTTGGGCATCCTCACCGTGGCCGTCGTTACCCGCCCCTTCCCCTTCGAGGGCCCCAAGCGAATGCGCGCCGCAGAGGAGGGCATGCGGGAACTCTCCGAGCACGTCGATTCGCTGATCACCATCCCCAACGAGAAGCTGCTTTCGGTGTTGGGCAAGAGTGCCAGCCTGCTGACCGCTTTCAGCGCCGCCAACGATGTGCTCCTGGGTGCCGTCCAGGGGATCGCCGAGCTGATCACCAGCCCCGGCATCATCAACGTCGACTTCGCCGATGTGCGCACCGTGATGTCGGAGATGGGCATGGCGATGATGGGCACCGGCGGGGCTACCGGCGAGAACCGCGCCCGTGAGGCCGCCGAGAAGGCGATCAGAAGCCCGCTTCTCGAAGACATCGACCTGCATGGCGCTCGCGGTATCCTGGTCAACATCACCGCCGGCCCCGACCTCTCCATCGGCGAGTTTAACGATGTGGGTGCTACCGTTCAGGAGTTCGCCTCTCAGGACGCCACCATCGTGGTGGGCACCTCCATCGACATGGAGATGACCGATGAGCTGCGCGTTACCGTGGTAGCCGCCGGCCTCGACGGGCAGCAGCAGAAATCAGCCGGTCGCGAGACGGCAAAGCGCAGTGAGGCCGGGTCGGACTATCGCCAGCGCCAGGCGTCTTCGGCCGCGACGGTGCGCCAGCCTGCCGCGGCGCGAAGCGCTGCGCCAGAGGAGGCGCCCAAGTCCAGGCCCGAGAAGCGCCGCTCCCAGGAACTCGATGACTACTTGGACATTCCGGCTTTCCTGCGTCGCCAGGCGGATTGAGCCTTGCTGTCGGCGCCATAGTCCGTGCCGGGCGTGCTTTTTTGTTGAAACGCTCGTTCGGTGTTATAGTGAACGGTGTTTGATAACCCGATAACCGCCTGGCTACTGCCCATGATCAGACAACGCACCCTGAAGAACGTCATCCGCGCCACCGGCGTCGGCCTACACTCCGGCAAGAAGGTCTATATGACCCTGCGCCCTGCGCCAGTGGATACCGGTATCGTTTTCGTGCGTACCGATCTGGATCCTGAGGTGCAGGTGCCGGCGCGAGCCGAATTCGTCACCGATACCACTTTGTGCACCGCCCTAACATGTGGCGGCGCCAAGGTTGCCACCGTCGAACACCTGATGTCGGCCCTGGCCGGCTTGGGTATCGATAATGCCTATGTGGATCTCAGCGCTCCCGAAGTGCCTATCATGGATGGCAGTGCCGGTCCTTTCGTGTTCCTAATCCAGTCCGCCGGGATCAGCGAGCAGAGTGCCGCCAAGAAGTTCATTCGCGTCAAGCGCGAGGTGACCGTTCGAGAGGGTGACAAAGAAGCCACGTTCCTGCCCCATCGAGGCTTCAAGGTCTCCTTCTCCATCGACTTCGATCATCCGGTGTTCGATGACCAGAAACAGACTGCCGTGGTGGACTTCTCCACTACCTCCTTCGTCAAGGAGGTCTCCCGGGCACGGACATTCGGCTTCATGCGAGACTTGGAGCACCTGCGCTCCAACAATCTCGCCCTGGGCGGCAGCCTGGACAACGCGATCGTAGTCGACGACTACCGCATCGTGAACGAGGGCGGGCTGCGCTACGATGACGAGTTCGTCAAGCACAAGGTGCTTGACGCCATTGGTGATCTCTACCAGCTCGGCTATAGCCTGATCGGTGAATTTCGTGGCGTGAAGTCCGGGCATGCTCTCAACAACCAGCTCTGTCGCGCCCTGATGGACCAACCCGAGGCCTTCGAGCTGGTCACCTTCGAGAGCGAGACCGAAATCTCTCCCATCTCCTACGCTGCCCCGGCCATGGCGTGAGCCCTCCCGGGCATGGCCCGGAGCGGTACGCCATAAGCTTCACGCGATAAGAGAAGCGCCTCTTCGGTATTCATTGCCTCGGGGGCGTTTCTCTTGGGGCTGTCTGCGGCTTACGGCTTACGTTCGGCATGGGCCGCTAGTCGCTCGAGGGCACTCTTGAGGCGTGGGTCTGTGACATCGGCCGCGCAGCTGGCAATCTCGTCGGCGGCTCGGGCCGGCAGGTGTCGCACCTGGCGAAGAGGTGCCTTGATCGGCCGCACCGGCCGCACCTTGAAGTTGAAGCCTGTCACCGGCTCGAAGCCAGGTAGCTGGTGCAGCAGCTCGAGAAGCCGGCCCTGGTCGTAGCGCAGGCGCGTCAGCCATACCGCCCGGTCGGTAATCAGCGTCAGGCGCCCGTCGCGGTAGCCGCCCACATGGAGGTGGTCACCCAGTTCCCCGGGCAGGTGGTTGCGGAGGTGTTGCTGGGCGCGCGCGATCATTTGTGCGGTGCGCATCAGCGTGCCTAGCTCTCCGCGTCCGTCCATCAGTCGGGACATGGACTGGGCTCTCGAACGCTTAACCTTTATACTCATTGGCTTGTTTCTCAGGGGCTTTCCCCGGGGCCGCCCAATCGGGATGGCGCCCCTCCTAACTTCGGGATCAAAAGCCTAGCACGCTCGGGAGTTCATCGACAGCCATGCCCGCCACCCCTATCGCCCATCTCCGGTCCGATGCGCCCGTCGTTTCGCGTCGCTCGGCGCCGCGCCGGCAGACGCGCTGGTGGTTGGCGGGGCTGCTGGTGGGCTGTCTGCTGCCGGCGGGACTGGCCCACGCCGAGGGGCTGCGGCACGCCGAGCGGATCGTGCAGATCAGTATTCTGGCACCGGCGCTGATTCGGGCCAGCTCACGCCTCCAGGCCCGCCATCGTGCCCTGCTGGGCCGCTGGCCCCTGACGCGGAGACGTTTTCGTCCTGCTCCATTCCGGCTGCCTGCCGACGCTTGCCCGCGGCGTCGCGCCACGGCGGCCCATGATGTCCTCACTCGCCGTGGCCCTCCCGCTGCGTGGTCAGCCTCGACACACACACACTGAATGGCCGGTGCCGCTGGCGCTGGCGAGTTGCCACACGCAGAGATGGACCCCTCATGATCAACTCACTGTTACGCAAGGTCGTCGGCTCGAAGAACGACCGCGAGGTCAAGCGCATGAGCCGCCTGGTCGACCGGATCACGGCCCTGGAGCCCGAACTCGAGGGACTCGACGACGACGCCCTGCAGGCACGTACCGCCGATTTCCGTGCCCGCCTGGAGGCCGGAGAGCCCCTCGATGGCCTGCTCTCCGAGGCCTTCGCCACGGTGCGCGAAGCAAGCAAGCGGGTGATGGGAATGCGCCACTTCGATGTGCAGATGGTCGGCGGGATGACCCTGCACAACGGCCGTATCGCCGAGATGAAGACCGGCGAGGGCAAGACCCTGGTAGCGACCCTGGCCGTGTATCTCAATGCCCTGCCGGGCAAAGGGGTTCATGTGGTCACGGTGAACGACTACCTGGCACGACGCGACGCCGAGTGGATGCGCCCCCTCTACGAGCGCCTCGGGCTCTCGGTGGGCACCATCTTTTCCGGCCAGACCTCCGAGGAGAAGCGCGCGGCCTACGCCTGCGACATTACCTACGGCACCAACAATGAGTTCGGCTTCGATTACCTGCGTGACAACATGGCTTTCTCACTGGAGGACAAAGTGCAGCGCGGGCTCCACTACGCCATCGTCGACGAGGTGGACTCCATCCTGATCGATGAGGCGCGCACCCCGCTGATCATCTCGGGCGCGGTGGACGAGAATACCGAGCTATATCGGGTCGTGGACCGTCTGGCTGTCCACCTGGTGGCCTGCGAGGACCCGGAAGATCCCGCCAGTGGCGATTTTACCCTGGACGAGAAACACAAGCAGGTGGAGATCACCGAGACCGGCCATAACAGGGTCGAGGAGTTGATGCGTGGCGAGGGGCTGCTGGGCGAGGAGGAGTCCCTTTACGCCGCTCAGAATCTCAACCTGCTGCAGCACATGCATTCGGCACTGCGCGCCCGCCACCTCTATCACAAGGATGTCGACTACATCGTCAGCGACGGGCAGGTGGTGATCGTCGACGAGCACACCGGCCGCACCATGCCCGGTCGACGCTGGTCCGAGGGCCTGCACCAGGCGGTGGAGGCGAAGGAGGGCGTGACCGTCCAGCGCGAAAGTCAGACCCTGGCCTCCACCACCTTCCAGAACTACTTCCGCCTCTACGACAAGCTGGCCGGCATGACCGGCACCGCCGACACCGAAGCCTTCGAGTTCCGCCAGATCTACGCCCTGGATGTGGTGGTGATCCCCACCAACAAGCCGCTGATTCGCCAGGATCTCAACGACCTGGTCTATCTCACCGCCGAGGAGAAGTTCGAGGCGATCATCAAGGACGTCCAGGCCGAGACCGAGGCCGGTCGTCCGGTGCTGGTGGGTACCGCGTCCATCGAGACCTCCGAGTACCTGGCCAACCTGATGCAGCAGGCCGGGATGACGTTCAATGTGCTCAACGCCAAGCAGCACCAGGGCGAGGCCGAGATCATTGCCCAGGCAGGCCGTCCGGGCGCTATCACCATCGCCACCAACATGGCCGGGCGCGGCACCGATATCGTGCTGGGCGGCAACTGGGAAGCCGAGGTGGCCAAGCTGGAGAACCCCAGCCCCGAGCAGGTCGAGTCCCTCAAGGCCGAGTGGCAGGCCCGCCACGACGGGGTGCTGGCCGCCGGGGGGCTGCATGTGGTCGGCTCCGAGCGCCACGAGTCCCGGCGCATCGACAACCAGCTACGCGGTCGCGCCGGTCGCCAGGGTGACCCGGGCTCGACCCGCTTCTTCCTGTCGCTGGAGGACAGCCTGATGCGGCTGTTCGGCTCCGATCGGGTCCAGAGGATGATGAAGGCCCTGGGCCTGGAGCACGGCGAGGCGATCGAGCACAAGATGGTCTCCAACGCCGTCGAGCGCGCCCAGAAGAAGGTCGAGAGCCGTAACTTCGACATGCGTAAGCAGCTGCTCGAGTATGACGACGTGGCCAATGACCAGCGTCGGGTGATCTATGAGCAGCGCAACGAGATCCTCGCCGCCGAGGACGTCTCCGATGCTGTCATGGGGATCCGCGAAGAGGTCCTGGAGCTCGCCATCAGTGACTATGTGCCACCCCAGAGCCTCCCCGAGCAGTGGGATCTGGCCGGCCTAGAGGACTATCTGAAGACGGAGTTCCACCTGGATGCCCCGGTGGTGCAGTGGGCCGAGGAGGACGACCGTTTTCACGAAGAGCAGCTCCGTGAGCGACTGCATACCATGCATCGGGAGGCCTATCAGGCGAAGGTCGAGGAGGCTGGCGACGAGCTGATGCGTCGCTTCGAGAAGCAGGTCATGCTGCAGGTCCTCGATACCCGCTGGAAAGAGCACCTGCAGTCCATGGACCACCTGCGCCGGGGCATCCACCTGCGTGGCTATGCCCAGAAGAACCCCAAGCAGGAGTACAAGCGCGAGTCCTTCGAGCTCTTCCAGACCCTGCTATCCAATATAAAGGCCGACGTGACGCGTATCCTGAGCCATGTTCAGGTGCGTCGCCCCGAAGAGGTCGAGGAACTAGAGCGCCAGCGGCGTGAGGCGCTGGAGCGCGACAAGGCCGCCGCGGCGAGCCGCCACGATGCCCCGGAGGCCGCATCCGGCCAGGCCGAAGAGGGCGGCGAGGCGCCGCTGCCTCCGGGGGCGGACGGACGTCCGCTGCGCCGGCAGGGCCCCAAGGTGGGGCGCAACGACCCCTGTCCCTGCGGGTCCGGCAAGAAGTACAAGCAGTGCTGCGGCAAGTTGGACTAGTCGGCCAGGAGCCTTGGGAATCCCTTCGGTTCAGGGTTCGACGCTTATCGAGACAGGAGGCCACACGATGGCAGTGGGTGACGCAAGCTTTCCGGCGATGCCGGCCATTCCCGGCCTGCGCCTGGGGTCCGCCATGGCGGGTATCAAGAAGGCTGGGCAACGCGACCTGGTGGTGATCGAGATCCCTGACGGCGCGCGTGTCGCGGGCACCTTCACCCGCAATGCCTTCTGTGCCGCCCCGGTGATCGTGGCCCGGGAGCACCTGGCGGCCTGCGTCGCCCGGGGCGAAGGGGCGCGCTATCTGGTCGTCAATACCGGCAATGCCAACGCCGGCACCGGCGAGACAGGGCTGTGCGATGCCCGGACCACCTGTGCGGAGCTGGCACGGCTGACCGGAGTGGAGCGCGACGCGGTGCTGCCGTTCTCCACCGGGGTGATCGGCGAGCCGCTACCCATGGAGCACCTGCTCGCCGGATTGCCGGCAGCCCTGGAAACCCTGGCCGCCGACGCCGAGGCGTGGCGCCAGGCGGCGGAGGGAATCCTCACCACCGATACCCGGCCCAAGGGGGCCAGCGTCACCCTGGCGCTAGGCGACGAGACCGTCACCATCAGCGGCATCAGCAAGGGCTCAGGGATGATCCAGCCCAACATGGCGACCATGCTGGCCTTTGTTGCCACGGACGCCACCCTCGAACAAGACTTGCTCGACGCACTGCTTCGCGAGACCGTCGACCGCTCCTTCAACTGCATCACGGTGGATGGCGACACCTCCACCAATGACGCTTGTGTGCTGATCAGCACCGGCCGTGGGCCAGTGGTGGCCGACGAAGCCTCTCTCGCGGTGTTTCGCAACGGCCTTCAGCGGGTGATGACCGAGTTGGCCCAGGCGGTGATCCGTGACGGCGAAGGGGCGACCAAGTTCGTCACCCTCCAGGTAAACGGCGCTACGACCCGTCGGGAGGCCCTGGATGTGGGCTTCACCGTGGCCCATTCGCCCCTGGTCAAGACCGCCCTCTATGCCTCGGACGCCAACTGGGGACGGATCCTCGCAGCGGTGGGCCGCGCCCCGGTGGCGGATTTCGACGTCGCCCGGGTGACCATCGACCTGGGCGAGGTGCGCCTGGTGGAAGCCGGTGGGCGCGCCCCTGGCTATACCGAGGCGGCGGGAAGTGCCGTGATGGCGCGCGAGGAGATCGTCATCCGCATCGACCTGGGCCGCGGCGAGGAGAGCGCCACGGTGTGGACCTCGGACCTCTCCCACGACTATGTCGGCATCAATGCCGATTACCGCAGCTGAACCGCTAAGCGAGTCGGCGAATCGCCAGTCAGAGAACATCGCGCCGCAGGGCGCGGCTACGTTGGAAAGGTGAATGAACGCAATGGTGAAGAGAAGGGTGCATGTGGCGGCCGCCGCTATCATCAGCGCCGATGGCCGGCAGGTACTGATTGCCCGCCGGCCGTCCAATGTCGATCATGGCGGCCTATGGGAGTTTCCCGGCGGCAAGCTGGCGCCCTACGAGACCGGCCTGGGTGGCCTCAAGCGGGAGCTCCACGAGGAACTCGGGGTGGAGATCGAGCGCGCTCAGCCTCTGATCCGCATCCACCATGAGTATCCCGACAAGCATATCCTGCTGGATGTCTGGCAGGTGCATGGTTTCTCCGGCGAGCCCTTCGGCCGGGAGGGGCAGGCGGTACGCTGGGTCCCCATGGCCGAGCTGACGAAATATCCCTTTCCGGCGGCCAACCTGCCGATCCTGCGGGCGGTGGCCCTGCCCACCGAGTTCCTGATCACCGGGGAGGAGGCAGATGAAATGCGCTTCCGCCAGCGGCTGGAGCGTGCCCTGGTGGAGGACGGCGTGAGGCTGGTTCAGTTGCGCGCCAAGACGCTGGATGACGCCGCCTACCTGGCCCGCGCCGAGGAGGCGCTGGCGATGTGTCGCGAGCACGGGGCGCGGCTCTTGCTCAACGGCGAGCCCGCCTTGCTGGAGCGCCTGGATGCCGATGGTGTCCACCTGACCAGCGAACGCCTGATGCATCTCGAACGGCGGCCCATCCCCGAGGACAAGTGGCTCTCCGCCTCGACCCATGACGGCAAGCAGCTGGCCCAGGCCGGCCGCCTGGGCTGTGACTTCGTGACCCTGTCACCGCTGCGCACGACCCCTTCTCACCCGGAGGTGTTTCCGCTGGGCTGGCATGATTTCCAGGAACTGGTCGAGCGCGCCGCCATGCCGGTCTTCGCGCTGGGTGGCATGACCCGCTTCGATGCCAATCACGCGCGTGCTGTGGGGGCCCAGGGCATCGCCTCGATCCGCGATTTCTGGAAGTAACCCGCGCCGAGCGCCCGGCGCCCAACTGCTCGGTGATGGGCAGCAGGTGTCGAGGCTGATAAACAGAAACCCCGTCAGCTCAAACTGACGGGGTTTCTTCGTTGATACCAGAAATGCAGATGGCATTATCCTGCTAGGCGCTAGGCGCTAGGCGCTAGGCGCTAGGCGCTAGGCGCTAGGCGCTAGGCGCTGTCAGTCCCGGTAACGCCGGGTCAGATCGCCGTAGGCATCGATGCGACGGTCCCTGAGATACGGCCAGATCCGTCGTACCGCCTCGCCGCGATCCATGTCCAGGGTTACCAGCAGGCGCTCGGCCTGGGCACCGGCGTGGGCGAGAAGCTCACCCTGGGGGCCGGCGATGAAGCTACCGCCCCAGAAGTCGATGCCGCGGCCCACGCCTGAGTGATCCGGCTCGTGATCGACCCGGTTGGCGACAATTACCGGCACGCCGTTGGCCACCGCGTGGCTGCGCTGGATCAGGGTCCAGGCGTCCCTCTGGCGTACCTTCTCGGCGTCGTCGTCGGCCGGGTCCCAGCCGATGGCGGTGGGGTAGAGCAGAAGCTCCGCGCCGGCCAGCGCCATCAGCCGCGCCGCCTCCGGGTACCACTGGTCCCAGCATACCAGCAGCCCGAGCCGTCCCAGCGAGGTGTCGATGGGCGCAAAGCCCTGCCCGCGGCCATCGTCGGCGTCCCCCGGAGTGAAGTAGAACTTCTCATAGAAGCCCGGATCGTCGGGGATATGCATCTTGCGATAGTGGCCCACGGCGCCGCGCTGGCGGTCGTAGACCACGGCGGTATTGTGGTAGAGCCCCGGAGCGCGGCGCTCGAAGAGCGAGCCCACCAGCACGATATCGAGCTCGGCGGCCAGCGCCGCCAGGCGGGTGCCGGTGGGGCCGTCCAGGGGCTCGGCCAGGTCGAAGAGCTCGGTGTCCTCGTACTGGCAGAAGTAGTGGGTGGCGTGCAGCTCCTGGAGCATCACCAGCTCGGCGCCGGCGGCGGCCAGCTCGCGGATGCCGGCCTCGCTCTCGGCGAGGCTCCTGGCCTTGTCGGGCCAGGCGGGCTGCTGGACCAGGCCGACCTTCAGTTGGCGGGGCATGTTAAAGCCTCCTCGGTTGCTAATTATCCGAGGCTATCCGGCGACAGTCCTCCGAGGGGGCGCTGTGAATACCTCCCTGTACGCTACCGACGCCATCCATGGCGTAGGACCCCCTCTGCGGACTATCCCCGACGCCTCTTGATTCAGGTGAGTGTTGCCAGGCTGCCCTGGGGCAGCTGCATGGTCAGGCAGTGTAGGCTGCCGTGCTGGCGTATCACGCTCAGGCAGTCGATGGGGATGATATCGCGATCCGGGAAGGCGCCGGCCAGGGCGTTTAGCGCCCGAGTGTCGGCGGCATCGCCGTAAGTCGGCACCAGCACCGCGCCGTTGAGGATCAGGAAGTTGGCGTAGGTGGCGGGTAGGCGGTGGCCATCCACCGGGTCGAAGCAGGGGCGCGGCCAGGGCAGTGGCACCAGACGGTAAGGCTCACCATCGGCGCGCTTCAGGGCCCTGAGCTCTGCCTCCATGGCGGCCAGGGCGGGATAGTGGGGATCGTTCTGGTCGTCACAGCGCACGTAGGCAATGGTGGCCGGGTCACAGAAGCGCGCCAGGGTGTCCACGTGGCTGTCGGTGTCGTCGCCTTCCAGATAGCCATGGGCCAGCCAGAGCACTCGCGTCACGCCGAAGTCCTCGTGCAGCCAGTCCTCCACCGCCGTTCGATCGAGGCCGGGGTTGCGGTTGGGATTGAGCAGGCAGGCCTCGGTGGTGAGCAGGGTCCCGGCGCCGTCGCTCTCGATGGCGCCACCCTCCAGCACCAGACCGCGCTCGTCTACCGGACAGGCGTAGACGCCGGACGCTGCCAGGCGGCGGGTCAGGGTATTGTCACGGGCGGCAGGGTACTTGCCGCCCCAGCCGGTGAAGACATAGTCGTTGAGGCGTAGTTCAGCGTTCACTTCTACGGCCAGGGGGCCGTGATCCCGAGCCCAGGTATCATCGACGTCGGCCACCACCAGGTGCAGCCGCGCCGCCGGCACGCCGAGGTTGGCGAAGCGGCCGGCCAGATGGGTCCGAGTGGGGGTGTCGGGCACGCTGACCAGCACGTGTTGATAGCGGGCGATGGCCACCACCATGGCTTCCAGGGTGGCCTCAATGCGCTCTAGCATGGGCGCCCAGTCGCTATCGCGACCGGGCCAGGTGAGCTGGATGGCGTCCTGGGGGTGCCATTCGGGAAGCAGGCGTGTGGCCATCGTGAGGTGCCTCGTCGTGGTATCCATATGGCCGCGAATGTAGGCGGCAATGGCCCGCTATGCAACTGCCGAGAGGCCACCCCAAGCGCCGGGCCCAGGACGTTCGGTTCGGCAGGGTGCAAATCCATGACAAGGCATCGGCGCCCCGGTGCAGGGAGGTGTAAAAAGCCTTACCATGGGCGCCCGCTGACAAGGAACGCCCACCATGCTCGACCGTCTGCCATTCCTGATCGGGTTGCGCTATGTGCGCGCCAAGCGCCGCAACCACTTCATCTCCTTCATTTCTCTGACCTCCATGCTGGGCCTGATGCTGGGTGTGGCGGTGCTGATCCTGGTGCTCTCGGTGATGAACGGCTTCGACCATGAGCTACGCACCCGGATCCTCGGCATGGTGCCCCACACCAAGGTGGAGTCGCGCACCGGCCTGGTGGAGTGGGAGTCCCTGGCTGCCCAGCTGATGGAGCGCGAGCGGGTCATCGGCGCGGCCCCCTACGTGGAGCAGCAGGGTATGTTCTCGGTGGGTGGGCGCAACCAGGGGGCGATGGTCAATGGTATCCATCCCGAGTGGGAGGATCGCGTCTCGATCATCGGTCGCCACATGCAGGAGGGCGGGCTGAACGATCTGGCCCCCGGGGAGTGGAACATCGTGCTCGGCTCCATCCTGGCGCGACGGTTGGGCGTCGGGGTGGGCGATCGGGTCACCCTGCTGGTGCCCGAGGCCTCGATTACCCCGGCAGGCGTGTTCCCTCGACTCAAGCGCTTCACGGTCAGCGGGATCTTCAACGTGGGTGCCGACCTGGACGCCAATCTGGCCTACGCCAATATCGAGGACATGCAGACCCTGGCGCGCCTGGGTGACGCCGTGGGCGGCCTACGTCTGGAGCTCGACGACCTCTTCGCGGCTGCCGCCGAGACCCGCCTCATCATCGACGAACTGGGGCCGGGCTACCGCGGCACCGACTGGACCTTCTCCCATGGCAATCTCTTCCAGGCGATTCAGATGGAGAAGCGCATGATCGGCCTGCTGCTGACGGTAATCATCGCCGTGGCGGCCTTCAACATCGTCTCGACCCTGGTGATGGTGGTCACCGACAAGCACGCCGATATCGCCATCCTGCGCACCATCGGTGCCACCCCGCGATCGATCATGGGTATCTTCATCGTCCAGGGGTTGGCCATCGGGGTGATCGGTATCTTGGTCGGCGTGGGGCTCGGGGTGCTGCTGGCGCTGACCATATCGGACATCATCGATGGCGTGGAGAGCCTGTTCGGCATCCAGTTCCTGGATTCCGGCGTCTACTTCATTAGCAACTTGCCCTCCCGGCTCGACTGGACGGATGTGCGCAACATCGTTGGCGCGGCCCTGGGTCTGACCTTCCTGTCGACGCTCTATCCCGCCTGGCGCGCCGCCCGGGTCCAGCCGGCCGAGGTGCTGCGCTATGAATAAACTCAGCCAGTCCACCACTCGTCACGAGGAGACCGCGATGCCGCGCACCGCTGGCCAGCCCATGCTGGAGTGCCATGACCTGACGCGCATCTACCGCGAAGGGCCCCAGGATATCACCGTGCTCGATGGCCTGGCGCTGACCGTGCATGCCGGGGAGCGGGTGGCCATCGTCGGCAGTTCCGGCTCCGGGAAGACGACCCTACTCAACCTGCTGGGGGGGCTCGACACTCCCAGCCGCGGCGAGGTGCGTATCGCCGGGGAGTCGCTGCTGGCATTGGATCAAGCCGCCCTGGGTCGCTTTCGCAACCGGCGTATTGGTTTCGTCTACCAGTTCCACCACCTGCTGGCGGAGTTCACCGCCTTGGAGAACGCGGCCCTGCCGCTGATCGTGCGCGGGCAGAGCAAGAAACGGGCCGAGGTGAATGCCCGCGAACTGCTGGAGAAGGTGGGCATGGGGAGTCGTGCCGATCACAAGCCCGGTGAGCTCTCCGGGGGTGAGCGCCAGCGGGTGGCCATCGCCCGGGCCCTGGTCACCGATCCGAGCCTGATCCTGATGGACGAGCCCACCGGCAACCTGGACCAACACACAGCGGCGAGCATCCTGGCGCTGATGGACGAGTTGGCACGGACGGCGGCCTGCGCCTTCGTGATTGTCACCCACGATACGGCTCTGGCCGCCCATCAAGATCGGGTCATGCGCCTGGACGAGGGGCGCCTGAACGAAGAGCCCCGGAGTCCGGCCGAGGGCTGATGTCGCGACCGGCAACACCACGGCGGCCGGCCCCTGACGGGGCCGGCCGCTTGCGTATGCGTATGCATGTGTGGGGAGGGTCAGTGCAGGTCTTCGTCGCAGGGCCCATGCTGCTGGCGCTGCCGCCGCCGTGTACGCCGTTTCCAGCTCCGCGAGACCTGCCAGCGCCAGATCAGGCGGATGACCAGGTTGCCGAAGATCGCCAGGGCGATGGCGGTTGCCACAGAACCCACCGCCAGAGCAGGCAGGATGTCGGCCATCTGCTCGGCGATCCAGCGCGTCGACAGCCGCGCCGGAGCTTCCCGGGCCGGGGTGTCCATCAGCCAGGCGCCGAGGCGGTAATTGCCATAGAAGATCAGCGGCATGGTCAGCGGATTGGTGATCCATACCAGGCCCACGGAAAGCGGCAGGTTGGCCCGCACCAGCCAGGCACCGCAGGCGGCTACCACCATCTGGAAGGGGATCGGCAGCATGGCGCTGAACAGGCCTACCGAGAAGGCGTTGGCCACGCTGCGTCGGCTCAGCACCCAGAGGGCAGGATTGCCAATCAGGTGACTCATGAAACGCAGCGAGCGCTGGCGCCTGAGTGTCTCGGGGTGGGGCATGTAGCGCTGGAGGAAGCGGCGCGGCATGACGGAGGGCTCGCGGAAACAGACCATGTCTATTATCCATACTAGTAGTGTCACCCGCTATGCTGTCGCTTCCACGCTGGGCCGCCCCAGGCGGCACGGTGTGGCGGCGCAAACCGGAGCACGGCCATGCCGCTTGGACTGGCCATTCCCCTGGCCCTGGCCGTCCTCGTCGGCCTGGCACTGGGGCTTACCGCCCCCGCGGGGCTCGCAGAGGGGCTGGGTCTCGCCGCATTGCTGGCAATGGCCGCTCGGCGGTCGGTCTGGCTGCTGTGGCTAGCCGTCATGGGTGCCGTGTTGCTTGCCCTGCTGCTGGCCAGAGGGGCAGAGCTGCCGGCGGGCCTGGTGCGAGAAGACCTAGCCGTGGAGGGGCGCCTGCTTTCGGTAGACCAAGAGGCGCGCCTGACCCGGCTGACCCTGGCGGTAGAGGCCTGCAGTCCCCTGGCCGAAGGGCGCCCGTCCTGTTCCCGCCTGGACCGGATTCGGCTGAGCGCCTATGAGGCGCCAGCGATGCGCGCCGGCGAGCGCTGGGCCCTCACGGTTCGGCTGCGACCGCCGGCGGGGTTCGCCAACCCCCATACCTTCGACTACGAGGCCTGGCTGTGGCGCGAGGGTTTCCAGGCTACCGGCTATGTACGACGGGATCCGCCGCCTCGACGCCTATCGGCCGCCAGCCCCTCCCTGCGCCGCCAGGCGCTTGCCCACCTCGATTCGCGTGACCTGGCGCCACGTCACACTCGCTGGCTGGCGGCCCTGAGCCTGGGAGCGAGCGAGCGGCTCAACGCCGACGACTGGGCCCTGCTGAATGCCAGCGGCACCACGCATCTGGTGGTCATCTCCGGCCTGCACGTGGGCTTGGTGGCGGCCTTCACACTGCTGTTGGGTCGCAGCGCCGCCCGGCTTGTCACCCCTGGACGCTGGCGACTGACGGTCTGGCCCTGGTGGCTGGCCGGGACGGCTGCGGTGGCCTATGCCACCCTGGCGGGGCTCGAACCGCCGGCGCTGCGCGCCATGATCATGACCCTGGTCGGCCTCTGGGTCGCCAGCGGCCGTCATGCGCCGGGCCCCTGGCAGGGGTGGTGGCTGGCGCTGGCCCTGGTGTTGCTGGTCGACCCACGCTCCGCCTGGCGGCCGGGTCTTTGGCTCTCCTTCCTGGCCGTGGCATTACTGATCCTGATCTGGCAGGGCAGGCCCCGTCCGCGCGGAATGCGTGGCTGGCTATGGGCCCTGGTACGAACCCAGTGGCTGCTGGCCCCGCTGATGGCCGCCGCGGTGCTTATCGCCTTCGCCCGTCTGGCTCCGGCCGCGCCGGTAGTCAACCTGGTGGCGGTGCCGCTGGTCAGCACCCTGCTGGTGCCGTTGGGTCTGCTGGGCTGGCTGCTGGCGCCGCTGGCGCCGCTCTCGGCCCTCTGCTGGTGGCTCTTCGGCCGGCTGGTCGACCTGCTGGCCGGCCTTCTCGAACTGGCGGTGGCCTGGCTGCCGCTGTGGCTGCCCGAGCCTGTCCAGGTGACACCGCTGGCCCTGGCACTCGGGCTGATGGCTCTGCTCTGGGCCCTGCCGGGTTTGGCCGGATCCCTGCGGCTGGCCGGGACCCTGGCGTTACTCGCGGTCCCACCGACCCTGCAGACGCCGGAACTGGCCCCCGGCCAGCTGCGGGTGAGGATCCATGATGTGGGCCAGGGGCAGTTGATCGAACTGCGCACGACCGGCTACCGGGCGCTCTATGATGCCGGCCCACGCTTCGCCTCGGGCTTCACCCCCTTGGAGACGCTCTGGCCCCCCGGCCAGCGCTTCGATGAGGTCATCGTCAGCCACGATGACCTGGATCATGCGGGTGGCGTGCCGGTGCTGAGCGGGCAGCATCGAGTGGGTCGCTTCCTGGCGCCGCCCGGGGAGGTGATAGGCGTGCCCTTCGCCCCCTGTCGGGCGGGGGACGCCTGGGAGCATGACGGGGTGCGCTTCCGCATCCTCTGGCCGCCGGCGGACACCGCGGACCTTTCCAGTAACGACCGCTCCTGTGTGCTCGAGGCCAGCACCGGCGGCCAGCGGCTACTGATCACCGGCGATGTGGGGCGCCGAGTGGAGCGCGCCGTGCTGCTGGAGGCCGAATCACCCGTGGCAGTGCTGGTGGCCGGCCACCATGGCAGCCGCACCAGCTCAGGGCCTCAGCTGGTGCGGTGGTTGACGCCGCGGCACGTGGTCTACAGCGCGGGGCGGCATAACGCCTTCGGCCACCCCGATGACGGCGTGGTGCGCCGCTTCAGGCGAATCGACAGCTGCCAGTGGAGCACGGCCCTGGATGGTGCCGTGACCTTTCAATTGGGTGATGAAGGGCCGGGCGCCGTTGAGGCCATACGCCCCCAGCCCTGGCGGCACGGCGGTGTCGGAGGGAGCTGCCTTGGGGTAGAATCTTTCTAGTTGCCGGTCATCTGCTGGGGGACGCGCATGGACATGATGGAGGCCCTGATTGCCGGGGGCTGGCTGATGCTGCCGCTGCTGGGCTGCTCGCTACTGGCCACGGTGATCATCATCGAGCGCCTCTGGACCCTTCGCGCCGGGCGCATCGCGCCCCGCGGCCTGGGCCAAGAGGTCTGTACGCTGATCACCCGGGGCCAGGTCAACCTCTACTGGCTGGAGAGCCACTCGCCGCTGGGTGGCGTGCTGGCTGCCGGGCTCCGCAATGCTCGCCTGGGCCATGAGCAGGTGAGGGCGCGGCTGCAGGAAGCCGGTACTGCGGTGATCCACGACATGGAGCGCTTCCTCAGCCCGCTGGGTACCGTCGCCGCCATTGCGCCACTGATCGGCCTGCTGGGCACGGTGGTGGGCATGATCGAGGTGTTCTCGGTCATCGTCGCGGGTGACGGCGCCAGCCGCACCGCGGATCTGGCCGGTGGCATCTCCCGCGCCCTGGTCACCACTGCGGCGGGTCTCACGGTGGCGATTCCCGCGCTGATGTTTCACCGCTACTTCCTGCGACGTGTGGAGGACATCACGGTGCGCATGGAGGAGCAGTCAGGGCAGGTGGTAGAGTTCCTGGCCCACTATCCGGGTGAGCTGTCCCTGTCGGAGCGTCACGAGGGGGAGCG
>CAYWBG010000010.1:0-31390 GCA_964456005.1 uncultured Halomonas sp.
CCCAGGTGGTCACCTATCTGCCCGGTGCCACCCCGGAGCGGGTCGAACAGCTGGTGACCGACCCCCTGGAGACCGCCATCATGGAGATGCCCGAGCTCGACCACGTGGAGAGCACCTCCCGAGCCGGGGTCTCGATCATTCGCGTGGAGCTGCGCCCCGACGTCGAGGACGTTCAGGCCGGCTGGGACAAGTTGCGCCGCAAGGTCGATGACAGTCGACGGCGGCTGCCCGAGGAGGCCATGTCGCCGATCATCAACGACGAGTTCGGCGACGTCTTCGGCATCATGCTCTCGCTGACCGGCGAAGGCTATGAGCAGGCAGAGCTGAAGGAGGTCGCCGACAACGTCCGTGACCGCCTGCTGATGCTCGATGACGCGGCCAAGGTCAACATTCACGGCTTCGCCGAGGAGCGCATCTACCTGGAATACCGCGAGGCCCGCCTGGCCGACCTCGGCGTCTCGCCCCAGGGGCTCGCCCAGCTGCTGGCCGCGAGAAATATCGTGCTGCCCGGCGGCGCCATCCGCACGGGCGATGAGCGACTGGTGCTGGAGCCCACCGGCAACTTCAACCATATCGATGACATTCGCCGGGCCCTGCTGCCGCTGCCGGACGGCACCCTGGTGCCGCTGGGTTCGCTAATGGAAGTGCGCCAGAGCTATGCCGACCCGCCCATGACCCGCTATCACGCCAGCGGCGTCCAGGGGCTGGCTATCGCCATCGCCATGCGCGAGGGGGGCAATATCCTCGAGCTGGGTGAGCAGGTCGAAACGGCCATTGCCCGGCTGGAGCGCGAGCTACCCGTGGGGATCGAGTTCGAGGTGCTGGCCAACCAGCCGGATCGGGTCGAGGAGCGCATCGACGAGTTTCTCATCAACCTGCTGCAGGCGGTGGCGCTGGTCTGCCTGGTGATGTTGCTCTTCCTGGGGCTGCGCACCGGGCTGATCGTGGCGAGTCTGGTGCCCTCGGCGATACTCGCCTGCCTGGCCTTCATGGGGCTGTTCGACATCGGTCTGGACCAGGTCTCGCTGGGGGCCCTGATCATCGCGTTGGGCATGCTGGTGGACAACGCCATTGTCATGGTGGAGTCGATCCAGGTCTCAGCCCGGGAGGGCAAGAGCGTGCGTCAGGCGGCGCTCGACTCCGCCAGGCAGCTGCGCTTTCCGCTGCTCACTGCCTCGCTGACCACCTCGGCGGCCTTCCTGCCCCAGTTCTTGGCGGTTTCCGACGTGGGCGAGTACACCCGCTCGCTGTTTCAGGTGGTGAGCATCACGCTGCTCTCCTCCTGGCTGCTGTCGCTGACCATGATCCCGCTGCTTTGTGTGGCCTTTATCCGGGTCAACGGCAAGGGAAACGGCGATAAGCAGAAGGATGACAGGGAGGGGGATGAACAGGAGGAGGACGCGTCGCACCCCGGCCTGGCGGCGCGCCTGACCGAACGCGTCTACGCTGGCTATGGGCGCCTGCTCCTCGCCCTGCTGCAACATCGCACCCTGACCCTGGCCGGGGTGGGGGGCCTGCTGGCGCTGGCCTGGCTGGGCTATGGGCCCCTGCCCAAGATCTTCTTCCCCCAGGCGGAAAGGACCATCATCACCGCGGAGCTGCGCCTGCCCTTCTCGGCGCCCATCGAGCGCACCCGGGCAGTGGTGGAGGAGATCGAGGCGTTTCTGAGCGAGGCGCTTGCCGCAGAGCGCGACGAGCAGGGCGAATGGGTGCGCGACGGGGTCGACCGCTGGGGAAGCTTCATCGGCTTTGGCGGCGATCGCTACATCATCAACCATGCCCCTGAACCACCCAGCCCCGAGTACGCTTTCCTGCTGTTACAGGCCAACCGCTGGGAGGCGGTGGATGAGGTGATCGAGCGCCTGGACGAATGGCTTTCCGGGCGCTTCCCTGACCTGCAGGCCAGCGTCAAGGCGACCAGCTTCGGCCCGCCGGTGACGGTGCCGCTGTCGGTGCGCCTCTCCGGCGATGACGAGGGGACCCTGCGGCGTATCGCCGAGGAGGTGCGTCAGGCAGTGGTCGAGGTGCCGGGGACTCGCAACGTGCGCGACGATTGGGGCGAGTGGATCAAGCGCCTGCGCATCGACGTCGACCCGGCCCGAGCCCTGCGCGCCGGGGTCACCGAGCGCGACGTGGCGCTGAGCCTGCAGACGGCGCTCTCCGGGATGACCGTAGGCACCTTTCGCGACGGCGATACCCTGGTACCCATTCAGTTGCGCAATGAGCACGGCGAAGCGCGCACCCCCGACGAGCTCGAGGGCGTCACCGTGATGCCCGCCGGCGGCGGCGTGGGAGTGCCGCTGGCCCAGGTGGCCGAGGTGGAACTCGACTGGGGGCCAGCTCGAATCCTGCGCCGCGACCGCTTCCGCACCATCGCCGTGGAGGCGGAACTGGCGCCGGGCGTCACCGCTGCCGGGGTGGCCGGTGAGCTGCGCCCCTGGCTCGAGGACCAGCAGGCGAACTGGCCCGATGGCGTCTTCTTCGAATTTGGCGGCGAGGTGGAATCGTCGCGGGTCGCCACCGCCTCCATCGCCGAGAAGCTGCCCATCGGGGCCATGGTGATCCTGCTGTTGCTGGTGGTGCAGTTCAACTCCCTGCGCCGGCCGCTGATCATCCTCGCCACCATCCCTCTGTCGCTGATCGGGGTGATCTTCGGGCTGACGATCACCGGTTCCCACTTCGGCATCATGACCTTCCTGGGCGTGGTGGCGCTGGCCGGTATCGTGATCAACAATGCCATCGTACTGATCGACCGCATCGACCTGGAACGTGAAAATGGTTCCCCCCAGGAGGCGATCCTCGAGGCGGGACGACGGCGCCTGCGCCCGGTGCTGATGTCGACCCTGACCACCAGCGGTGGCCTGCTGCCGCTCTGGCTGGGCGGCGGCCTCTTGTGGGCGCCCATGGCCATCGCCATCATCTTCGGCCTGCTGGCGGCGGCACTGATCACTCTCTGCGTGGTGCCGGTGCTCTATTCGCTGCTGATGCGGGTGCCCTTCGAAACCCGTCGCGACGGCGAGGCGTCGACTGTGTCACGCTGAAAACCATTTTTACGTTCGAGGCCTGTAACATGGAGCGTGTCGCCATCTTCGTCGACGTCCAGAACGTCTACTACACCACCCGGGATGCCTTCGGGCGGCACTTCGACTACCACGCCTTCTGGGCGCGCTTCGCGGCGGGGCGGGAGGTGGTCGTCGCCAACGCCTATGCGGTAGAGCGGGGCGACCCTCGCCAGCAACAGTTTCAGGCCATCCTGCGCGGCATCGGCTTCACCGTGAAGCTCAAGCCCTTCATCCAGCGCAGCGACGGCTCCGCCAAGGGCGACTGGGACGTCGGCATCACCCTGGACGCCATGGAGGCGGGGCCGCGGGTCGATCATGTGGTGCTGGTCTCCGGTGACGGCGACTTCGACCTGCTGGTGGAGCGACTGCGCAAGCGCTGCGGTGTCAGGGTGACCGTGGTCGGGGTGGCGCCGCTCACTGCCGACTCCCTGATGCGCGCGGCCAGCGACTTCGTGCCCGTCGATACCTCCCTGCTGCGATAGCGGCGGCGCTGAACCGGGGCTTGACCCGGATGCCTCGACCTTTCATCGTCTTACGTTGATGCACGTCAAGCAGGTCGTCCCGCCCTTGGCTAGGATAAAGACAGGGGCCATGCGGCACAGCGGCCGCGGACGACAATGACGAGGAGGGTGGCCATGCGATTCCATCAGGTGAAAGAATTGGTCGACTGGGCGGCCGGTTACCATCGGCGACTCGCCGAACAGTACAGCGCGCTGGCCGATGGCGGCGTGGACGAGCGGGTGCGCATGGCGCTGGAGTACCTGGCCGAGCGCGAGCGTAAGCAGGAGAATGACCTTACCGGGTATCTGGGTGACGGCAGCGACCACAGCCAGGTGCTGGAGACCTGGTTCGATGACCCGAACGATTTTCCCCATCCGCCGGTGCTGGAGCGCCTGCCGGACTGTATCGAATGCGATAGCGTGCAGAGCGTGCTGGCCACGGCGCTCACCGCCCACCGCACCCTGCAGGATCTCTATACCCACCGGGAAGAGTTGGCCGGAGGCAGCGACGAGAAGGTGTTCTTCGAGGCACTCGCTAATGGCCATGAGGCCGAGGTACGACGAATTTCCCGAGACATGCAACGACTCGAAGACTATTGAGGAGGCCCTATGAGCGACCAGATTCTATCCCCCAAGATGCTCGGCTACTGGACCGAGGAAACGCTCCAGGAGGTGCCGGACGACTCCGGTATCTACTGCGTTTTTCGTGCTGCCATGGATCCCGAGACCGAGGAGATGGACGTCCAGGAACTGCTTTATGTGGGGGAACATCGCAGCGCCCGCTATGGCCTGAAGCATGATGAGCACCGCGACAAGTGGCACGCCTTTCCGCAGCCAGACGAGGAAATCTGGTACGCGGTGGGGTTGAGCGGTCACGCCAACCGTGAGCGCCTGGCCGCGGCGATGATCAACGCCCACAAGCCGCGCTTCAACGCCGACAGCGAGTATCTCGACCGCTTCCCCTTCGACGCCACCACGGTGCATATCTACGGCAAGAAGCACAAGCTGCAGAGCATCTTCAACGTGGAGCGCCAGGACTGAGCCACCCTCGTGCGGCATCTAAGCCCTTGGCGGACGGATGTGATTCCTCGCTAAGGTCGGATGCATATGGTGGGAGCTTGGCTCCCACCCGTCACAACAGCCTCAGCTGAGGTCACACCGGGCCGATAGGCTCCACGGTTCAGGGGCGATGTGAAGAGCGGCCATAACCGGTACAATCGCGCCCCCCATGTACCGACCGGACCCTATCTTTGATCTCCACCGCCAACATCACCATGCAGTTCGGGGCCAAGCCCCTGTTCGAGAACGTCTCCATCAAGTTTGGCAACGGCCACCGCTACGGTTTGATCGGCGCCAACGGCTGCGGCAAGTCCACCTTCATGAAGATCCTCGGCGGTGACCTAGAGCCCTCCGCGGGACAGGTGATGGTCGAATCCGGCGCCCGGCTCGGCAAGCTGCGCCAGGACCAGTTCGCCTACGAGGACGAGCGGGTCATCGACACCGTGATCATGGGCAACGCCGAGCTCTCCCAGGTGGCGGCTGAGCGCGAGCGCATCTACTCCCTGCCCGAGATGAGCGAGGAGGATGGCATGGCGGTGGCCGATCTGGAGGTGCGCTTCGCCGAGCTCGACGGCTACACCGCCGAGGCCCGCGCCGGCGAACTGCTGCTGGGGCTCGGCATCCCGATCGAGCAGCACACAGGCCCCATGAGCGAGGTGGCCCCGGGCTGGAAGCTGCGCGTGCTGCTGGCCCAGGCGCTTTTCTCCGACCCCGACGTGCTGCTGCTCGACGAGCCCACCAACCACCTGGACATCAACACCATCCGCTGGCTAGAGGGAATGCTCACGGCGCGCAGCTGCACCATGATCATCATTTCCCACGACCGCCACTTCCTCAACAGCGTCTGTACCCATATGGCGGACCTGGATTATGGCGAGATCCGTCTCTTCCCGGGCAATTACGACGATTACATGACGGCGGCCACCGCCGCCCGTGAGCGTCAGCACGCCGACAACGCCAAGAAGAAGGCGCAGATCGCCGACCTGCAGGCCTTTGTCAGCCGTTTCTCGGCCAATGCCTCCAAGGCCAAGCAGGCTACCTCCCGGGCGCGCCAGATCGACAAGATCAAGCTCGAGGAGATCAAGCCCTCGAGCCGGGTCAGCCCCTTTATCCGCTTCGATCAGGCGCGCAAGATCCATCGTAACGCGGTCAACGTCGAGGGGCTCACTCAAGGCTATTCCGGCGAGGCGCCGCTGTTCGAACGCTTCGGCATGACCGTGGAAGCCGGCGAGCGCATCGCCATCATCGGTCCCAACGGCATCGGCAAGACCACGCTGCTGCGCACCCTGGCCGGCGAGCTCTCGCCGCTGGCCGGCAGCGTGAAGTGGACCGACAGCGCCGATCTCGGCATTTACGCCCAGGACCACGCCGACGACTTCGCCAACGACGCGACCCTGTTCGAGTGGATGGCCCAGTGGACCGACGGTGGCGAACAAGTGGTCCGCGGCGCCCTGGGGCGGATGCTCTTCTCCAGCGACGACATCGGCAAGTCGGTGAAGGTAATCTCCGGCGGCGAGCAGGGGCGCATGTTGTTTGGCAAGCTGATCCTGACCCGGCCCAATGTGCTGCTGATGGACGAGCCCACCAACCACCTGGACATGGAGTCCATCGAGGCGCTCAACCTGGCGCTGGCGCACTATCCCGGTACCCTGATCTTCGTCAGCCACGACCGGGAGTTCGTCGGCTCCCTGGCCACCCGCATCCTCGATATGAGCGAGACGGGTATCACCGACTTCAGCGGAAGCTATGACGACTACCTGAGAAGCCAGGGCCTGTTTGGCTGATCGGCCACGGCGTTGAGGCGGCATTTGGTGACCTCGGCGCCACTGGACTAGTGTGAGGGTGTTGCCGGCCCCGGGGAGGAGTCGGCGCTGCTGCTAGGATGCCCATGCCCTGGATCAAGTTCCTGCATATCATCGCATTGGTGAGCTGGTGTGGGCTGTTGCTCTACCTGCCGGCACTACTATGCCAACTGGCCCGGCCGCAACGGGTCGCCCAGGGCTTCTCGCCCGGCGCGCCGCCGCTTCCACGTCTGCTCTACAACAGCCTGGCGAGCCCCGCCGCGCTGCTCGCCATCGCCTCCGGCACGCTGCTGTTTCTGGTTTACGACGTCATCGGCGCCTGGCTGGTGCTCAAGCTGCTGGCGGTGAGTGCCATGGTGCTGGCCCATGGGTTGTGCGGCTGGCTGCTGCTGCGCCTGGAGCAGGACCGGCCCCGCGGGGTGGTCGCCGGCGCAATGCTGGCAGGCGGCGTGGCGGGGCTCGCCATGCTGGCAGTGGTCGGCCTGGTGCTGGCCAAGCCGGATCTCTGAGCACGGGGAGTCAAGGGAATGCCGAAGTCTCAAACCTCAGTCGTCGATATCCACGCCCACCGCATGCTCATAGACCAGTTGCCCGCCAAGAAAACCGACCAGGGCGATCAGTGCCGCGGTGGCCAGGCTCAAGACCAGACCCCAGGGAAGCAGCGCCTCGCCGAGGAAGCGCCACAGCCAATTCAGCGACGCCAGCGACAACATTACCACCGCCACCATGGCGTGGCTCCAGGCGGTGATCAGACGGCGAATGCGGCGGACCGTGACCAGGTCGATGAGACCCGCAAGGCTCGCCACCCAGCCGCCGAAGGCGCCCACCCCCGCCAGCCACAAGGAGGCGCGAGCCCAGAAGGGGTCTCCGGTGTAGAGGTATCCCAAGTCGCTGGCCACCAGGGCCATCAAGGCGGCCACCGGGAAATGAATCATCACGGGGTGCAGCGGGTGACCGGCGACGGCGGCGCGGCTATGGATGGAGCGCTGGGGTGGTCGGCTCATGGCGGCGTCCCTGTCGATGGCGTTGGAGGTGATCACGTTAGAGACAGTGAAGGCCGCCGCGGCCGGCGGGTCAACTCAGACCCGCCATCCAGGGTGCTGCCCACCTTGTCGATCCTCGTGCTTGTCACGGCTCTGGCCGGCTGCAGCGGAAGCCACTCCATCCTCGACCCGGCGGGGCCCGCGGCCCGGGATGTGGCCTGGCTCTGGTGGGGCATGCTGATCGGCTTCGGCCTGGTGTTTCTGGTGGTGGTGGCGCTATGGCTAGCCGCCTTCCGACCGCGTGACCGCGCCGAGAGAAGCCCGGGCCAGGAGCGCCGCCTGGGACTGCGCTGGATACTGGGCGGTGGCATCCTGCTGCCGGGCATCACTATCCTGGTGCTGCTGGCCTTCGGGGTGCCCGCCGGGCAGCGCCTGCTACCCCTGCCGCTGCCCGGCGGCGAGTCGCCGCGGGTGATCGAGGTCACCGGTCACCAGTGGTGGTGGGAAGTGCGCTACCCGGACGAGGCGGGCGAGGTGGTCACCGCTAACCATCTGGTGATGCCCGCCGGTGAACCGGTCGACTTCCACGTCACCGGGGCCGACGTCATCCATGCTTTCTGGGTGCCGCGGCTGGGTGGCAAGATCGATATGATCCCCGGACGGGTCAACCGCATCCGCCTCCAGGCCGACACGCCAGGGGTATTCGGCGCCCAGTGTGCCGAGTACTGCGGGGTGCAGCATGCCCACATGCAGCTCCACCTGGAGGCAGTGCCGCCGGAAGACTTCGCGGCCTGGCTGGCGGCGCGTCGCGACGCCGAGCCCGAGTCGCCCGCCCTGGACGACCAGCACGTCCAGGCCCGGGACTCCTTCACCGCGCACTGCGCCAGCTGCCACCGGGTGGCGGGGCTCGGCGACGGTGAGATCGGGCCCGACCTCTCGGATATTGGCGCCCGTGCCACCCTCGGCGCCGGTACCCTGGCCATGGAGGAGGGCGCCATCGCCCGGTGGCTTGCCGAGCACCAGCGCTTGAAGCCCGGCAATCGCATGCCCGACCATGACCATCTCGCGCCCGAGGACCTTGAGGCCCTGGGCGACTGGCTGGAGACCCTGCGCCCATGAGCGAACCGATGCGCCCCACGCCGGAGGCCGAGCGCCTACATCGCGAGCTTTCGGCGGTGTGGGGCAACCCGCCCGGCTGGCGTGGCAGACTCAGTGTGGTCAATCACAGCACCCTGGGGCTGCGCTTCATGGCCACCGGGCTGGTCTTCTTCCTGCTCGGCGGGGTGCTGGCGATGCTGATCCGCACCCAGCTGGCGCTGCCCGATCAGGCCTTCATGTCGCCGGAGTTCTACGCCCAGGTCACCACCATGCACGGCACGGTGATGATGTTCCTGTTCGCCATCCCCATCCTGGAGGGGCTGGCTATCTATCTGATTCCCAAGATGATCGGCGCCAGGGACCTGGCCTGTCCGCGGCTCACCGCCTTTGGCTACTGGTGCTATCTATTCGGTGGGATCATCCTCTTCTCCAGCCTGCTGCTAGAGATGGCCCCGGACAGCGGCTGGTTCATGTACACCCCGCTGAGCAGCAGCGAGTACGCGCCCGGGCCGGGCTCCGACTTCTGGTTGCTGGGCATCACCTTCGTGGAGATCTCGGCGCTGGCCGCCGGGGTGGAGATCACCGTCTCGATCCTGCGCACTCGGGCGCCGGGCATGGCCCTGCACCGCATGCCGCTGTTCGCCTGGTACATCCTGGCCATGGCGCTGATGATCGTGGTGGGCTTCCCGCCGCTGATACTGGGCAGTGTGCTGCTGGAGCTGGAGCGTGCCGCCGGGATGCCCTTCTTCACAGTGGCCGGGGGCGGCGACCCCATCCTCTGGCAGCATCTCTTCTGGCTGTTCGGCCATCCGGAGGTCTACATCATCTTCCTGCCCGCGGCGGGCATCGTCTCGACGCTGATCCCGGTGTTCGCCGGGCGGCCCATCATCGGCTACGGCTGGGTCGTGGCCGCCATCGTGATCACCGGTTTCATCAGCTTCGGCCTCTGGGTCCACCACATGTTCACCGTGGGCATTCCCCAGCTCGCCCAGGCGTTCTTCTCGGCGGCCAGCATGCTGGTGGCGGTGCCCACCGCCATCCAGGTGTTCGTCTGGCTGGCGACGCTGTGGCTGGGCCGACCGCGCATGGCGCTGCCAATGCTGTGGGTCACGGGGTTCCTGGTAATCTTCGTCTGCGGCGGGCTGACCGGGGTGATGCTGGCGCTGGTGCCCTTCAACTGGCAGGTTCACGATACCCACTTCGTGGTGGCCCATCTGCACTACGTGCTGGTGGGCGGCATGTTCTTCCCGCTGGTGGCCGGGGCCTACTACTGGTTGCCGCTGGTCACCGGGCGGATGCCCTCGGAGCGCCTCGGCCGGCTCGGCTTCTGGCTCACCTTCCTGGGCTTCAACCTCACCTTCCTGATCATGCACTGGACCGGCCTGCTGGGAATGCCCCGGCGTGTCTACACCTACGACAGCGCCATGGGCTGGGACCTCTACAACCTGATCTCCTCGGTGGGGGGCTTCATGATGGCGGCGGGTATCGCCGCGGTGCTGCTCGACCTGGTGCTCCACGGCCGCTACGGGCGCAGCGCCCCGCGCAACCCCTGGGGAGCGGACACCTTGGAGTGGAGCCTGGCGATGCCGCCGGCGAACTACAACTTCGCCAGCCTTCCCCGGGTGGAGAGCCGTCATCCGCTATGGGAAACCCCCACCCTCGGCGACGAGATCGCTCGTGGCGAGCACGCCCGGTCCGGTGCCGCCCACGGCCGCCGCGAGCTGCTCGGCGGTGAGACGCTCACCGGCCGGGTGCGCGAGGTGATCCACCTGCCCGGCAACAGCCTGCTGCCGCTCTTCGCCGCGCTCTGCCTGGCGGTGGTCTGCGTGGGCCTGCTGATGCGCATTTATCCCTTGTCCCTGGTGGGCCTGGCGGGTGCGGGCGTGCTGCTGCTGCGCTGGTCCTGGGAGAACGGCGGCCACCCCCGCGCCGCGCCCCTGGGCCACCACGAGCCCGAGGACCCGCCGCTGCATTCGCGAACCGCCGATGGCCCCGGACGCTGGACCATGGGCGTGGCGCTGCTTGCCGATGGGGCCTTCTTCCTCTCGCTGCTATTCGGCTGGTTCTACCTCTGGACGGTCTCGCCCCAGTGGCAGATGCCCGCCCAGTCGCCGCTCTCGCTGCCGCTGCTGCTGGCCTCCGGGGTCGCCCTGACGCTGGGCACCCTGTGGCTGGAGCGGCGCGTGGCGGCGCTCCAGCGCGGGCGCGACACGGGGCTCACCCCGGCGCTATCGGGCGTCGCCATGCTAGGCGGCGTGCATGTGGCGCTGCTGGCCGGGGTGCTCTGGGCCGCAGGGCTGACACCCACCGCCACGGCCCACGACGCCACGCTGCTGGTGGGTCTTGCGTATCTGCTTGCACACGGTGGGCTGGCCGCCGTCCTGGCGGTGCTCCAGGCCTGGCGGGCAGGGCTCGGCCTGGTCGGTGCCCGGTTGCCCTTCGAGCCCGGCGTGGTGGCGCTGCTGTGGCGCTATCAACTCGGCGTCTACTGGATCCTGATGGCGGCCATGGCGCTGCTGCCGCGGCTGACGGGAGGTGGCGCGTGAGTCCGCTGCGTCGCTGGCTGGCGCCGAACCACCCTGCCCAGCTGCTGCTGGGCCTGACCCTGTGGAGCCTGTGGTTCGTGGCGGTCTATGGTGGCCTGTCGGTGGCCTGCGAGCTGGCGCCGCCGGCGCCAGGGCAGGGGGCGCTGACAGGCATCAACGCCTGGCTCGCCGTGCTCACCCTGGCGACCCTGGCACTTCTCGCATGGCTGGCTTGGCGGGGACTGTGCGCGGGCCGTGAGACGGTGGGAAGCGCACGATTCATCGCCTTGGTAGGGGCCGGGTTGCACCTATTCTCGGCAGCGGGGGTGGCCTTCGTGGGTCTGCCTCTCGTCGTACTGACGCCCTGCCTGTAGGGGACGCCTCATGGTCGTTCACGATGCCTCCCTCGAGGCCGCTGGGGATTCCCTGGCCGCTTCCTCCGCGGACGGAAGAGATGATGCTCGCCTGCTGTGCTCAGTGGAGGGCATGTGGTGTACCAGTTGCGCCCTGGCCATCGAACACCGACTGCGGCGCCTGCCAGGAGTGAGCCGCGTGGGGGTCGACTATCTCACTGCCACCCTGGTGGTGGAGGGGGCGCCCTCGGCCGTGACCGCTGAGCGGGTCGGCGTCGCGGTGGGTCGGCTCGGCTACCGTCTGCGCGACCTGGAATCAGCGCCGGATGCTCGCAGCCGCCTGGACGCGGAGAGCCGAGCCCTGGCCGGTCGGCTGTTGCTGGCTGCGGCGTTCGGCATGTGGACGATGCTGGCGTCGCTGTTGATCTATGTAGGCGCGCTTCCCGAGCCGCGCCTGGAGCGGGTGCTCGCTTGGGTGTCCGGTGCTTTCGCGCTGCCGGTGGTGACCCTGGCCGCCTGGCCCTTCTATCGCGCCGCCTGGCGGACCCTGCGCGCGGGTCGGCCGGGCATGGACACCCTGGTCTCGCTGGGTGTCCTGGGAGCGCTCGCGGTTTCTGTGTGGCTGCTGGGGCGCGGCTCGGCGGAGGTCTATTTCGATACTGCGGTGATGCTGGTGTTGCTGCTGTTGGCGGGGCGCTGGGTGGAGACCCTGGCGCGCTACCGAGGGCTGCGCGCCCTGGAGGGATTGGCCCCGCTGCCGGAGCGTGTCTTTCGGCTGCACGAGGAAGAAGGCGGGGAGTCGGTGCCTGCTGGCGAGGTGGCCGCCGGCGAGCGGATCCGCGTGGCGACGGGGGAGACTCTGGCCCTTGATGGCGAACTGCTCGATGCCGAGGTGCGGCTGGATCTTGCCCTGCTCACCGGCGAGAGCCGTCCGCGCATCCTGACCCGAGGCGCGGCGCTCACGGCGGGCTGTCGTAATCTGGGTGAGCCCTTCATCCTCACGGTAACCGCCGGGGTGGGCGCGAGGCGGCTGGACGGTCTGCATCGTCAGGTGCAGGCCCAGCAGGCGGGGAAGGGAGAACTGCGGCGGATGGCCGAGTGCTTCGCCTCTTGGCTCAGTCCCGCCGCCTTGGCGCTGGCCCTGCTCACCCTGGTCGCCTTGCTGTTGGCCGGGGTGGCGGTGGAGGAGGCCACGGTGCGAGCGCTGTCGGTGCTGGTGGTGGCCTGCCCCTGTGCGGTAGGGCTGGCGGTACCGCTGGCCAGCTTTGCGGGCACCGCCCGCGCGCTGGAGGCTGGCGTGGTGTTTCGCGATCCTTCGGCCCTGGAGCTGGCCGGCCAGGCCCGTGCGGTGGCCTTTGACAAGACCGGTACGCTGACCCGCGGCACGCTGCGCGTCTCAGCCCTAGACCCCGCCCCGGGGGTTGAGGAAAGCGTGCTGCTGGTACTGGCCGCACGGGCCGAGTGGGGCAGCGAGCACCCCCTGGGGTTGGCGATCCGCGCTGCGGCCGCCCAGGCGGGGGGCGGTCCGAGGCAGGCGCCGGCGTCGGCTGTCGAGCATCCTGGCCGGGGCCGCGAGGTGTGGGAGGCCGACGGCACGCGTCTGAAGGTCGGTGCGCCCGCCTGGCTGGCCGGGCAGGGCGTTGCACTGGCTGATACCCGGGCCGGGCCCTCCTGGGCCACTGGCGTGGCGTTGGCCCGGGATGGCGCCTGGCTGGGAACCCTCTGGCTCGAGGACGAGCCGGAGCCCAGCGCCGAGTCGACTCTCGCCGAGCTGCGCGAACGGGGGCATACCCTGGCGCTGATCAGCGGCGACCGCCCGGCGCTGGTGCGCCGACTCGGTCGGCAGCTGGGGCTTGAGCCCGGGGCCTGCTTCGGTGGCCGCTCGCCGGAGGCCAAGCGACACCTGGTGGCGGCCCTGCCGGCGCCGGTGCTCTACGTGGGGGATGGGATCAACGACGCCCCGGCCCTGGCCATGGCGACGGTGGGGGTGGCCACAGCGGATGCCAGCGCCGCCGCCCGGGATGCCGCGGCCATTCAACTGTTGGGAAATGGGATTCAGGGCGTGCCAGCCGTGCTCGGTATCGCCCGCGCGACTCGTCGAGTGATGCGCCAGAACCTGGTGCTCTCGGCGTTCTACAACCTCCTGGCGCTTGGTCTTGCCGCCTGGATGGTGATTCCGCCCCAGGTGGCGGTGTTGGCCATGCTGGCCAGTTCCCTTTCGGTAGTGGGTAACGCAGCGCGTCTGGGGCTGAGCAGGCCTGGGGACGCGCCCGGTACTCGACTTTCAAGTGCTTACGCCAGGCGGGAAGGACCCGCGCATCCCACCTAATCTGAGAAGACTGGCACCCACCACGGGTGCCCGACTCGCGAGGAGCCTATGGCCGACGAGATGACCCGATACGCCCACCGCCGCCTTTTGCCAAGGTTGTTGCCACTGCTCGAAACACCGCCGAGTGGCGACGACGATGTGCTAGAGGCCCATGCCCTGATCGAGGATGCCCTTTACGCTCGTGCCACCGATATCCACCTGGACCCCCAACAGGATTCCCTGCGTATCCGTCTGCGCATCGATGGCCGGGTCATCGAGGCGCTGCGCGTCGACGCCGCCCTCGGAGCGCGGCTTACCAATCAGTTAAAGGTGCTGGCCCGGCTCAATCCGGTACCGTCGCTGGCCGCCGCCGAGGGCAGCTTCAGCTGGCCACCCGGCGATGAAGGAGATGAGGAAACCTTCCTGCGTGTCACCGCCGTCAGTTGCGTCGCCGGGGAGAAGATGGCCATTCGCTTCCTGGCCCCGCCCGAGACCTTTCGCGATACCTTGTCGCTGGGCATCGGCGAGCAGGGGGCTCGGGGGATGCGGCGCTGGATGGACGCCACCGGCGGCATGCTGATGGTGGCCGGGCCCACCGGCGCGGGCAAGACCACGACCCTGTATACGCTGCTCAATCAGTTGCGCCTGGAAGAGAGCCACGTGGTCACACTGGAAAACCCGGTGGAATATGGCATCCCGGGCATCAACCAGATTCAGGTCGATACGGAAAGCGGCCTGGACTTCGCTTCCGGCACCCGTTCGCTGCTGCGCCTCGACCCGGACTATGTGTTGATCGGCGAGATCCGCGACGCCGACTCGGCCAGGGCCGCCCTCAACGTGGCCGGCAGCGGTCGCTCGCTGATGGGCACCCTGCACAGCCGGGATGCGGTGGGAGTGGTCTCCAACCTGCGCCACATGGGGCTGGCGGATACCGAAATCAGCGCCAACCTGGGGCTGGTGGTGGCCCAGCGCCTGGTGCGCCGGCTCTGCGAGCACTGCCGCGAACGCGGGCCGCTGCCGGCGCGCGAGGCCGAGTGGCTGGAGGCCATGGGAGTCGCGCTGCCTGCCGAGGCCTGGCGGCCCGTGGGTTGCGAGCGCTGCGATGATCTTGGCTTTCGCGGGCGAACCGGGGTCTTCGAGGTGTGGCAGCCCACCGCCAGTGACCATGGACTGATTCTGCGCCACGCTGACGAGTCGCGCCTGCGCCGCGCCCTGATGGAGCGCGGCGAGACGCTGATGCTGCAGGATGGGCTCGACAAGGCAGACCGGGGCATCACCAGTCTGGGTGAGGTGCTGCGCATGGGTGCGCTGCTACCCAGCTGAGCGTCGCCGCTCAGGGGTGGCGCAGCACCTCCGGGTCGCCTTCACCAGCGAGGGCGTCGCGCTCTGACGGGCTCAGCAGGGCGTCCAGGTCGAGGCCGGCGGCTTCGCTGGCCGCTTCGAGCACATGGGCCCAGGTGGCGTGGTTGGCGAACAGCATGCCGAAAGTGTCCAGGGTGCCGCCACGGTTGCGGTACCCCAGGAAGCGCGAGCGAGAGCCGGTATCCAGCGGGCGTAGCACTCCGGCCAGGGGTTCCGGCCGGCAGTGGGTGAGGAACACCCGAGCGGCGACCTCAGGCACCAGGGTGCTGAGCCGGCACTGGCTGAGCACCGCCGTCGCCTCGCCCTCGTCCCGGGCCTCGCGCAGCTTGCCGGGCGCCTGGATCACGAAGAGGCTGGCCGCGATGCCGGCGGCCTCCAGGCGTACCAGGGCGTGACGCATCTCGATCAGCTGGTAGGCGCCGATGGCGAAGAGCTGCAGGCGAGGCGTCTCGGCCGCATAGAGGCATATCAGTCCGTCCTCGGCGAGCTGCCGCGCCTGCTGGGCATCGAGGGCCACCGGCACGGGGCTCTTGGGGACCACCATCACCGCGATGCGCCCCCGGCTGGCGTAGAGGGCGTCGAGGGCGGCAACGGCGCTCGCGGCGTCCACCGGGAAGAGTGTGGGCGCCACGTCGTCCATCTCGCCCAGCCACGCCTCGCACAGGGTCGGGTCCTGGTGGGACTGCTCGTTCTTGCCGTTCTCCCAGGTGTGGGAGCTGGCCAGTATCGGCAGCGACAGCCAGCCCGGTTCGCGTCCCGCCTCCCGGCAGTGGCGGGCGAAGATGGCTTCCTGGCGCATGGCACCGAGCATCTTCACCGCGAAGGCCTCGTAGCTGGCAATCAGATTGAGTCCCTGCTTGTTGGCCAGCGCCGCACTGGCCACTGCCTCCTCGTTCAGTGCGGTGATCACCTGCCCGTGAAGCGACTCGGCCACACCCGCTTCCGGCTCGGTGACACGGTGCTGCAGGCGGTCCAGGGTCTTGTTGAGGCGGTTGGAGCGCATCTCGTCGGGGTTGCCGACTCTCACTCTCAGCTCCGGGTTGGCCTCCAGTATCGCCACGAAGGCTTCGTCGATGGCGGCCATCGGCGAGACGGCATCGCCCAGGGGCCAGTCGGGTAACTCGGGACGGGTTGGCAGCGGTGGCCGCGGGTCGGCCAGGGCGTGATCGCGCTCGCGTACCCGGCCGCTATCGACATGATTATTGAGGGTCGCGATGGCTGCTCGCAGTTCCGCCTCGGGCACATGCAGTGCCCGGGCGCCTGCGTTGAAGGCGTCGCGAGCCTCTGGATGGGTAGCTGGATTATCCACCAGTGGCAGGTTGTGGGCGGCGTTGGAGCCCGCCCCGGGGAAGCCGAAGCCCTTGACCGTCTCGGCGATCACGTAGGGCAGGCGCAGCGGGTAGCGGGCGTGGCCGGCGCTGGCCAGGATGGCCTGGTCGGCCAGCTCCTCCTCGGCAGTGAGGATCGCCCAGACGAAGGCGGCGGGGTCGCGGCCGTCGATGGTCAGCGGTGCGAAGCCGTTGAGCACCAGGTGGTCCTCGAACCAGTCGGTACCGCCGGACTGACTCATGGTGGTGCGCTGGTCGATGCGTCGGCCGTTGGCGATCATTACCGGCACTACCGGGCCGGAATCCTCGGGTCTCCACCAGCGCGAAGCCCAGTCGCTGCCACGCTGCTCCTCGAAGGCGCCGTCACTGAGGAAAGCCACCAGGTGCTGGCCGGGCAGCGGCATGTGCACGTACTGCAGGCCGGCGAAGCCCAGGTAGCCCCCTTCACCGGTTCCCCCGGCGGTATGGGCGTTGACGTGGCTGCCCAGCGGTGAGACGGGATGGCCGTCGGGGTCCACCTCACAGCGGTAGAAGTCGTTGACCAGCCGCGTAAGTCCGGCGTCGTCAAGGGCATAGCGAGCGTCATGGGCAGGGCCGAGGTTATCGACCAGGAGGTTGACGGCGTCGATGGCGGCCACGCAGTGGCCCTGGCCCATGGTCCAACTGCGGGTCAGGTCGGCCATGGCGTTGGCGGCCAGATAGCCTACGTAGGCCGGTACCATGTTGAGCGCGCCCCCGGTGTGCCCCTCGGGGGTCGGTTTGAAGTCCTCGGCGGCCAGGGGTTCGCCATCCAGGCGCACGCGGCGGACATAGGTCATGTGGGCCACCAGCCACATGCCCATGCAGGCCACGCGGTCGGCGGCCTGCAGGCGAGTCAGCCAAGCGCGTCGACGGGCCGGGTCCCTGGCGTGGCGCTCCAGCAGTTCGGCAACCCGTTCCACGGTGAGCGGGTCGTGATGGATGACCCCGCACCCCCGGGACCAGGCGAGAAAGTCCGGGTCGCGGGTGAGGGGAGTGGGCGCGGACATGGCAAACTCCTTGGATCGAAAGCCGAAGCGGTGGAGACTTCGGTCCCCACAGCCTAGATGGCCTGGAGAGGTGGTACCATGACACGGCTCAGGTCGGTGCCCCTTGACAGTCAACCTAAGGAATGCGGGAACCGACATGGTGTATTATCCATTGCAACCTTTGCTGACAGCAGGGGCCAGCTGCGCTATAAACGTTAATGAATTCCACGCGTCGCGTCGGGCCCGACCCGCCCGTGGCGTCCGGCCCGACCCGAGTCGAGTGTCACCCCATGAAACCTCTCTCCCGCCGCCGCTTTACCCTGATGGCACTGAGCGCCCCTTTCGCACTGCTCGCCGCGGACGCTGCTCGGGCCAACCTGATGGAGACCCTCCTCTCGCGTGCCCACCTCCCGCGCCACGATAACGAACTGTGGGTGCTGGTGGATGACCGCGAGGCGACTCTGACTCTCTATCGTGGCAACCGTGAGGTGGAGCGCTTCGCGCCGATCTCCCTGGGGCGCAGCGGCGCCAAGCCGGCCAGGCTGCGCGGCAGCAACGTGACTCCGCTGGGCGAGTTTCGGGTCAACCGCTTCAATCGCGAGAGTGATTGGCACATCTTTATCGGCCTGGACTATCCGACGCCCACCCATGCACGCATGGCGCTGGATGAGGGCGTATTTACCCAGCAAGATTACGATGACTACTTCGACTACTACCGACGTAGGGGCTACCCGCCCCAGCAGACCGCCCTGGGCGGCTTCATCGGCATCCATGGTATCGGCAAGGGCGACCCGGAGATTCACCAGCAGTTCCACTGGACACAGGGGTGCGTGGCGGTGACCGATGATGAGATTGAGCGCCTCGCCTCGTTGATCGACATTGGCACTCGCGTCGTGATCCGCTAGGCTTTACATGCGCAAGGGACGTTCAAAGCTATGGACAAGCGCCCACGTGTATTATAAAACAGCGTTTGACTCCTGTGCTTCGCAGCACAAGTCGCTGCAAGATGGCCTGCATGTGCAGGACGCCTGATACAAGGCAATCACCAACGCAGTACCCAAGGAAGACTCAAGGAGAACACCATGACTCTGAAGACCACCCTGAAGCTGACAGCCGCCGCTGCATCCCTGGCCATTCTGGCAGGTTGTGCCTCTAACGCTGCTCTGGATGAGGTTCGTATGACCGCTGAGTCCGCTCAGGCCGACGCTGCCGAAGCACGGAGCATCGCGACCCAGGCTCAGAACACCGCCAACCAGGCGCAGCGTGACGCCCAGGCGGCTCTGCAGATGTCCGAGCAGAACCGTGACGAGATGAACCGCATGTTCCAGCGCTCCATGCAGAAGTAATTCCGCATGGAGTGCCGCTACTGCCCTCGGGCAGTGGCGGTTCTGCTGTTCAGGGAGACCCCGCCGAGGCGGGGTCTCCCTGTTTTTAACGCCGGGTCGCGGTCAACCGGGCTCTCGACGCCCTGATGCGGCGGGCGGGGAGTGTCAGCGCCCGCTTAGTTCCAGCTCACCGCCGAACAGGTCGTCGGCTTCACGGGGCGCGGAGGGTTGGCCTTCTTCGGCGGTCCGCAGCAGCGAGACGAGCATGCCGTCAGGGGTCTCGACCAGTGCGCGCAGGCGGGCGTAGTCCACAGGGGGCTGCTCGTCGCCGAAGGCACGGGTCACCGCCTCGATGGCGTTGAGTAGGGGCTCGAAACTGCCCTGGTTCTCCTCCAGCTGGGGAAAGGACTGGGCGTAGAGCACGCCATCCGCCGACCAGCCGGCCTTGAAGGGCTGGTCGATGATGTTTACCCGGGTGCCGCTGGGAACGCGCTCGTAGAGGGACTCGATATCCTCGGGGAACATGCGGATACAGCCGCGGCTGACACGCATGCCGACGCCATCGGGCTGGTTGGTGCCATGGATCAGGTAGCTGGGCAGGCCGAGAAGGATGGCGTGGCGGCCCAGGGGGTTGTCCGGGCCGGGGGGCACCACGGCGGGCGGTGGCTCGCCACGGGCGGCGGCTTCGGCGCGCATGGAGCGGGGCGGCGACCAGGCCGGGTCCTTAACCTTGACGGTGGTGCGGGTGACGCCCACCGGGGTGGAGAAGCCCTCGCGGCCTACGCTGATGGGATAGGTCTCCACCACGCCGGGGGCGGAATAGTAGTAGAGACGTAGCTCGGAGAGATTGACCACGATGCCTTCACGGGGGGCGTCGGGCAGGATGTGCCGGTTGGGGATGGTGACCTCGGTGCCTTCGAAGGGGGCCCAGAGGCTGACGTCCGGGTTGGCCATGCGGATGGCCTCATAGCCCACATTGTGTTTCCTGGCGAGGTCCACCAGGGTATCGCCTTTCCCGATCGTGAGGGTGTAGTTCTCGCCGATCACCCGGCCCTCCTCGGGCAGGGGGAAGTGGCCCCTCGGCAACTCGTGCTCCTCGGCCACGGCGGTGGCGCTAAGAAGGGCGAATAGGCCCAGGGTGATGGCGCAGCGGGCGGTGCGCCTGACCAGTGTCGTGATGTTCTTCAACGTCATGGGGTCTCGTGCGGGGCGTCGGCGGGTGGTCGACGCAGCCATGGTGGGGGCACCTGGCGAATCCTGGCCCGGCGCCCTGGGAATTCGGCGATGAGTGTTAAGGAGTATAGATTGCCTTGAGACGAGTCGCTTCGCCAGCTTTTCGCCTCGCCAAAGGCCACCAGTTGCCAAGGCAGGGTTTCCTTTTCGCTTACGCCTTGGCGCTTGAAGCCCTCGCTATGCCGCCTCGGCCTTGCGGTTGAGCACCTCGAGCAGCTGTTCTACCACCTGGAAGCGGGTTTCCTCCTTCTCCATGTCGATCTCGAAGCGGAGGGTGTCGGCGCCGTCGAGTCGATAGCGCTGGGGGTCTTGCTGGATCAGGTTGACCAGGGTCAGCGGGTCGACGCGGGTCTGGCCGCCGAAGATCATCCGGCCGCGCTCGGGGCCCGCCTCGAGCTTGACGATGCCCAGGCGTTCGGCACGCTGGCGTAGTCGAGTCTGGCGCAGCAGGGTCTTCACCGGACCTGGTAACAGCCCGAAACGGTCAACCATCTCCACCTGCAGCTCCTTGAGTTCGGCCTCGTTGGCGGCGCTGGCGATACGCTTGTACATCACCAGGCGCTGCTGGACATCGTGGAGGTAGTCGTTGGGGATCAGGGCCGGCAGGCCGAGGCTCACCTCCACGCCCTCATCTAGGGGCGCTTCGATATTGGGGGTCTTGCCGGCGCGAATGGCCGCCACGGCCCGGTCGAGCATCTGCATATAGAGGCCGTAGCCGATCGCCTCCATCTGTCCACTCTGCTCATCCCCGAGCAACTCCCCGGCGCCGCGGATCTCCATGTCGTGGCTGGCGAGCGTGAAACCCGCGCCCAACTCCTCGGCCCCGGCGATGGCCTCCAGGCGTTTTGCGGCGTCTCGGGACATGGCCTTGGGGGGAGGAGCGAGCAGGTAGGCGTAGGCCTGATGGTGGCTGCGCCCCACGCGGCCGCGTAGCTGGTGCAACTGGGCCATGCCAAATTTGTCGGCGCGCTCGATGACGATGGTGTTGGCGCTGGGCACATCGATCCCGGTCTCGATGATGGTAGAGCAGACCAGGACGTTGAAACGCTTGTGGTAGAAGTCCGACATCACTCGTTCCAGCGAGCGCTCCGGCAGTTGGCCGTGGGCCACGCCGACACGGGCCTCTGGCACTAGTTCGCGGACCGTCTCCGCCGCGGTCTCGATGGTCTTGACTTCGTTGTGCAGGAAGTAGACTTGGCCGCCACGCAGAATCTCGCGCAGGATCGCCTCCTTGATGACCGCCTGGTCGCGCTGCTGCACGAAGGTCTTGACCGACAGCCGCCGCGCCGGTGGCGTGGCGATGATGGAGAGGTCGCGGATGCCGCTCATCGCCATGTTGAGGGTGCGCGGGATGGGCGTGGCCGTCATGGTGAGGATATCCACTTCGGCGCGCAGGCTCTTCAGGCGCTCCTTCTGGGCCACCCCGAAGCGGTGCTCCTCGTCGATGATCAAGAGGCCCATCTTCGGCAGCTTCGTCGACTTCGAGAGTAGCTTGTGGGTGCCGATGACGATATCGGCCTCCCCGGCCTCGATGCGTTGCAAGGCCGCGCTCTGTCCCTTGCCCGCGGTGAAGCGCGAGACCAGCTCGATATTGACCGCGGTATCGGCGAATCGGTCGCGGAAATTCTCGAAGTGCTGACGGGCGAGCAGGGTGGTCGGCACCAGCACCACCACCTGGCGGCCGGAGTGCACCGCCAGGAAGGCGGCGCGCATGGCCACCTCGGTCTTGCCGAAGCCCACGTCGCCGCAGACCACTCGATCCATGGGACGTGGCGCTGTCATGTCCCCGATGACCGCCTTGATAGCGGCACGCTGGTCCGGGGTCTCCTCGAAGGGGAAGGCGGCGGCGAAGCGCGCATACTCGGCGTCCGGCAGCGAGCAGGCGAAGCCTTCGCGAGCCTCGCGGCGGGCGTAGATGTCGAGCAGCTCGGCGGCGGTATCGCGGATCTTCTCGGCTGCCCTGCGGCGCGCCTTGTCCCATTGGTCGGAGCCCAGCCGATTTAGCGGGGCGAGTTCGTCGTCGGCGCCAGCGTAGCGGGAGATCAGGTGCAGGCTCTCCACCGGCACATAGAGCCGGGCGCCGTCGGCATACTCCAGGGTCACGAACTCGGCGGCCTGGCCGCCCGCCTCGATCGCCTCCAGACCCTTGTAGCGGCCCACGCCGTGTGCCTGGTGGACCACCGGGGCGCCGGGTCGCAGCTCCGAGAGGTGGCGGATCGCCAGCTCGTCGGCGTCGGTGGCCTTCTCGCGGCGGCGGCTCTGGCGTACCACCTCGCCGTAGAGCTCCGCCTCGCTGATTACCGCCAGGGCGGGGTCGGTCAGCCAGAGACCGGCCTCGATATCGCCTTCGGTGATGCCCAGGCGGGCGTCAGTCGCGAGGAAGCCGGCGAAGTCGTCGACGTGGGGCAGGTCAAGATGCAGTGGCGCCAGCGCCTCCTCCAGGGCCTCTCGGCGCCCCCGGGATTCCGCCACGAACAGCACTCGGGTGTCGGTGTGGCTCTCCAGGAAGTCAGACAGCGCCGCCAGGGGCTCCTTGGCTCGGGCGTTGACCCCCACGCTGGGTGGCGACTGAGTGGCCGGCGTCAGGGCGTGGCGATGTTCGGCATCGTCGGTGAGCGCTACCCGCGGATGGCGCTTGATGGCGCCGAACACCTCTTGCACGGGCACGAAGGCCTGGTGGGGTGGCAGCAATGGGCGGGTGGGGTCGACGCCGAGGTTCTCGAAGCGACTCTCGATGGCCGACCAGTGGTGCTCGGCGGCCTCGAAAACGCCGGGAAGCAACGCCACACGGGTGGTAGTGGAGAGGTGTTCGAACAGGGTGGCCGTCTGTTCGAAGAACAGCGGCAAGTACTGCTCCAGGCCGGGGGAGGGTATGCCCTTGAGGGCATCCACATAGAGCGGGCACTGGCGCGGGTCGACATCGAACAGGGTCTCGAAGCCTTCGCGAAAACAGGCGATGGCGCTGCGCGACAGCGAATACTCGTGGGCCGGAAGGAGTTCTACCGTCTCGACCTGCTCCAGGCTGCGCTGGGTGTCGGGGTCGAAATGGCGCAGGGTGTCGATCTCGTCGTCAAACAGATCGATACGCAGTGGCGACTCGCTGCCCATGGGGAAGAGATCGATGAGGGCGCCACGCAGGGCGTATTCGCCATGTTCGTAGACGGTCTCTACCGCTCTGTAACCCGCCCTAGAGAGAGCGTCCCGGAAGCGCTCCCGATCCAGTGTCTGGCCGACAGCGAGGCTCATCACGCGGCCGGCGATGTACTCCACCGGCGGCAGGCGCTGCATGAGGGTGTTGATGGGAACCAGCACGATACCGTGTTCGCCATCCTGCAAGCGGCGCAGGGTGCGCAGTCGTGCCGAGACGATGTCCTGATGGGGAGAGAAGCTGTCGTAGGGTAGGGTTTCCCAATCGGGAAAGGGGAGAACGGGCACCCGACTGAAGAAGCGCAGCTCGTTCTCCAGGCGAAGTGCCTGAGCGGTGTCGGCAGTGATGACCAGCAGCGGGGCATCATCGGCCAGGTGGGCCAACGCCAGGGCACCGGCGCTGCCCTGAGGTGTTTGCCAATAGCATGTGTCTCGCAGCCCCTGGGGCCGCGGCGGGTCAAGCGGCGAGAAATTCGGCATGGTCACGTCGGTTTGGCTGACGACGGGTGAAGGCCCGCCGGGGTCCTGGGGTGGAATCGAAATGATCGCCAATGATACCAGCCCGTCGGCGGCTTGTAGTCAAATGGTCGATCCTGTAATACCCCTACAGCGGCTGCGACCATCCTGCGATTGCCCCGCAGGGCCTGGCTCAGGATAATAACGTCTGTCCCCTTACATCCCCTTCAGCGAGGCCTCACGTGAGTCAGCAACCCTCCGATACCGTCTTCCAGGAATGGCACGACAACCAGGCGCTTGCCGAGCAGATGATCCCGATGATCGGCCGTCTCTACCGGCACAACAACGTGGTCACTACCCTCTACGGTCGGTCGCTCTTCAATCGCAGCGTGATTCGAATCCTGAAGGACCATCGCTACGTGCGCAAGGTCGAGGGTACCGAGCTCTCGGTGCAGGACACCTTTCCGCTGATTAAGGCGATGATCGACCTCAACCTGGGTCCTGCGCACGTCGACGTGGGCAAGCTGGGGGTAGCCTTCAAGAAGCAGGGTGGCGGTGATGCCGTGGCTTTCCTGCGTGGCGAACTCGAGGAGATCGTCGATAAGCACGACGCCAGCGGCAACAATGGCGAACCCAAGGACGTAGTACTCTACGGCTTTGGCCGCATCGGCCGCATCCTGGCCCGGGTGCTGGTGGAGAAGGCCGGCGGTGGCAACCTGCTGCGCCTGCGTGCCATCGTCGTGCGCGGGCGCGGCGATATTGCCAAGGACCTCGAGAAACGCGCCAGCCTGTTGCGTCGCGACTCCGTGCACGGCCCCTTCAACGGCACCATCAGCGTCGACGTGGAAGCGCGCACCATCACCGCCAACGGTAACGTCATCCAGGTGATCTACGCCGATTCGCCCAAGGAAGTCGATTATACCGCCTACGGCATCGACAGTGCCGTGGTAGTGGACAACACCGGCATCTGGCGTGACAAGGCGGGCCTGGGCCAGCACTTGGAGTGCAAAGGCGCGTCGAAGGCGCTGCTCACCGCGCCGGGCAAGGGCGAGATCAAGAATATCGTCTATGGCATCAACCACGACGACCTGACCGGCGATGATCGCATCCTCTCCGCGGCGTCGTGCACGACCAACGCCATCGTGCCGGTGCTCAAGGTGCTCAACGACGAGTTCGGCGTCGAACACGGTCACGTGGAGACGGTCCACGCCTACACCAACGACCAGAACCTGATCGACAACTACCACAAGGGTGATCGTCGCGGGCGCAGCGCCCCGCTCAACATGGTGCTAACCGAGACCGGTGCCGCCAAGGCGGTGGCCAAGGCGCTTCCGGAGTTTGACGGTAAGCTCACCGGTAATGCTATCCGCGTTCCGACGCCCAACGTCTCCATGGCGATCCTCAACCTGCGCCTGGAGAAGGAGACCGACGCCGAGGCTCTCAACGACTTCCTGCGCCGCATGTCACTGGATTCGCCGTTCCAGAAGCAGATCGACTACGTCGATTCACCCGAGGTGGTTTCTACCGACTTCGTGGGTAATCGCCACGCCGGCATCGTCGACGCCAAGGCGACCATCGCCAACGGCAAGAACGCTGTGCTCTATGTCTGGTATGACAACGAGTTCGGCTACAGTTGCCAGGTGGTCCGTATCCTGCAGTACATGTCCAACGTGCGCTTCCTCAAGCTGCCGCGGGCCAAGGCATAGCCCTCCGGGCTGCGCCAGCGGCAAGCGCCTGGCGCCCTGCCGCTCAGTAACGGGCGGCAGATGCCGATAGAGAATGCAGAAGCCCCGTCGGAGCTGCGTCCGGCGGGGTTTCTTCGTTGACGCCAAGAACGGTCATGACATCATCCACGGCCCACGGCGCTCGTCCCTTCCTCCTAGATCTCTCAGTCCTTCACCCCCCTTGCGACCTTCGCTCAGGTGGTCATTGCCCGGCCTTGTCTTTATAATAGTGATGATTTTTCGGGGTGGTCCGGGTCTCGCTCGGGCCAGACTGGTAACGTACTGAAACCACAAGAATTCGAATCCATTCGAACCCCTTTCTTCGTATATCCGATCCATCAACTGGGCGAGACTATGATCGAAGTCAAGAAAGGCCTGGATCTCCCCATCGCGGGAGCGCCCGAACAGCGCATCGAGGATGCGCCGGCCGTGCGCCACGTGGCGATCCTGGGACCCGACTATGTCGGCATGAAGCCGACCATGGAGGTCCAGGAGGGGGACAGAGTCAAGCTGGGCCAACTGCTCTTCACCGACAAGAAGATCGATGGCGTGCGCTTCACCGCGCCGGCTGCCGGCGAGGTGGTCGCCATCAACCGTGGCGAGAAGCGCCGCCTGCTCTCGGTTGTGATCAAGGTCGATGAAACCGAGGAAGCCGTCGAATTCAAGGCCCATGGGCGTGACAAGCTCGAGAGCCTCGAGCGCCAGGTGGTAGTGGACCAACTGGTCGAGTCCGGCATGTGGACGGCGCTGCGTACGCGCCCCTATTCCCGGACTCCGGCCATCGACGGTACCCCCACGGACATCTTCGTCACTGCCGTGGATACTCATCCGCTGTGTCCGGATCCCGTCGATATCATCAACGCAAAGCCTGAGGCGTTCGAGGATGGTCTCAAGGTGCTGGCGCATCTGACCGAGGGCAATGTCTACCTCTGCACTGCGCCCGAAGCCCGACTCCCGGGTGGTGACGTGAAGGGCGTGCAGGTCGAGACCTTCGGCGGGCCTCACCCGGCCGGGCTGGTTGGCACCCATATCCACTACCTTGCACCCGTTGCCTTGCACAAGCGCGTGTGGCACATCGGCTACCAGGACGTCATTGCGTTCGGCAAGCTCTTCGCCGAAGGCAAGCTGGATATGGAACGGATCGTCGCCGTGGGCGGGCCGCGGGCCGAGAAGCCGCGCCTGCTGCGCACTCGTGTTGGCGCCAGTACCGAGGAACTACTTGCCGGTGAAGTGGTCGATCCGGAGGGAACCCGTGTGATTTCCGGCTCTGTTTTTTCCGGTTTCGCCTGCGAAGGCAGCCTGCGTTACCTAGGGCGTTTCCACAACCAGTTCAGCCTCCTCGAGGAGGGCAACAAGCGCCTCTTCATGGGATGGTTGTCGCCGGGCAAGGAACGCCATTCCGTCATGGGCATCTATATGTCCAAGATCACCGGACTGAAGAGCTACGCGCCGACCACCTCCACCAACGGTTCAGAGCGTGCCATGGTGCCGGTGGGGAACTACGAGACCGTGATGCCCCTGGATATCATGCCCACTCAGCTGCTGCGCTCGCTGATCGTTGGTGACATCGAGACGGCTATGGAGCTCGGGTGTCTGGAGCTGGATGAAGAGGACCTGGCCCTCTGCACTTATGTGTGTCCGGGCAAGTACGAATACGGCCCCATCCTGCGGGATAATCTCACCCTGATCGAGAAAGAGGCCTGACCATGCCGATTCGACAGACACTCGATAACCTCGAGCCCCACTTCCACAAGGGTGGTAAGTACGAGAAGTTCTACCCGCTCTATGAAGCGGTAGACACTATTTTCTACACGCCGCCCAGCGTGGCCAAAACCACCGCCCACGTCCGAGACGGCGTGGATCTCAAGCGCATCATGATCACCGTCTGGATGTGCACCTTCCCAGCGATGTTCTTCGGTATGTGGAATGCCGGCTGGCAGGCCAACACCGCCATCGATGCTGGCTATGCCTCCATGGCCGGCTGGCGCGAAGCCATCATGATGACGCTGGCTGCAGGGCACGACCCCAGCAGCCTGTGGGCCAACTTCGTGCTGGGTGCCACCTACTTCCTGCCGATCTACCTGGTGACCTTCGCCGTCGGTGGCTTCTGGGAAGTGCTGTTCGCGGTCAAGCGTGGCCATGAGGTCAACGAGGGCTTCTTCGTGACTTCGGTGCTCTATGCGCTGATCCTACCGGCTACCATCCCGCTGTGGCAGGTGGCGCTGGGCATCACCTTCGGTATCGTGATCGGCAAGGAGATCTTCGGCGGCACCGGCAAGAACTTCCTCAATCCGGCCCTGACCGGTCGTGCTTTCCTCTATTTCGCCTATCCGGCCCAGATTTCCGGCGATGCGGTATGGGTCGCGGCCGACGGCTATTCCGGCGCGACTGCCCTGTCCATCGCCTTCCAGGATGGCATGGCGTCCCTGACCAGCACCTTCAGCTGGTGGGATGCCTTCCTGGGCTTCATCCCCGGCTCGGTGGGCGAGGTATCGACGCTGGCGATCTTGATCGGTGCGGCGGTGCTGCTGTGGACGAAGATTGCCTCTTGGCGAATCATGCTCGGGGTCTTCCTCGGCATGGTGGCCACCAGCGCGTTGTTCAACCTGATCGGCTCCGACAGCAACCCGATGTTCGCTATGCCCTGGTACTGGCACCTGGTGATCGGTGGCTTCGCCTTCGGTATGGTGTTCATGGCCACCGACCCGGTGTCCGCCGCCATGACCAACCAGGGTCGCCTGCTGTTTGGCGTCCTGATCGGTTTAATGACTGTGCTGATCCGTGTGGTGAATCCGGCCTTTCCTGAGGGCATCATGCTGGCGATCCTCTTCGCCAACCTCTTTGCGCCGCTCATCGACCACTTCTTCGTACAGGCCAACATCAAGCGCCGCAAGCTGCGCACTGGTACCCCGGCCGAGGAGATAGCCTGATGGCACAGAGTAATAACTCCATCAAGAAGATTCTGACGGTGGCCTTCGCACTATGCATCGTGTGCTCGGTCATCGTCTCCACTGCCGCAGTGGCCCTTCGGCCCCTGCAGCAGCTCAACCAGGAACTCGACCGCAAGACTAATATCCTCAGGGTTGCCAACCTCTATGAGAGCGGCATCGATGTGGAATCGGCCTTCGGCGAGATCACTGCGCGGGTAGTGGACATGCGTACCGGGGAGTACACCGACCGGTTCGACCCGGATACCTTCGATCATTTCGAGGCACGGCGAGACCCGGCCACCGGCCGCACCCTCTCCGGCGAGCGCGATATTGCCGGCCTGTCTCGCGTCGAGAACTACGCCACCGTGTATCTCGTCGGTGATCCCGACGACCCCGAGCAGATCGTCCTGCCTCTCCGTGGCCAGGGCCTGTGGGGTCTGATGCGCGGCTACCTGTCAGTGGAAGGTGACGGTAATACCATTGTCGGCATCACCTACTACGAGCATAGCGAGACGCCGGGCCTGGGTGCCGAAGTCAACAACCCGCGTTGGCAGGCCCTGTGGGAAGGTAAGGAAATCTTCGACGAGGAAGGCGATCTGGCCCCGGCTATTCGCGTGGTCAAGGGCACCGGTAGCGGTGAACACGAGATCGATGGCCTCTCCGGCGCGACCCTGACGGCTAATGGTGTCAACAACATGCTGCAGTTCTGGCTGAGTCCGGAAGGCTTTGGTGAGTACCTGGCCAAGTTCCGCAGCGGTGTCGACCGGGATGACGCCCAGGACGCCGATGTTGAACTCGAAGCGGAAGGAGCCTGATCATGGCGGAAGCATCTCCTAAAAGCGTCTTGATGACGCCACTGTTCAAGAACAACCCCATCGCGCTGCAGGTGCTCGGCATCTGCTCCGCGCTGGCGGTGACGACCAGCATGAGCGTTTCGCTGGTCATGACCCTGGCGGTCATCTTCGTCTGTGCCTTCGCGAACCTGTTCGTTTCGCTAATCCGGCACCACATTCCTTCGTCTATTCGCATCATCGTCCAGATGACCATCATCGCCTCCCTGGTGATCGTGGTGGATCAGATCCTCAAGGCGTATGCCTACGAGATGTCCAAGCAGCTCTCGGTGTTCGTCGGCCTGATCATCACCAACTGCATCATCATGGGGCGTGCGGAAGGCTTCGCCATGCAGAACGGCCCCAAGATGTCGTTCATCGACGGCATCGGCAATGGCATCGGCTATGGCTTCATCCTGATGGTCGTGGGCTTCTTTCGTGAACTGTTCGGCTCCGGCAGCGTGTTCGGCTTCACCGTGCTGCAGCCGGTGCAGGAAGGTGGCTGGTACGTCCCCAACGGCCTGCTGCTGCTGCCGCCGTCCGCATTCTTCATCATCGGCCTGATCATCTGGGTGCTGCGCTCGTTCAACCCGGAGCAGATCGAGGAAAACGAGTTCCAGATGAAGCACAATACCGAACCGAAGGAGGCCGTGTAACATGGAACACTATCTGAGCCTTTTCGTTGCCTCGGTCTTCGTTGAGAACCTGGCACTGGCGTTCTTCCTAGGCATGTGTACTTTCCTTGCCGTCTCGAAGAAGGTCTCCGCGGCCTTTGGTCTCGGCATTGCGGTTATCGTGGTGCTGACCATTTCGGTGCCGGTGAACAACGTCATCTACAACGTGCTGCTGGCGGAAGGGGCGCTCTCCTGGACCGGCATCAGTGGTACCGAGAACATCGACCTGTCTTTCCTGGGCCTGCTCAGCTACATCGGCGTTATCGCCGCGCTGGTGCAGATCCTCGAGATGTTCCTCGACAAGTATGTGCCCGTGCTCTACAACGCGCTGGGCGTGTTCCTGCCGCTGATCACCGTGAACTGCGCCATCCTCGGCGGCGTGCTGTTCATGGTCGAGCGTAACTACAACTTCGGCGAATCCGTGGTCTACGGCTTCGGCTCCGGGGTTGGCTGGGCGCTGGCCATCACGGCGCTGGCCGGTATCCGCGAGAAGCTAAAGTACAGCGACGTTCCCGGCTCCCTGCAGGGGCTGGGCATCACCTTCATCACCGTGGGTCTGATGTCGCTGGGCTTCATGTCCTTCTCCGGTATCCAGCTCTAAGCCAGGACACTTTTCCGGCGGCGCGCGGCGCCGTCGGGAAACCGGTTACTCACAGCCAATAGGAAACCGACATGGTTGAAACATCCGTCATCTTGCTCGGTGTCTTCATGTTCACCCTGATCGTTATCGGTCTGACTGGGGTGATCCTGGCGGCACGCAGCAAGCTTGTCAGCAGCGGTGATGTGCAAATCGAGGTCAACGGTGACCCCGAACACACCTTGACGACACAAGCCGGCGGCAAGCTACTCAACACCTTGGCCGCAAATGGCATCTTCCTCTCTTCCGCTTGTGGCGGGGGCGGCTCCTGCGCCCAGTGCAAGTGCCGCGTGGATGAGGGTGGCGGTGCCATCCTGCCCACTGAGGAATCCCACTTCACCATGCGCGAGAAGAAGGAGGGGTGGCGCCTCTCCTGTCAGGTGCCGGTGAAGCAGGACATGAAGATCGAAGTGCCCGAGGAGGTCTTCGGGGTCAAGAAGTGGGAGTGCGAGGTCATCAGCAACCCCAACGTCGCCACCTTTATCAAGGAGCTCAACCTCAAACTGCCCGAAGGCGAGAACGTCGACTTCCGGGCCGGCGGCTACGTGCAGTTGGTGGCGCCGCCCTACGATATCTCCTTCAAGGACTTCGATATCGAGGAGGAGTATCGAGGCGACTGGGAGAAATTCGACCTCTTCAAGATCTCCCACAAGAACGATGAGGAAGTCATTCGCGCCTACTCCATGGCTAACTACCCGGAAGAAGTGGGTATCCTCAAGTTCAACATCCGCATCGCCACGCCACCGCCCAACACAAACCATCCTCCGGGCCTGATGTCCACCTACGTCTTCGCCCTGAAGCCGGGTGACAAGGTGACCGTGATGGGGCCATTCGGCGAATTCTTCGCCAAGGATACCGACGCCGAGATGATCTTCGTCGGCGGCGGGGCCGGCATGGCGCCAATGCGCAGCCACATCTTCGATCAGCTCAAGCGTCTTAAAACCGATCGCAAGATCTCGTTCTGGTACGGCGCGCGCTCCTGGCGCGAGACGTTCTACAACGAGGAGTACGACCAGCTGGCCGAGGAGTTCCCCAACTTCGAGTGGC
>CAYWBG010000011.1:0-30786 GCA_964456005.1 uncultured Halomonas sp.
TCGACGATTTCGGTCGCGCCCGGGCGCTGCTGATCGGCGCCGGCGAGACCATCGAACTGGTGGCCCGCCACCTTCATGAGGCCGGCGTTCGCCAGCTGACCGTGGCCAATCGTACCCGCGAGCGCGCCGAGCTGCTTGCCGGACCACTGGGCGCGAGGGCCATCGCCCTGGACGCCATTCCCGACGCTCTGGTGGAGGCCGATATCGTCATCACCTCCACGGCGGCTCCGCTGCCAATCCTCGGCAAGGGCATGGTGGAGCGAGCGCTCAAGAAGCGTCGCCACCGCCCCATCTTCATGGTCGACATCGCCGTGCCCCGGGACATCGAGCCCGAGGTGGGCAAGCTCTCCGACATCTTCCTGTATACCGTCGATGACTTGCAGGAGGTGATCGAGGAGAACCGCCGCCATCGGCAGGTGGCCGCCGATCAGGCCGAATCGCTGATCGATCATGGCGTGGGGGCCTGGCTCCACGAGCGGCGTATCCGCAGCGGCGGTGAGGTGATACGCGACTTTCGCGAGCGTGCCGGGGCGCTGCGCGAGCACTCCGAAGCGCAGGCGCTGGCCCGCCTGGCGCGCGGCGAGGATCCCGAAGCGGTGATTCATCGCCTGGCCCACCAGCTTACCAACCGGCTGCTGCACCATCCCACCGTGGCCCTGCGCGAGGCAGCTTCCGCCGAGCGCCATGACCTGCTCGAGGCCGCTGCCACGCTGCTGCTTGACGCCACCTCCGACACGACCCGATAGGACCGACTCATGAAAGCTTCCCTGCGTCAGCGCCTCGACGCCTTCGACGAGCGCTTCGAAGAGCTCGCCGCCCTGCTGGCGGAGCCCGAAGTGATCGGCGACCAGGCCCGTTTCCGCGACTACTCCCGGGAGTATGCCGAGCTTGAAGCCCTGGTCGAGGCTTGGCGCGAGTACCTCGCCATCGAGGGGGACATCGAGGGTGCCCGGCAGCTCGTCTCCGACAGCGATCCGGAGATGCGCGAGCTGGCCGAGCTGGAAATGGCCGAAGGGCGAGAAAAGCTGGAGGCACTGGACGTGCGGCTCAAGCAGTTGCTGGTGCCCCGCGACCCGGATGACGATCGCAGCGTCTTCCTGGAGGTGCGCGCCGGCACCGGCGGCGACGAGGCGGCCCTGTTCGCCGGCGATCTCTTCCGAATGTACTCCCGCTATGCCGAGAAGCACGGCTGGAGGGTCGAGGTGGTCAGCGTCAGCCACGGCGATCAGGGTGGCTACAAGGAGATCATCTCGCGGGTCAAGGGTGACGGCGTCTACGCGCGGCTCAAGTTCGAGTCCGGCGCCCATCGGGTGCAGCGGGTGCCGGCTACCGAGTCCCAGGGACGGATCCACACCTCGGCCTGCACCGTGGCAGTGATGCCCGAGGTCGAGGCGATGGGCGATATCGACATCAACGCCAACGACCTGCGCGTTGATACCTTTCGCTCCAGTGGCGCCGGTGGCCAGCACGTCAACACCACCGACTCGGCCATTCGTATCACCCACCTGCCCAGCGGCGTGGTGGTGGAGTGCCAAGAGGAGCGCAGCCAGCATAAGAACCGCGCCAAGGCGATGTCGCTGCTCGCCGCTCGGCTCCGGCAGTCCGAGGTGGAGAGTCGCCGTCAGGCTCGGGCCGACGAGCGCAAGAGCCTGGTAGGGTCCGGCGATCGCAGCGAGCGCATTCGCACCTACAACTTTCCTCAGGGCCGGGTCACCGACCACCGTATCAACCTGACGCTCTACAAGCTTAACGAAGTGGTTAGCGGCGAGCAGCTCGACGAGGTGATCGAACCGTTGATCCACGAGTACCAGGCCGAGCAGCTCGCCGCCCTGCAGCAGGAGAACTAGCGTGCAGGATGGGATAATCCGCCTCGACACCCTGCTTGCCAGGGCCGCCGGCCGGCTCCGGGGCGCCGGTTCGCCCTCGGCGGGACTCGATGCCGAGGTACTGCTCTGCCATGTGCTCGGTGTCGACCGCGCCTGGCTCTACACCTGGGGAGATCGACAAGCGTCGACCCTGGAACGGGCCCGTTTCGAAGCGCTGCTGGCGGCCCGTGCCGCCGGCCAGCCGGTGGCCTATCTTACCGGGGAGCGGGAGTTCTGGGGGCTTCGGCTTGCCACCGACCCCAGCACCCTGATTCCGCGTCCCGACACCGAGACCCTGGTAGAGGCCGCCCTGGAGAAGTCGGCCGCGAACACTGGGCGCCTGCTGGACCTGGGGTCCGGCAGTGGCGCCATTGCCCTGGCCTTTGCCAGCGAGCGGCCCGGCTGGGGAGTGCTTGGCGTGGATATCCAGCCCGAAGCCGTGGCGCTTGCCCAGCGCAACGCCGAGCATCACGCCTTGGCCAACGCCGTGTTTCGCCACGGTGACTGGTTCTCGGCCCTGGGGCGTGGTGTCGCCAGCGAGTGTTTCGATCTGATCGTTTCCAACCCGCCCTATCTCGCCGATGATGACCCGCACCTGGACCGGGGCGACGTGCGCTTCGAGCCGCGCTCGGCTCTAGTGGCAGACGGGGGTGGCCTGGCCGACCTCTGCCGCCTGGTGGCAGAGGCCCAGGGGCACTTGTTGCCCGGCGGTTGGCTGCTGCTGGAGCATGGCGGCGACCAGGCCAAGGCGGTGCGCGAGGCGCTGCTGACCGCCGGCTATCGGGAGGTCGCAACGCAGCGTGATCTCGGGGGCCATGAACGCGTCAGCCTGGGAAGAGTCGCGAGTCGTTGAGGTCGCGGCTGGAAGTGGTGCGCTCGGCTGTGGTACACCAATGGCAGATGAAAGCTCCAACCGCCGCCGTGATTTCCAGACCGAACACCAGATAGCCCGCGCCGGCCTGGGTGTTTTCAGTCAAATCGTCTGTCAAGGCGGCGTGTCAAGCCACCCACGTCCGGCGTGACTAAGACGACAATGAAACCCAAGACCCGCTCGCTTGACCGCATCGACCTGAAGATCCTGCGCAGCCTGCAGGACAATGCTCGCATCTCTTACGTGGACCTGGCCGCCCAGGTGGGCCTCTCAACGACCCCTTGTCTGGAGCGGGTCAAGCGCCTGGAACGGGCCGGGGTCATCCGCGGCTACAAGGCGGTGCTGGACCCCAGGACGCTCAAGGCCAACCTGCTGGTGTTCGTGGAGATCAGCCTGGAGACCCAGTCGCCAGCGGTGTTCGACGAGTTTCGCCGCGCCGTGGCGAAGCTTCCCCAGATTCAGGAGTGTCACCTGGTCTCCGGTCAGTTCGACTACATCCTCAAGTGTCGCATTCCCGAGATGTCCGCCTATCGCCAGCTGCTTGGCGACGTGGTGCTGACCCTGCCTGGGGTCAAGGAGTCCAAGAGCTACGTGGTGATGGAGGAGGTCAAAGAGGAGTTCTCTCTCCACGTGCCCGATTTCGAGGAGTTCGAGGACAAGTGACTGCGACCATGAATGATGCCGACCTGCTGCGCTACAGCCGCCAGATCATGCTTGAACCCATCGACATCGAGGGTCAGGAGCGGCTGCTGGCGGGCCACGCCCTGGTGGTCGGTGCCGGCGGCCTGGGTTCGCCGGTAGCCCTCTACCTGGCCGCCGCCGGGGTGGGGCGCCTGACCCTTGCCGACGCCGACGCAGTGGAGCTCTCAAACCTGCAGCGCCAGATTGCCCATGGCGAGGCGGACCTGGGACGCAACAAGGCCGAGTCGGCCCGGGAGTCGGCGCTGGCCCTCAACCCGGACTGCCGCATCGAGACCCTGACTACCCATCTGGAGGGGGAAGGCATGGCGGCGGCAGTGGCCGCGGCCGACCTGGTGCTCGACTGCACCGACCGCTTCTCCAGCCGCTACGCTATCAACGCTGCCTGCCGGGCCGTCGGCGTACCGCTGGTGTCCGGGGCGGCGATCCGCTTCTCCGGGCAGCTGGCGGTGTTCGACCCTCGCGATCCCGAGGGTCCCTGCTACGCCTGCCTCTACCCGCCGGATGGCAGCGGTGACGAGGCACTCTCCTGCGCCGAGAGCGGCGTGGTGGCGCCGCTGGTGGGACTGATCGGCAGCTTCCAGGCGCTGGAGGCGATCAAGCTGCTAAGCGGCGCCGGAAGGCCCCACCAGGGGCTCTCCACCTTCGACGGCCTCAGCGGCCAGTGGCGCCACTTCCGGGTGCCCCGTGACCCGGCTTGCCCGGTCTGCGCTGGATCATGAAGTTCCCACTCCCAGCGGAGCGCCCCGCGCAGGGAGGCACAGGCACGTGACATGTCCTCGTTGAACCGGCGTCCCGATTCCTGGTACCGCGACTCCATCGCCGTCGACCTTGGCGTTTGTCCACCCCTGGCGGGGGAGACCCGAGCCGACGTCTGCGTGATCGGTGGCGGAATCACCGGCTGTTCGGCCGCGCTGCACCTGGCCGAGCGAGGCTACTCGGTGGTGCTTCTGGAAGCCGCCGAGATCGGCTTCGGCGCCTCCGGGCGCAGCGGCGGTCAGATCCTGCCGGGGCTGGGGACCGATATCGCCACCGTGGAACAGGCGCTGGGCCTGGAGCGGGCCCGGGAGGTCTGGGCCATGAGCCGCGAGGCGGTGGCGCTCACCGCGGAGCTTGTCGAACGCCACGCCATCCCCTGCGAGCTCTCCTGGGGCTACCTGCACGCCGCCATCAAGCCCCGCCATGTGCGCGAGCTCAAGGCCATGCGCGACCGTCTGGCCCGGGACTTCGGCTACGCAGCGCTGACCTGGCTCGAGGGTGACGCCCTGCGCGAGCACGTGGTCACCGACGCCTATCCCGGGGCCCTGTACGAGAGCGAGGCCGGACACCTTCACCCCCTCAACTATACGCTGGGGCTCGCCCGGGCCGCCCGCCAGGCTGGTGCCGTGGTGCACGAGGGAAGTCCGGCGCTTGAGATCCAGCGCGGGTCGCCTCATCGGGTGATCACCCCCGGCGGTAGCGTCACCGCCGATTTCGTGGTGTTGGGCACCAACGCCTTCGTGCACGGCCTGGTGCCGGAGCTGGCGGGACGGGTGATGCGCGCCGCCAACTACGTCATCGCCACCGAGCCTCTTTCCGCCATGCAGGTCGCCCAGGTGCTGCCCCGTGGCGATGCCCTGTCGGATGCCAACTTCGTCCTCGACTATTACCGTCTCTCCGGCGACCGGCGGCTGATCTACGGCGGCGAGGTGAGCTATACAGGCCGTGAGCCGCGCGGGCTGCAGGCGCGCATGGACGCCAAGATCGCTCGTCTCTTCCCTGTGCTGCGCGGCATGGGCATCGACTACCGCTGGGGCGGTGAGGTGGCCATCACCCTCAATCGCGCGCCGGACTTCGGCCGGTTGGCCCCCAACCTCTACTATGCCCAGGGCTATTCCGGGCACGGTATGGCCCTGGCGGGGCTCGCCGGCAAGCTGATGAGCGAGGCCATTGCCGGGCAGAGCGAGCGCTTCGACGTCTTCGCCGCCATGCCACACAGGCGCTTCCCGGGTGGTGATCGACTGCGCACGCCGCTGCTGGTGCTGGCCACGACGTTCTACAAGTTGCGCGACCGACTATGACGAGGTGCCCATGAAAGACCTGGAAAGCTGGCTCAAGGAGCGACGCATCACCGAGGTGGAGTGCCTGGTCTCGGACATCACCGGTATCGCCCGGGGCAAGATCGCCCCGGTGTCGAAGTTCGTGGCCGAGAAGGGCATGCGTCTGCCCGAGAGCGTGCTGTTGCAGTCGGTGACCGGCGACTACGTCGAGGACGAGCTCTACTATTCGCTGCTCGACCCCGCCGATATCGACATGATCTGCAAGCCGGATCCCAACGCCGCCTACCCGGTACCCTGGGCCCTGGAGCCCACCGCCCAGGTGATCCATGACTGCTACGACAAGCGCGGTAACCCCATCGAGCTGTCGGCGCGTAACCAGCTCAAGAAGGTGCTGGCGCTCTATGCCGAACAGGGCTGGCGGCCGGTCGTGGCGCCGGAGATGGAGTTCTACCTCACCAAGCGCTGCGAGGACCCGGACCTGCCGCTGCAGCCGCCCATCGGCCGCAGCGGTCGCCAGGAGACCGGTCGCCAATCGTTCTCCATCGATGCCGCCAACGAGTTCGACCCGCTGTTCGAGGACATGTATGACTGGTGTGAGGCCCAGGGCATCGATATCGATACCCTGGTGCATGAGGAAGGCACTGCCCAGATGGAGATCAACTTCCGTCACGGCGACCCCCTGGTGCTGGCCGACCAGGTATTCCTGTTCAAGCGCACCATGCGCGAAGCGGCGCTCAAGCATGACGTGGCGGCCACCTTCATGGCCAAGCCGGTGACCAACGAGCCGGGGAGCGCCATGCATATCCACCAGAGCGTGGTGGAGACCGACAGCGGCCGCAGCCTCTTTTCCAACCCCGACGGCAGCATGAACCAGCGCTTCCTGCATCACCTCGGGGGGCTGCAGAAGTTCATACCCGAGGCGCTGCCGCTAATGGCGCCCAACGTCAACTCCTTCCGGCGCTTCCTGCCTGATACCTCGGCGCCGGTCAACGTGGAGTGGGGCGAAGAGAACCGCACCTGTGGGCTGCGCGTGCCGGACTCCACCCCCCAGAACCGTCGGGTGGAGAACCGCCTGCCCGGGGCCGATGCCAACGCCTACCTGGCCATTGCGGCGAGCCTGCTTTGCGGCTACCTGGGCATGCTCGAGAAGGTCAACCCCTCTGCCCCGGTGCAGGGGCGCGCCTTCGAGCGACGCAACCTGCGCCTGCCCTTTACCCTGGAGCAGGCCCTGGAACGCATGGAGCACTGTGCCGAGCTCTCGACCTACATGGGCAGCAAGTTCCTGACCGGTTTCGTGGCCGTAAAGCGGGTGGAGAACGAGAACTTCAAACGTGTGATCAGCTCCTGGGAGCGCGAGTTCCTGTTGCTAAGCGTTTGACAACACGGGAGTGAACCTATGACCCCGCCGCAGGAGCACGTGGCTTCCTGGTACGCTGCCACCGCCAATGCCGCCCCCGAACGCCCGGTACTGGAGGGAGACGTCGACTGCGACGTCTGCGTGGTGGGGGCCGGCTTCACCGGCATCTCAGCGGCGCTGCACCTGGCCGAGCGTGGCCTGTCGGTAGTGGTGCTGGAGGCCGCCCGGGTGGGCTTCGGTGCCTCCGGACGCAATGGCGGCCAGATCGTCAACAGTTACAGTCGCGACATGGACGTGATCGAGGCCAAGTACGGCGCCGAGACCGCACGGGCGCTGGGTGACATGGCCTTCGAAGGCAACCGAATCATCCGCGAGCGGGTGGCAAAGTACGCCATCGACTGTGACCTGCGCGACGGCAATCTCTTCGCCGCCTGCAACCGCAAGCAGTTCGAAGGGCTGCGTGAGCACAAGGCAGTGTGGGAGCGCTACGGCTATTGGGAGCTGGAGCTGCTGGAGGGAGCGGGGGTCAAGCGCGAGGTGAATTCCGACCGTTACGTGGGTGCCCTGGTGGATCACGGCGGCGGCCACCTTCATCCTCTCAACCTGGTGCTGGGCCAGGCCACCGCGGTGGAGACCCTCGGCGGGCGCATCTTCGAGCAGTCGGCGGTGGTGGAGGTGATCCACGGTGAGCCGGTCACTCTGCGCACCGCCCTCGGGCGGGTGAGCGCCGAGCGGGTGGTGATGGCGGGTAATGCCTACTTGCGCGGCGTGCTGCCGGAGATCGAAGGCAAGTCCATGCCCTGCGGCACCCAGATCATCGCCACCGAGACGCTGGGCGAGGCGCGCGCGCACGCGCTGATTCCTCGCGGCAAGGCGGTGGAGGACGGCAATTACCTGCTCGACTACTACCGGCTGACCCGCGACCACCGCCTGCTCTACGGAGGCGGGGTCAACTATGGCGGCGACGATCCGGCGGACATCACCGCGGTGATCCGCCCCAAGATGCTCGACACCTTCCCCCAGTTGGCCGATGTCAAAGTGGACCACGCCTGGAGTGGCACCTTCCTGATGACGCTTAACCGCTTGCCTCAGTTCGGCGTGATTAACGGCAGCGTCTACTACGCCCAGGGCTACTCTGGCCACGGGGTCACAGCAACTCACCTGGCGGGGCGGCTGATCGCCGAGGTGATGCACGGTCAGGGCGAGCGCTTCGACGCCTTCGCCGGCATTCCCCATCTGCCTTTCCCGGGCGGGCGCCTGCTGCGGGTGCCACTCTCCGCCCTGGGCGCCTGGTACTACGCCACCCGGGACCGGCTCGGCCTTTAGGGTCAGTAGAGCCCAACGGTATTGCCGTCCTCGTCGATATCGATGCGCCTGGCCGCGGGGGAGGCGCCAAGCCCCGGCAGCGTCAGGATGTCCCCGGCCAGGGCATAGACAAAGCCGGCCCCGGCGGAGAGGCGCACTTCGCGCACCGGCAGCCGCCACCCCGTGGGGGCGCCGAGCCTTCTCGGGTCATGCGATAGCGACAGATGGGTCTTGGCGATGCACACCGGCAACCCGCCATAGCCCTGGCGCTGCCACGCCTCCAGGCGTGCCAGGGCCGCCGGAGCAAAGTCGACTCCCTCGGCGCCGTAGAGCCGCGTGGCAATGCGTTCGATCTTCTCCGTCAGCGGTAGCTCGTCCGGGTAAAGAAAGTGGAAGCCATTGCCAGCTTCGTTGGCCTCGTCGATTGCCCCGGTCAGCGCCTGGGCCAGGGGGCGGGCCCCCTCGCCGCCATCCAACACATGGGTGGAGAGCTCCGCCCGGACTCCCACCGACGCGCACAGCTCGCGGATGGCGTCGTGTTCGCTTGTATGGTCGCTGGGGAAGGCGTTGATCGCCACCACCGGGGTGATGCCGTGGGCGCGAATGTTGTCGATCTGCTTGAGCAGGTTGGCGCCGCCTTCCCAGACTTCCTCGGGGTGCTCGGCGAAGAGGGCGTCGGGCAGCGGCTGGCCGGCGGTTACCCGGTGGCGGCCGCCGTGGTACTTCAGGGCGCGCACCGTGGCCACCAGCACAGCGGCATCCGGAACCAGGCCCGAGGCGCGGCACTTGATGTTGAAGAAGCGCTCGGCCCCCATGTCGGCACCGAAGCCCGCCTCGGTGACCAGGTAGTCGCCGGCATGCAGTCCGATGCGGTCGGCGACGATGGACGAGTTGCCATGGGCGATGTTGCCGAAGGGGCCGGCATGGATAAGCGCCGGGGCATGCTCCAGGGTCTGCAGCAGGTTTGGCTTGAGGGCCTCGCGAAGCAGCACCGTCATGGCACCGGCGGCGCCGATCTGCTCGGCGGTGATCGCCTCGCCGTCGCGATCCAGCCCCACGATCAGCCGGCCCAGCCGCCGGCGCAGGTCGGTCAGGGAGTCGGCCAGGGCCAGCACCGCCATCACCTCCGAGGCGGCAGTGATCTCGAAGCCACTCTGACGAGGAATGCCGCCGCCGCGGCCGCCCAGGCCCACCAAGATATGGCGCAGGGCGCGGTCATTGAGATCGATGACACGCTGCCAGTGGACCTCGCGAGGGTCGAGCTCGGGCTCGAGGCCATGGTGGAGATGGTTGTCCACCATGGCCGCCAGCAGGTTGTGGGCCGCCCCCACCGCGTGAATATCCCCGGTGAGGTGCAGGTTGATGCGTTCCATGGGCAGCACCTGGCTGTAGCCAGCGCCGGTGGCGCCGCCCTTGAGTCCCAGAGTGGGGCCCATGGAGGGCTGGCGTAGGGCAACGCTGGCGGTATGGCCCAGGCGCTGAAGTCCTTGGACCAGACCGATGGCGGTGGTGGTCTTGCCCTCGCCGGGGGGCGTGGGGGTGATCGCCGTCACCACCACGTAGCGGCCACGCGGGCGCTCGGCCAGCCCCTGCAGCGCTACCGGATCGAGCTTGGCGATGCCCCGTCCATAGGGTTCCACGGCCTCGCCGGGCAGGCCCAGGCGGTGGGCGATCTCCTCAATGGGCCAGAGCCGGGCGGCGCGGGCGATGCTCAGGTTGTCGAGCGGGGCCGGGCTATCCCGGTCGGTGGCGGGAGAGTGGGGCGCCATGATCTTCCTCCTCGGGCCGAGGGATTTGCATCGGCCATCAGGCTAAGTATCGCGCCGCGCTCGGGACGAGCTTGCGCGTCGACGTCGGGCGGCTTGGCCGCAGCGACATGCCGAACGATATGATCGTGACCAAAATGCGCGGCATGCCCCGTACTTTTAGTGCGGGGAAGGACGGGGCCGCCGAGGTAGCGCGGGCGCCGAAGGCGCCCTATGAGGGAGAAAAGTATGTCAAACGAATTGGTTTATTGCGCTGTCAGAAAATATGAGGGCTGTCGCAAGACCACTTCGGCTCGACTAGGCTGCCAGTCACCCCCGCCGGGAGAAGACCACCATGACGACTCACGGCATCGCGGCCTCGGACCATCGGGACATTGGCCTCCTGCTGCTTCCCGGTTTCTCCCATCTCGCCCTCTCCTCGGCCCTGGAGCCGCTGCGCATGGCCAACCATCTGGCCGGTCGCCGTCTCTACACCTGGCACCTGATCGGACGATACGCCTCGCCAGTGGCGGCTAGCAACGGTTTGGCCACCGCCGTGGATCAGGCCCTGGAGCCGCTGCCGGCCCTGGACCTTCTGCTGGTCTGCGCCGGGGTGGAGGTCCAGAATCACTGCGATCGGGTCCTGGTTTCCTGGCTGCGCCGCCTGGCCGAGCGACACACCCCTCTGGGCGCTGTGTGTACCGGTGGCTACGTGCTGGCCCAGGCCGGGCTGCTCGACGGTTACCGTTGCACCCTTCACTGGGAGCATATCTCGAGCCTCCACGAGGCGCGCCGCTTCCCGGCGGTGACCTTCACCTCCCAGCTATTCGTCATGGATCGCGACCGCTATACCTGCTCCGGCGGCATCGCCCCCCTGGACATGATGCTCCACCTGATCGGTCGCCAGCAGGGGCTGGGGCTGGCAGAGGCGATCGCCGAGGAGTTCATTCACGAGCGGATACGTGGTGTCGGCGACCGCCAGCGCAACCCCTTGCGGGTGCGCCTGGGGCACAGTCACCCCAAGCTGGAGGAGGTGGCCACCCTGATGGAGGCCAATTTGCAGGAGCCGCTGGCGCTGGATGAGCTGGCCAACTATGCCGGGTTGTCGAGGCGTCAGCTGGAGCGGCTCTTCCAGCGCTACGTGGGCATGCCGCCGCTCAAGTACTACCTGGAACTGCGCCTGGCACGGGCCCGGCTGCTGCTTCAGCAGACCCATATGCCGATCACCGAGGTGGCCCTGGCCTGCGGGTTCATCTCGCCGCCCCACTTCACCAAGTGCTATCACGACCACTTCGGCCACTCGCCCAGCGGCGAGCGCAAGGGGCGTCGCGAACGGGAGGCCGAGGTCGCGGGCCCGGCCACCGGCGATGCCGTTTGATCTAGAGTGTCTTTAGCTGCGCGGTCGGTGGTTCTCGGGATCCAGAAGAGCGCGATAGCCCACCGCCACCACTCGCATCGGGTAGTGCTCAGAAAAATACTCCAGCAGCAACTGGCGGCCCTCCTCGGCATACTCGGCCGGCAGGTAGGCGAGGGCGATATTGCACCCTAGGCTGGGCCCGTAGGCGATGCTGGTGGCGTAGGAGCGCCGGCCCAGCGCGTCCACCGGCACCTCGCCGCTGGCGGGGTCGAGCAGTGGCGATTGGCCCACCGGGAAGCGTGGCGTACCCGTAGCGTCGCGGTTCTCCTCCATCACAAGGGTGCAGAGGCTGGCCGGCTGACGCTGACGTTCGCGCTGTTCCAGATAGGGAGCCTTGCCGTGGAAGTCCGCGGCCTTCACCTTGGGCCGGGCCAGGCCCGCCTCGTAGAGGTTGTAGTCGGTGAGCAGGTCGACGTTTTGCAGCCGCAGGCTCTTCTCCAGGCGGCGGCTGTTGGCGTAGGTTTCGATGCCCACCGGAATCACCCCGGCGTCGAAGAGTCGATCCCAGAGCGCCAGGCCGTAGCTGAAGGGCACATAGAGTTCCCAGCCCTGCTCGCCCACGTAAGAGATGCGAAAGGCCCACACCGGCAGCCCCTGGATACGCAGCTCCCGGGCGCTGGCGAAGGGGAAGCGTTCCTCGTCAAGTGCCCCGGGGTCATCGGCGAGACGCTGCAGGGTGCGCCGGGCGTTGGGGCCCCAGAGCCCCAGGGTGGCCAGGCTGTCGGTGCGATCCTCCAGGTGCCAGCGGGTCAGGCCGAAGGCCTCGGCGCGGCGGGTGATCCAGATCAGGTCGCGATGGCCGGTATCGCCGCCGCAGACTACCCGCCAGGCATCCACGGCCAGGCGCACGATGGTGAGATCCGAATGCACGCCGCCGAAGGCGTCTAGGAAGTGGGTATAGACCCCCTTGCCGAGGGGCGTGTCGCCGCCGACCTTGGCTACCGAGAGCCATTCCAGCAGCGCCTCGGCATCGCGTCCCGAGATATCGAAGATGGCGAAGTGGGAGAGGTTGATCATCCCCACATCGTCACAGAGCGCCAACTGCTCGGCGTTGGATACCCGCCAGAAGTGGCGGGCGTCCCACTCGTTGGGGCGTTCGGGCACTCGCTCGAGGTAGTGGGCCAGCCGCGCCTCGTTGGCGGCGTAGCCGTGGGCCCGCTCCCAGCCCGCCGCCTCCATGAAGTAGCCCCCCAGCTCCTGCTCCCGAGGCCAGAAGGGACCACGGCGCAGGTCGCGTCCGCTCTCGAAGGGTTCGCGGGGGTGCACCGGCGGGTCGTAGATCTTCTGGGCGATCTCCCGGCAGCGGCCAACGGCGTGGTGGGGCGTCTTCTGCACCGGGTAGAAGCGGGCGATGTCGATGCCGCAGGGATCGAGCTCGGGGCGGCCATGGGTCAGCCAGTCGGCGAGCACCTTGCCCATGCCGGGGCCGTCCTTGACCCAGACCGCCTCGCAGCACCACAGGCCGCGGGTCTCCGGTGTTTCCCCCACCAGGGAGCCGCCGTCGGAGGTGACCGACAGCAGGCCGTTGAAGGAGTGCTTCTCGTCCCAGCCCAGTTCGCCAAGCAGGGGAGTGAGCTCGATGGCTCGTTCGAAGGCCTCGGCCACCTGGTCGGCCTCGAGGTCGCGCATGGAGGGGGAGAGCCGCGCACGCTCCCGGGAGAGGATGTCGCGGGGGTGGACCAGGCGCGGCTCGGTGGGCTCGTAGTAGCCCCACTCCAGCAGGCCGCCTTCGGTACTGCTGGGGTCGCCGGTGTCTCGCATATAGGCCGAGTTACCCTGGTCGCGCAGTAGCGGATAGCCGATCTCCCGGCCGGTGCCGGAGAAGGTGTCGAAGGGGCCGAAGAACATCAGCGGATGCTCCACCGGCATCAGCGGCAGCGCCACTCCGGCCATGGCGGCGGGGAGCGGCCCCCAGATCCCCGCGGTGAGGATCACCACTGAGGTGGCGATATACCCCTTGGGCGTCTCGACGCCGCATACCCGGCCCGTCTGGACGTCGATGTCCAGCACCGGCGTATCGGCGAATATCCTCAGGTGGCCGCTCTCCACGGCGCGCTCGACCAGGACCCCGGCGACCCTCTGGGAGCGTGGCACCACCAGGCCGGCATCGGGATCCCACATGCCGCCCAGAATCAACTCCCGGTTCAGCAGCGGGAAGCGTGCCACCACCTCGTCGGCGTCGATCATGCGGACCTTAGTACCGAAGGCCTTGCCCGAGGCGACCTTGCGCTGGAGCTCCGCTAGTCGCGCCTCGTCGCCCACTCGGGCGATCTCCAGGCCGCCCACCCGGTGATAGTGGCCCAGGGTCTCGTAGAAGCGGCGGCTGTAGGTGGTGGTGTAGCACGCCATGCGGTCGTGGGAGGTCATGTAGCAGAAGTCAGAGGCGTGGGCGGTGGAACCGACATCCGTGGGGATGGCGGCGGTATCGAGGCCGACCAGGTCGGTCCAGCCCAGTTCGATCAGGTGATGGGCCACAGAGGCGCCGACGATGCCCCCCTGGCCGATGATCACTGCGTTTGCCTGCTGGGGAAGGGTCGCCATGGTCGTCCTCCTGCGATGTGCAAATGCCTGCGCAACGTGCGTCTTGCGCTGCATCCCGCTCGCCAATTAGTTCAGCGTTTTCTGGGAAGTCTCAAATTCAGGATAGGTAGGTGACTCGCGCCTCGCTGTCCCGCGGCGACGCCCCCTTGTGTCATGGCGACACCCCGGGTTCTGGCGTGTCGCGGCTACCAAAGTCCCCGACGCCTACAGCGAGACGATGCGCCCCTGGGGGCACTAGCTTCCAGTACATGGGCGGCAGCACCGGCCGCCCGCCGGAGTTCATCGAGTCGAGGAGGCAGGCCATGTCCCAGGTCATCCACAACATCGCTCAGGAGCAGCAAGCGCCCGAGATCCTGCTCTATCCGCGCATCCGCAAGTCCCCTTTCTTCTACGCCTCGCGGCGTCACGGGGTGCGCAAGTACAGCGTCTATAATCACCACTATCATCCGCGGCTCTACACCGACCCGGTGGACGAGTACTGGGCCCTGGTGCAGGGCGTCACCCTCTGGGACGTGGGGGTGGAGCGTCAGATCGAAATTTCAGGCCCCGACGCCTTCCTCTTCGTCCAGCGGCTGGTGCCTCGCGACATGCGTCAATGCCAGGTGGGGCAGTGCAAGTATGTCTTCGTCACTGCCCCGGATGGCGGCATCCTCAACGACCCGGTTCTACTGCGCATCGAGGAGAACCGCTTCTGGTTATCGCTGGCCGACAGCGACATCCTGCTGTGGTGCCGAGGGCTCGCCGTGAACGCCGGGCTGGATGTGACACTCGGCGAGGTGGACGTGGCGCCGGTGCAGGTCCAGGGGCCCCGGGCCAAGGCGGTGATGGTTGACCTGTTTGGTGATGCCATTCTGGAGATCCCCTACTACCACCTGATGGAGGCCGAACTCGATGGCATGTCGGTGGTGATCTCGCGCACCGGTTATTCCGGCGAGATCGGCTACGAGATCTACCTGCGCGACGCCACCCGCTTCGGTGAAGCGCTCTGGCAGCGGGTCTTCGAGGCCGGTCGGCCCCACGGCATGCAGGTAATAGGGCCCTGTCACATCCGCCGCATCGAGGGCGGGATCCTCGCCTTCGGCTGCGACATCGAGTACGGCACCAACCCCTTCGAGGTAGGCATGGGCTACGACTGGATGGTCGACCTGCGCGGCGACGACGACTTCATCGGCCGTGCCGCCCTGGAGCGGATCAAGGCGGAGGGGGTGTCGCGAAAGCTGGTGGGGGTGGAGATCGACGGCCCCAGTGTGGGCTACTTCACCGATGGCGCCATGGTCGACGTCTTCCCGGTGCTCGACACCGGTGGAGCGCGCATCGGCAAGGTGACCTCGGCCACTCGCTCGCCGCGTCAGGAGCGCAACATCGGCTATGCCATGGTGCCCATCGAATTGACCGAGCTGGGTACGCCGCTGCGCATCGAGGCCAATACCGGGTTGCAGGACGCCGTGGTGGTGGAGAAGCCCTTTCACGACCCGGCCAAGGCGATTCCCAAGGGGTGATGGAGGCGCCATGAACGATGCCAATCGGGCCGCCCTGGCGGCGGCCCTCGCTCGCCCGGCCTGGCTGGCCACCCGCTATGAGCTGCTGCCGATCCACGGCATGCAGCAGGCGGCCGAGGCGCTCCCCGCCGGTGCCGTGGTCACCGTGACCTGCTCGCCGCGCCACGGCCTGGAGCGGACCCTGGAGGCCAGCGAGTGGCTGTCGGGGGCCGGCTTCCGGGTGGTGCCCCACCTTGCCGCCCGCCTGGTGCGTGACCGCACCCACCTGGAACGGCTGCTGGGGGAGCTGGCGGCCCTGGGCATCGAGGACGCCTTCGTGGTGGGCGGCGACGCCGAGTCCCCGGTGGGCGACTTTCCCCATGGACTGGCCCTGCTCGAGGCCATGGCCAGCCTTGCCACCCGGCCACCGCGCGTCGGGGTGCCGGCCTATCCGGAAGGTCATCACCGCATCCAGGAGGCGTCTCTGCAGCGTGATCTTGAGGCCAAGGCAGTGCTGGCCGACTACGCCGTGACACAGCTCTGCTTCGAGGCCGGCCCCCTGCTGGCCTGGCGCGAGCGGCAGCGCCGTCTCGGCCTGTCCTTGCCGGTCTACGCCGGCATCCCCGGGGTGATGGATCGACGGCGCCTACTTACCATCGCCCTGCGGCTGGGGCTCGGCCCCTCGGTGCGCGCCCTGCGTCGCCAGGGCGGCTGGGTCTCGCGCCTGTTTGGGCCTCCCGTCTACCGCCCCGACGCCCTGCTGCGCGACCTCTGGCCGGCTATGGAAGTGGGGAACGGGGGCTTCGTCGGCCTGCATGTATACACCTTCAACCAGACGGGGGACACACGGACCTGGCGGGAGTCCCTGCCGGATGCCGCGCCAGGCCAGCCAGGGGGCCCCGCCCCCTCAGGGCAGGCGGCGACCACCGCCGAGCCTTCGGACTGAGTTACGTCGCCGTTGGGCGACAACCCCGGGAGGTATTGTGGAAGCCGGCCCCGGGCCCTACAGGCGAGAGGGCAACGGCCTATACTCGGTTCCATTGGCGGTGCCGGATGCACCGCTGTCCTCATCGTTTTCCACCCTGCCGTCACCTCGCCTGGAGCCCAAGTGTTTTCAGCGATGGGCGCGGGTGCGCCCTCAGGAGTGACCAATGAGCAAATCGATCATCGTGGGATCCACCCTGGCGGTGCTTGGGCTGGGTGGCTTGGCCTTCGGCGCCTGGCAGGTTCAGCACGAGCAGGGGCCGGCGTACGCCGATATCGTCGGCGTCGAGGCCCTGACCCGCAGCGTGGAGACACCTCGCCAGGTCTGTGAGGACGTGGTGGTGCAGGTGGCGCCCCAGGCCGCCCCGAGCCAGGGGGCCAGCCATGACCCCCACCGGGTGGTGGGCAGCGCAGCGGGCGCCATCGTTGGCGGCCTGCTGGGTAATCAGGTGGGCGGCGGTAGCGGCAAGACGCTGGCTACCCTGGCCGGGGCCGTGGGTGGCGGCCTGGCCGGACGCGAGGCGCAGAACCGCATCGAGGCCCGCCAGCACGCCCAGGCGGGTCAGTCTCAGGCGCCGCAGACCACCACCCGCCAGCAGTGTCATACCGTGGTGGACACCCACCAGGAGACCGAGGGCTATGAGGTGACCTGGCGCCACGGCGAGGTGGTGCAGACCAGCCGGCTGGACAGCGCGCCGGACGGCGACCGCGTGCGGCTGGAAGAGGGGCGCCCCGACTGGGGGGCGGTCGTTCCCGTCGAGGGTTGAGCCCTGAGCGCCGGAGGTAGTGTCTGGTAGACCGGCTGGCGAGCGTCAGGGAGCGTTATCATCCCAGACGCTCTCGCAGCCGGTAGTACCCCATGCCGGCGGCCAGCAGGGCATTGCCCAGGCGGTCGCCGAAGGGGACCCGCCAGTGGCGGATGTCGGCGAAGGCGTCGAAGGCCTCCAGGCTGCCGCCGATCGCCTCGGCGAGGATCTCGCCCATCACGTGGGAGGTGGCAATGCCGTGGCCGGAGTAGCCCTGGGCGTAGTAGACGTTTGGAGATAGCCGCCCGACCATGGGTACCCGATTGATGACGATGCCCGCCATGCCCTGCCACTGGTAGTCCAGGGGCACGCCCTCTAGCTGCGGGAAGGTGGCTTCCAGGCGCGGGCGCAGTTCCGCGGCGATGTCGGCGGAGTCTCGCCCCGAGTAGTTGGCTCCGCCGCCGAACAGCAGCCGGCGGTCCGCAGTGAGCCGGTAGTAGTCCAGCACCAAGCGAGTGTCGTAGACGGCCAGATCCTCGGGATTGAGCGCCTGGGCCGTCCCGTCGTCAAGGGGTGCGGTGGCGATGATGCCCAGCGAGGCGGGAAAGAGCCTGCCGCCCAGACGGCGCCGCTCCAGGCGATGGTAGGCGTTGCCGGCGAGGATCACGCTGTCGGCGGCCACCCGGCCGCGCTCGCCCAACACCGCCGGTGTCGGGCCGTGCTCGATCGCCACCACCGGCGAGCCTTCGAAGATCTTCGCCCCCCTCCCCGCAGCCGCACGGGCCTCGCCCAGGCATAGGTTCAGCGGGTGGAGATGCATGTTGTAGTCGTTGCGGATGGCGCCATGGTAGCGCCGGGTGCCGATGAGCTCGCCCACCTGTGCTCGGTCCAGCCAATGCAGGTGCTCACCGATCCAGTGCTCCTGAGAGGCTTCAAAGTCCTCGCGCAGCGCCTTCAGGTGGCTGGGCTGCCAGGCGGCCTGCAGGTGGCCGTGCTTCAGGTCGCAGCGAATGGCGTACTTCGCCACCCGCTCGCGAATGATTCCATGGCCCCGCCAGCGCAGATTCCAGACGAATTCCGCGGCGTCTTCGCCCAGGGTGCGGCGCATCTGCCGGCGCATGGCGGCCTCGCCGGAGAGACTGCCGGTGACCTGGCCGCCGTTGCGTCCGCTGGCGCCCCAGCCCACCCGATTTGCCTCGACGACCGCGACGCGGTAGCCGCGCTCGGTCAATTCCACGGCAGTGGCCACCCCGGTGAAACCACCACCGACGATGGCCACGTCCACCCGGTGGTCTCCCTCGAGGACGGGATAGTCCGACTCCTCCAAGAGAGAGGCGCTGTAGTAGGAGGGGCTGCGGGGCAGGGGAGCCGAGGGGCGGCGTGGTTCAGACATGGCGGAGGTACCAGTCGAGCTCCAATCGGCTGACGTGGTGCATCGCCTGGTCACGCTCGGCACGGCGGTTGGCCAGGAAGACCTTCAGGAAATCGTCACCCAGGGCCTTTTGCAGTGGCTCACTCTCTTCCAGCAGCGTCAGCGCCTGGGACCAGCTGTTGGTCAGGCTGGGCGGGAACTGTGCATAGGCGTTGCCGGTGACTGGCGAGGGCGGTGTGAGCTCCCCGGCCAGGCCGTGCTCGATGCCGGCCAGCAGCGCGGCCAACAGCAGGTAGGGGTTGGCGTCGGCACCCGCCACCCGGTGTTCCAGGCGACGCGCGGCGTTGGGTCCCGAGGGGATTCGCACCGCCACCGAGCGGTTGTCGAAGCCCCAGGTGGGCGTCATGGGCACGTAGAGCCCCGGCTGGAAGCGCCGGAACGCATTGAGGTTGGGGGCGAAGATGGCCATACAGGCGGGCATCAGCTCAAGCAGCCCGGCCACCGCCCGATGCAGGAGGGGCGTGCCCAGGGGGCTGCCATCCTCGGCGGCGAAAACGTTGCGCCCCTCGGCATCGAGCAGGCTGAGGTGCACATGAGTGCCGTTGCCCGCCTCCATGCCGTAGGGCTTGGCCATGAAGGTGGCCTCGAAGCCATGGTTCTGAGCGACGCCCTTGATCAGCCGCTTGAGCAGGACGGCGGCATCGCAGGCGGCGAGGACGTCATCACCGTGACGCAGGGTGATCTCGAACTGGCCCGGAGCGCACTCCTTGAGCATGGAGTCCAGCGGCAGGCCCTGGGCCTCGGCGGCGGCCTGAATCTCTTCCAGCAGCGAGGCATACTCGTCGAGCTCTCTGACCGAGTAGAGCTGGCTCAGGGAGGCCCGCTCGCCGGTGGCCGGCGAGCGGGGAGGCTGGATCATCCCCAGGGTGTCGCGCTCATCATCGACCAGATAGAACTCCATCTCCACCGCCACCACCGGGGTGAGGCCCCGAGAGGCCAGGCGCGCCAGCTGACGGGCCAGCAGATGACGCGGCTCGGCGAAGAAGGGAGTGCCGTCGGGCTCATGCATCGACATCAGCAGCTGCGCCTGGCGGCCTTGGGGGCGCCAGGGAGTCGGCATCAGGCTGCCCGGCAGTGGGCGGCAGACCCGGTCGCTGTCGCCACCGGTCAGCCCCAGGCCGGTGGCTTCGATGGTATTGCCCAGGATGTCCAGGGCGAAGACCGAGGCGGGCAGGTTGATGCCCTGGGTATAGGCCTTCGCGAGGCCCTCGCGTCCCACCCGCTTTCCACGCAACACGCCGTTCAGGTCGCTGATCAGCAGGTCGACACGGTCGACCCGCGGATGCCGTGACAGGAAGGCGTGGGCGTCATCGCTGGCGGAAGGCGGCATGGCAAGAAAAGTCCTGATAATGGTGTTGCGGGTATCTTTGGAGCCGAGCAAGAGGTTGTCAAATGCTTTGCCCCGAGGGTCTTGCCAATAGCGAGAGGCGCCGGAGATAGGTCGAGGAGGGTATCCGATTCCATGGGTGGAGTCGGTAGCGCCCAGGGAGGTGGGGTACAGCGCCCGCTCGCAGACCTGCTCCCGGAACAGCCACAAGCGTTACCGCCATCTGGGATAGCCATGCCTAATCACAGCATCAGGTGTCTTAGCTGTGATGTCCCTGGTGAAACGCTCGGTGGGTGATACCATGACGCTTTCGCTGGCGCCCCAGACCATCGACCCGCAGGAGGAGAGCCCGTCATGACCCACGCCCCCCGAGAGGCCCCCAGGACCCTGGCCGACTGGCAGCAGCTTGCCGGCGCCCTGGCCCTCGAAAGCCACGCCTTTATCGACGACACCTTCGTGCCGGCGGTGAGTGGAGAGACGTTCGCCACCCTCAATCCGGCCACCGGCGAGCTGCTCGCCGAGGTGGTCAGCTGCGATGCCGCCGACGCCGAACTGGCCGTTGGCCATGCTCGGGCAGCCTTTGCTCGTGGCGACTGGTCGCGACTGGCGCCGGGCAAGCGCAAGAAGGTGTTGCTGCGTCTTGCCGACCTGATGGAAGCCCACAAGCACGAGCTGGCCCTGCTCGACACCCTGGACATGGGCAAGCCGGTATCCAGTTCGCTTGGGGACATGGCGGGCGCTATCGGCTGTCTTCGCTACCAGGCCGAGTGCATCGACAAGCTTTTCGGCGAGGTCGCTCCCACCGGGGAGGAGGCCCTGGCGCTGGTGCTGCGCGAGCCCCTGGGTGTGGTGGCCTCCATCGTGCCCTGGAACTTCCCGCTGATGATGACCGCCTGGAAGATCGCCCCGGCGCTCGCCGCCGGCAACAGCGTGATCCTGAAGCCCTCAGAGAAATCGCCGCTCTCGGCGCTGCGCCTGGCGAGCCTGGCCAGGGAAGCGGGCATTCCCCGTGGGGTCTTCCAGGTGCTGCCGGGCTTCGGCCACACCGTCGGCAAGGCCCTGGCCCTCTCCATGGAGGTGGACTGCCTCTCCTTCACCGGCTCCACGGCCACCGGCAAGCAGCTGATGCAGTACGCCGGTCAGTCCAACCTCAAGCGGGTCTACCTGGAGTGTGGTGGCAAGAGCCCCAATATCGTCTTCGCCGACTGCAGGAACCTTGACCGTGTCGCGAAACATGCCGCCGCGGCGATCTTTCACAACCAGGGCGAAGTGTGCATTGCCGGCTCCCGGTTGCTGGTGGAAAACTCGGTTCGCGAGGCCTTCATCGAGAAGGTGCTGGCGGCTGCCGAGCGCATGCAGCCCGGCGATCCTCTGGACCCGGAGAGCTTCATGGGCGCCATCGTGGACGAGTCGCAGTATCGTCGGGTCCTCGATTATATACAGAAGGGGCGTGATGAGGGCGCCCGGCTGCGCGTCGGGGGTCAGGCGCTGGAAGGGCCGGGCCTGTTCATCCCGCCCACGGTGTTCGATGGCGTTACCCAGGAGATGACGATCGGCTGTGAGGAGATCTTCGGCCCGGTGCTCGCTGTGTTCGGCTTCGACACCGAGGAGGAAGCCATCGCCATGGCCAACGACAGCGTCTATGGCCTGGCCGCCGGCCTTTGGAGCCAGGACCTTGACCGCATCATGCGCGTGACACGGCGGCTGCAGTCGGGGCAGGTGTTCGTCAACAACTGGGCCGGTGGCGACCAGACCATGCCCTTCGGCGGCGTCAAGCAATCCGGCAACGGCCGCGACAAGTCTCACCACTCCCTGGAGGAGTACTCCGAGCTCAAGAGCGTCTGGATGTCGCTAACGCCCTGATTTTGCCACCATTCATAGCAACGAGGCCGGCAGCCGATGGCGCCGGCCTCGCTATTGGTGTACAAGAAATAATAATTGTACAGCTATTGCATAGATTTCTTCCATCGAGGCGAGTACTCTCAACCTACATTCCCCTCGAAGGAGCGACAGCCATGTTTGGACTGTTCAAGAGTGACCCGACGAAGAAGTTACAGAAGTCTTATGAGCAGAAGCTGGAGCAGGCCATGCTCGCCGCCCGCAACGGTGACATGCGAGCCAACGCCACCCTCACCGAGGAAGCGGAGGCGCTGCTTGAGGAGATCGAGAAGCTGAAGAATGGCTGAGTGGCAGCACCACAATCGGATCGGTTTAACCACTAGGGCCCGCTCATTCGAGCGGGCCCTAGTGGTTTGTCGAGCCAATATTGCTTAAAAGCTCTCCCACTCATGCTCGCGCTGGGTGCGAGCGGTTACCCTGGCAGATGGTGAAGCCATCATCCGGGGAGTTGTTGGGGCTGATGCCTTGCCAGTCATCGGCGAATGGGATTCGGTGCTAGTGGCCGGGAGTTGGAAGGCGGACATGGCGGCCATCAACTGCTGAGCATGTTGCTGAAGGTAGCTGGCGGCAGTGGCGCTTTCCTGAACCAGGGAGGCGTTTTGCTGGGTGACCTGATCCATCTGTGCGACCGCCGTGCCAGCTTCCTGAACCCCGGTGCGCTGTTCGGCGCTTGCGTGACTGATCTCCTGCATGATCTGGCTCACTCGGCCAATGGCAGCAACTATGTCTTCAGTAGCCTGACTCGCCTCGGCAGCTCGTCGATTCCCGTGCTCGACACGCTCTCCGTTGCGCTGAATCAGGTCGGTGATCTTCTTAGCCGCGGCGGCACTATTGTGCGCCAGCTTGCGTACTTCGGCGGCGACCACGGCGAATCCCCGGCCGTGTTCGCCGGCTCGAGCGGCTTCCACCGAAGCATTGAGTGCCAATATGTTGGTTTGGAAAGCGATACTGTCAATGGTGGAAATAATGCTGGCGATCTCGTTGGAGCTTTCGTCGAGTTCGCGCATGGTTTGATTCACCTGATGCACTGCTTTCCCGCCTCGCTTGGCCGTGCTGGATGCCCCCTCGGCTTCGCGACTGGCCTGCTCGGCATTTTCGGAATTCTGCGCCACGGTGCCGTTGAGTTCCTCCATTGCCGATGCGGTCTGCGACAGCGCGCTGGCCTGCTGCTCGGTACGTGAGGCGAGTTCATTGTTACCCCCGGCGATCTGCTCGCTTTTGCTCGACACTGATTCGGCGGCGGCACGAACCTGGGCGACGATGCCCTGCAGTTGGCGTGCCATAGCGACCTGTGCCGCCATGATGCTGTGCCGATGTCCCTTGCGTAGCTTCCCTTCGGTGGTCAACTCGCCACGCCCGATGGCCTCGGCGAACGCCTTCACCTCGTGCGGTTCGGCTCCCAGCTCACGCAGCAGCTGTCGTGATAGCAGGAAGGCGATAAGCCCGCCGACCAACAGCGCCGCAAGGCACAGGCCTAACATCAGCATTTGGAAACCTGAGGCAGTACTCCTCGCGCTGGCGGTGTCGTTGGCCGATTTCGTTTCCTGATGATCGATGAAGGCATTGATGTCTTCGAGCCACTGGAAGTAGGCCGGGCCGGCGCTGGCCAGCAGAGTGTCGCGTGCCTCATCCAGGTCACCGGCGTTGCGGCGCTCCATGATCGCATCGGCCAGGAGGTTGGTGCGCTCGCCCTGAGCCGCGATTGTCTCGAGAAGGCGTTGCTCCTCGGCGCTGGCGGAATTGGCTGCTATGACATCGTCCATGCCCTGGCTGGCGTCTCGATAGTCATCGGCCAATGCTCGATAGTCGGCTTGTAGCTGCGCGAGTTCGTCTTGCTGCGTGACCAGCACCATGTCGCGAACCAGGATGGCCCGATCATGTACGCTACCGCGCCAGTCGATGGCATGACGCAGCTTGACGCCATTTTCGTCGTTGATGGTCGTCAGGTCGTGACTGATGCGGTTGACCTGATCGATGCCAATGAAAGTAAGGACGACGATCAAGACAAGGACGGAGGAAAAGCCGCCGACAAGGCGGGTGCGGATACCGAGACGAGCCAATCTGGCCATAAAAGCTCTCATTATGTGACGTTCCTTTCTGGTTGGCGTCAAAGTTGGGCGAACGACATTGATATACCGTGCTGGATGAGAAGAGTAATACTTGTACGGTAACTGTACAACAAATTTCTAATGGTAACCCCCTGCCCTTTGCGATAACGGCATGACTTGCAAGGGTTGAACCCTTCGCTGGGGGTGATCGAGTGTCACTTTGCAATGAAAGAGGGGGTGAAGGGGGGTGGGAAAGCGGGAGGTGAAGAGGGGAGTGAAAGAGTTATGTGTATATCTTATGTATAATTTTTGGATCTGGCTGAGACCTGGCCACAGACCAAAAAAATCCCCGACGCCCAAGGGGTGCGTCGAGGATAGTGAGCCATAACACGACGTCTCAGCAGAGGGCGTCGAGCTTCTCCTTGAGCAGCTGGTTGACCTGCTGGGGGTTGGCGGTGCCTCGTGAGGCCTTCATCACCTGGCCGACGAAGTAGCCGATCATCTTGCCACGCTTGTCGGGCTCGGCATCACGATACTGGGCCACCTGCGCGGGGCTGTCGGCGATCACCTGGTCGATCATCGCCTCGATGGCGCCGGTGTCGGTGACCTGCTTGAGTCCCTTGGTCTCGATCACTTCGTCGGCGGATTGGCCCTGACCGTTCCACAGCGCTTGGAAGACCTGCTTCGCGGCCTTACCGCTGATGGTGTCATCCATCACCCGGGCAATGAGATCGCCAAGCTGGGACGACGAGATCGGACTGTCCTGGATCGGCAAACCCTCGCGATTGAGGGCGCCGGAGAGCTCGCCCTGCACCCAGTTGGCGGCCTGCTTGGCATCGCCGCAGCGGTCCTTGACGATTTCGAAGTACTCGGCCATCTCGCGGCTCGCCGAGAGTACCCCCGCGTCGTAGGCGGATAGCCCCAGCTCGTCCTGGAAGCGGGCGCGCTTCTCGTCGGGCAGTTCCGGCAGGTTGTCGCGCAGGTGATCCACGTAGGCCTGGTCGAGCACCACCGGCAGCAGGTCGGGGCAGGGGAAGTAGCGGTAGTCGTTGGCCTCCTCCTTGGTGCGCATGCTGCGAGTCTCGTCACGCTCGGGATCGAAGAGGCGGGTCTCCTGGACGACCTTGCCGCCGTCCTCCAGCAGCTCGATCTGGCGCTCCACCTCGAAGGCGATGGCGCGCTCCACGAAACGGAAGGAGTTGACATTCTTGATCTCGGCGCGGGTACCGAACTCGGCCTGGCCCACCCGGCGCACCGAGACATTGACGTCGCAGCGCATGGACCCCTCGGCCATATTGCCATCACTGATGCCGAGGTATGTCACGATAGAGTGAATCGCCTTGAGGTAGGCGGCGGCCTCCCTTGCCGAGCGCATGTCAGGCTCGGAGACGATTTCCAGCAGGGGCGTCCCGGCCCGGTTGAGGTCGATCCCGGTCATGCCGTGGAAGTCCTCGTGGAGCGACTTGCCGGCGTCCTCTTCCAGGTGGGCATGGTGCACACGGATGCGCTTGGTCTCACCGTCGTCCAGGCCGATCTCCACCTCGCCGGGGCCGACGATGGGGTGGTACATCTGGCTGGTCTGGTAGCCCTTGGGCAGGTCCGGATAGAAGTAGTTCTTGCGGTCGAACACCGAAACTTCTGGGATCTCGGCATGGATCGCCAGGCCGAACTGCACGGCCATGGCCACCGCCTGCTCGTTGAGCACCGGCAGCACTCCGGGTAGCCCGAGGTCCACGGCGCAGGCCTGGCTGTTGGGTGCGGCGCCGAAGGCAGTGGAGGCGCCGGAGAAGATCTTGGACTGGGTGGCGAGCTGGACATGCACCTCCAGCCCGATCACGGTTTCCCATTGCATCAGAGGGTCTCCTCGGCAAGTGCGGGACGACGCAGGTGCCAGTCGGTGGCCTGCTGGAACTGGTGGGCGACGTTGAGCAGCCGCGCCTCGGCGAAGTGGGTGCCGAGTATCTGTAACCCCACTGGGCGCTTGCCCACAAAGCCTGCCGGCACGCTGATGCCCGGAATGCCGGCCAGGTTCACCGCGATGGTATAGATGTCCTGCAGATACATGGAGACCGGGTCCTTGTTCGCGCCCAGGTCGAAGGCCGGCGTGGGGGAAGCCGGACCCATCAGCACGTCGACCTCCTCGAAGGCGTCGAGAAAGTCCTGGCGGATCAGCCGGCGCACCTGCTGAGCCTTCTTGTAGTAGGCATCGAAAAAGCCCTCGGAGAGGGTGTGGGTGCCGATCAGGATGCGCCGCTTGACCTCCTCGCCAAAGCCCTCGGCCCGGGAGCGCTTATAGAGGTCGATCAGGTCGGCAGGGGCCTGACAGCGGTGGCCGAATCGCACGCCGTCGTAGCGCGATAGGTTCGAGGAGGCCTCTGCAGGGGCGATGACGTAGTAGGCGGGAATGGCGTAGTGGGTGTGGGGCAGGCTCACTTCCCGCACCGAGGCGCCCAGCGATTCATAGACCCTCACCGCCTCGCGCACCGCGGCTTCCACCTGCGGATCCAGACCGTCACCGAAGTACTCCCTGGGCAGGCCGATCTTCAGCCCGTTCAGCGGGGCGTCGAGCTCCTCGGTGTAGTCGGGCACCCCGCGGGCCACGCAGGTAGAGTCGCGGGGGTCGTGGCCGGAGATGGCGCCCAGCAGCAGGGCGCAGTCCTCGGCGGTGCGCGCCATGGGGCCGGCCTGGTCGAGGCTGGAGGCGTAGGCCACGATGCCCCAGCGCGAGACCCGGCCATAGGTGGGCTTCAGGCCGGTGATGCCGCAGAAGGCCGCCGGCTGGCGGATTGAGCCGCCGGTGTCGGTGCCCATGGCGGCCGGCACCAGGCCCGCCGCCACGGCGGCGGCGCTGCCCCCGGAGGAGCCGCCGGGTACCGCGCTGTGATCCCAGGGGTTTTTCACCGCGCCGAAGGCGCTGTTCTCGTTGGAGGAGCCCATGGCGAACTCGTCCATATTGGTCTTGCCCAGGCTCACCGTGCCGGCGGCCTTGAGCCGTTCCACCACGGTGGCGTCGTAGGGGGAGACGAAGTTGGCCAGCATCTTCGAGCCAGCGGTCGTCAGTACACCCTCGGTGCAGAAGAGGTCCTTGATGGCCAGCGGCAGGCCTGTCAGCGGCCCCGCGGCGCCCCGGCCGCGAGCGGTATCGGCGGCGTCGGCGGCGGCCAGGGCCTGTTCCGGGGTCACGGTGATGAGGCTGTTGATCTCGCCGTCGAGGCGTTTGATACGCGCAAGCAGGTTCTCGGTCAGCTCGCGGCTGGAAAACTCCCCGGCCTTGAGGGCAGTGGCGAGTTCGCTCAGTGTCTTGTCATGCATGGGCCGGTGGCTCCGTCAGGCTTGCCGTTGCGATGCAGGATTATGTGGGGCGTCGATCAGTCACTCCGCCGGTCACTCAACCACGCGGGGCACCAGGTAGAGGCCCTGCTCCACTGCCGGGGCGCAGCGCTGGAAACGGTCGCGCTGGTCGGCTTCGGTCACCTCGTCGGCGCGCAGCCGCTGGGTGGTGTCGAGGGGGTGGGCCAGGGGGGCGATCCCTTCGGTGTCCAGCGCCTGGAGCTGGTCGACCATCTCCAGGATGCGGCCCAAATCGTCCAGGTAGTGGGCGGCGTCTTCCTCACTCAAGCCGAGCCGAGCGAGGTGCGCGGCCCTGAGCACGTCAGCGTGTTCAAGCGCCATGGTAGGATGTCCTCGAAGGCGAGATGAAACGCGCAAGGTACCATATCCTTCGCTTCGCGGGCAGGCCGAAATGGTGCTGCTGGCGAGGGGCTTCTGCTTGCTGCTGGGGGGCCGCGGTGATACCGTTTGCCTCCGCACAGGGTTCCCGGACTGCACTAGGTAACGACTTCCATGTTCAAACGCTTGAGGGGGCTGTTCTCCAGCGATCTATCGATCGATCTGGGCACGGCCAATACGCTGATTTATGTGCGCGGTCGCGGCATCGTGCTCGATGAGCCATCGGTCGTGGCGATCCGCCAGTCCGGCAACATGCGCAGCGTGGCCGCGGTGGGTTCCGATGCCAAGCGCATGTTGGGTCGCACACCCGGTAACATTACCGCCATACGTCCGATGAAGGATGGCGTCATCGCCGACTTCACCGTCACCGAGCAGATGCTCCAGCACTTCATCCGCAAGGTTCACCAGAGCACCTTCCTGACCCCGAGCCCTCGGGTACTGGTCTGTGTGCCCTGCATGTCGACCCAGGTGGAACGACGTGCCATCAAGGAGTCCGCCGAGGGTGCCGGCGCCCGAGAGGTGTTTCTGATCGAGGAGCCCATGGCAGCCGCTATCGGGGCCGGACTCCCCGTCGAAGAGGCCCAGGGCTCGATGGTCGTGGACATTGGCGGTGGCACCAGCGAGATTGCCATCATTTCCCTGAACGGTATCGTCTACTCCGAGTCGATACGCGTCGGTGGTGACCGCTTCGACGAGGCGATCATCGGCTACGTTCGCCGCCACTACGGCAGCCTGATCGGCGAGGCCACCGCCGAGCGCATCAAGGAAGAGATCGGCTGCGCCTATCCTGGCGGTGAGCTGCGCGAGATCGATGTGCGAGGCCGCAACCTGGCCGAGGGCATCCCGCGCAGCTTCACGCTCAACTCCCACGAGATCCTCGACGCCCTGCAGGAGACCCTGGCCTCCATCGTGACCGCGGTGAAGAATGCCCTCGAGCAGTCGCCTCCGGAACTCGCCTCGGATATCGCCGAGCGCGGCCTGGTGCTGACCGGCGGTGGGGGACTGCTGCGCGACCTGGACAAGCTGATTGCCGAGGAGACTGGCCTGCCGGTAATTGTCGCCGAGGATCCGCTGACCTGTGTGGCGCGAGGCGGTGGCAAGGCTCTGGAGATGATCGACCAGCACACCTTCGAGCTTCTTTCCAGCGACTGACCGGGGAGACGCCTCATCAAGCCGCTGTTCTCGCATGGACCGCTGCCCGGCTATCGCCTCTTCCTGTGCGTGCTGGCTGCATCGGCACTGATGTTTGCCGATAGCCGCTTCACGCGCATGGAGGATGTCCGCGCCCAGCTCTCCATGGTGGTGGCACCCATCCAGCGGGCGGTCAGCATCCCCAGTGACGTGCTCAGTTGGGCCTCACTGGCACTTTCCGACCAGCGGGCCTTGCTCGAGGAAAATCGTCGGCTGCGCGAGCAGATCCTGACCCTCTCCCATCGCGTGCAGCGCATGGCCAGCCTCACCGCCGAGAACGTGCGCCTGCGCGAGCTACTCGACGCCGCCGACCAGCGCGATGTGCCCTTCATCACCGCCGAGCTGCTCTCCCTGGATCCGGACCCCTTCACCCACCAGATGGTGATCGATCGCGGTCGTCGTAACGGCGCCTACGTGGGTCAGCCGGTCATGGACGCTTCCGGGTTGGTGGGGCAGGTGACGGCGGTATCCGCCTACTCCAGCCGCGTACTGACTGTGGCCGATGCCAGTCATGCGCTACCGGTTCAGGTCAATCGTAATGGCCTGCGCTTCATTATCCAGGGGAGTGGTCGTAATGAAGCCCTGAACGTGTTGCATGTGCCCGACACCGCTGATATTCGCCAAGGCGACTTGCTGATCACGTCGGGCCTGGCCGGGCGCTTTCCCGTCGGTTATCCGGTGGCGCGGGTCGCCGAGGTGGTCCACGACCCCGGCCAGCCCTTCGCCCAGGTCACCGCAGCGCCGGTGGCCCAGTTGCAGCGTTCGCGCCACTTCCTGCTGCTCTTTCCGCCGCCGAGCCGGGAGTTGGGTGATGCGGACTGGGATCAAGACCTCACCGCCGAGGCCGTTGAGGCGGCGCGGGCCCTGATTGGCCTGCCTACCAGCGAGGAGACGCCCTGATGGCCATGCCATCCTCCGCCAACCTGCCCCTGCCGTGGATCTGGCTCTCGCTGTTGCTGGCGCTCTGCCTGCAGGTGATGCCCCTGGCCGACGGCTGGCAGATCTGGCGCCCCGACTGGATAGGCCTGATGCTTATCTATTGGTGCATGAAGGCACCGCAGCGGGTGGGCGTCTTTCATGGCTTCGTGCTGGGCATACTGCTCGACCTCATCGAGGGTGCCGTGTTGGGGCAGAACGCTCTGATCCTGTCGCTGCTGGCCTTCCTCTGCGCCCTTGTCTATCCGCGCTTTCGGGCCTACTCCCTGGTTCAGCAGGCGCTGCTGATCCTGGTGCTGCTGGGCACCGTCCAGCTCGCCGAGCAGTGGTTGCGTACGCTGCTCGGGCCCTTCTCCATCCATCTTTCCTTCCTGCTTCCGTCGCTGATCGGCGCCCTGCTCTGGCCGTGGCTGGCCACCCTGTTCGAGGCGTTGGGGAGGCGGCTGGGCAGGATCTGATCTGGACCTTACATCATGCCTGACTCGTCGCTGCCCCCGGTTCTCTGCCTGGCCTCCGCCTCGCCGCGCCGTCGCGAGCTGCTGGCCTCCATCGGCGTGGGTGTCGAGGTGTCCCCGGCCGACATCGACGAGACACCGCGCCAAGGCGAGGATGCCGCGGCCTACGTGACTCGCCTGGCCAGGGAGAAGGCGCTGGCGGGCGGGCGCCACTCTGCGCTGCCCACGTTGGGCTCTGATACGGCGGTGGTCTGCGACGGTGAGATACTCGGCAAGCCGGCGGGTCCGGAGGATGCCGCCGCCATGTTGCGTCGCCTCTCCGGCCGCGAGCATGAGGTGCTCACCGCCGTGGCGGTGAGTGGCCCCTCCGGCATGCTCGATGCCTGCGTGGCCACTCGAGTCGTGATGCGCGAGATCATGGAAGATGAAATAGCCGCCTACTGGGCCAGCGGCGAGCCTCTCGACAAGGCCGGCGGCTACGCCATTCAGGGGCTGGGAGCGGTGTTCATCGAGCGAATCGCCGGCAGCCACTCGGCAGTGGTGGGGTTGCCGCTCTTCGAGACCGCTGCGCTGCTCCGTCGGCAGGGGGTGCCGCTATGGGAAGGCGCACTGGGTAGGTCCTGATGGCGCTCCCTGTGCCCCCATGTCAATGTGGCATAATGGTCGCAAAGCATTCTGGACAAGGACTTCCGCATGAGCGGCGAAGTACTGATCAATCTGAC
>CAYWBG010000012.1:0-28625 GCA_964456005.1 uncultured Halomonas sp.
GCCGAGCGCCGAGCGCCGAGCGCCGAGCGCCGAGCGCCGAGCGCCGAGCAGGATGGTGCCTGCCGCACAGTAGACGTCAACAAGAAGCCCCGTCGGATTTGAACCGATGGGGCTTCTTGGCTTCCATCCTCGGCATTAGCTGCCCGTTGCCTACCTGCTGGGCGCCGGGCGCTAGGCGCTAGGCGCCACCCGAAGGGCGCTCAAGCATCATCCTTGTGCTTCGCCGCGGTCTCCTTGACCAGCGTCTCAAGCTCACCGCTCTGGTGCATCTCGACCACGATATCGCAGCCGCCGACCAGCTCGCCATCTACCCAAAGCTGGGGGAAGGTCGGCCAGTTGGCCACCTTGGGCAGTTCGGCGCGAATGTCCGGATTGTCCAACACATTGACGAAGGCAAACTTCTCACCGCAGGCCATCAGAGCCTGTACGGTCTGGGCGGAAAAGCCACACTGCGGCAGTTGGGGGGTCCCCTTCATATAAATGAGAATGGGGTTTTCACTGATCTGGCGCTGAATGTTTTCGACGGTAGTGCTCATGAGTGCTCCCTTTCGATTGACGGGTCGGCCGCCCTACCGACAATACCCGAGTACGACGGTCGGCCTTAACGATTCGGCCATTCTACTGATGCCGGGCGCGTTGCGCATCCCCCGGAGGCTGGCTAGGATATGCGTTTTCCCCGTGGAGCGACCCCATGGCCACCCGCCATTTCCTGACCCTCCTTGATCTCAGTCCGGAAGAGCTGCGCTATCTCATCCAGCGCGCCATCACCATCAAGAACGAGCTTAAGGCCCAGGGCCCGGTCTACGCCCCCTTTCGCAACCGCACCCTGGCGATGATCTTCGAGAAGTCGTCAACACGCACCCGGGTCTCCTTTGAGACTGCCATGGCACACTTCGGAGGCCATGCGCTCTTTCTATCGCCGCGTGACACCCAGCTCGGCCGCGGCGAGCCCATCGGCGACACCGCCCGAGTGCTTGCTGAGATGGTCGACGTGGTAATGATCCGCACCTTTTCCCATGCCGGGCTGGAGGCGTATGCCGCCGCCAGCAGCGCGCCGGTGATCAACGCCCTCAGTGACGACTACCACCCCTGCCAGCTGCTCGCCGACGTGATGACCTGGACCGAACTGCGTGGCAGCCCCAAGGGGCGCACCGCCGTGTGGATTGGAGACGGCAACAACATGTGCCACTCCTGGATCAACGCCGCACGTCAGTTCGACTTCCAACTGCGGGTCTGCTGCCCGAAAGGCTACGAGCCACGTCGCGACATTCTCGAGGCCGCCGGAGACCGAGTGGCCGTCCTGCACGACCCTGCCGAGGCGGTAGTGGATGCCGACCTGGTCACCACCGACGTCTGGGCCTCCATGGGCCAGGAAGAGGAGCAAGCGCTGCGAGAGGCCGATTTCGCCGGCTTCCAGGTCACCGAAGCGCTGCTGGACAAGGCCAAGACAGATGCGCTCTTCCTGCACTGCCTGCCCGCCCACCGCGGCGAGGAGATCAGCGAAACATTGCTTGACGATCCGCGGGCCGTGGTCTGGCAGGAAGCCGGCAACCGCCTGCATGCCCAGAAGGCGCTAATCGAGTTCCTCCTTCTGGGCCGCGTCGAAAACTGACTCTATGGGGGAGAGTCCCGGCCGGCGGCATCCTCTTAGACTTTCGTTGTGATAGACCTTAGTGGTATACTGCGCTGCAACACACCTCAGCGAGTAAGAGGAATTGCGGCATATGATGATCGATACCTCCCCTACCGCCGGTATGCAGCGCAGCTTGCGCCAGTGCCTCTCCCATATGGCGGCCCTGCTCTACCATCACGGCCACGTACTCGAGACCGTCTCGATCCCCCAGCGGGGGCTCGACACCCAAACCCTCGAAACGCTTCAGGCCGAATCCGACGAGTGGCAGACTTGCCAGGAGGTACTGGTCAGCAGTGACGCTGCCTCTTGGAATGAGCACAACCGCCTGGTGCTGACACCGCTGGGACGCGACCTGCTTTTCGACATGTTCGGCGAGGGAGCCGCTGACTGCGCCTGACCGGCCGTGAGCCACGGAACCTCACCCCGAAACATCCGAGCCATTCTTCGGCAGCGCCGCCGCCCCAACCACAGTCCAGAAGGGCATCGACCGAGCTCGGCACGGGCATCATCTGGCTTTTCGGCACTCACCCGCACGAAAAAGCCGCCTGGCGCAGAGCACCAAGCGGCTGATTCGTTGTGTCCTTTTGGTGGAGCCTAGCGGGATCGAACCGCTGACCTCAACACTGCCAGTGTTGCGCTCTCCCAGCTGAGCTAAGGCCCCACACGTCTTCGCCTCGGCGAGAACGATGCATATACTACGTGCCCACCGACCAAGCGTCAACCCTTCGACGACAGAATCGAACGCAATCCCAAGGATACTTTCCACCAGCTACCCAGTTGTGCCACTCTTTATCGTGAGCGGAGACTTGCACTCCCCAACCCCATTTCGACCAATCCACGACGCTCAGGAGCCGCTGCCTTGATCCGGGTATTGATTGCCGATGACCATCACCTGGTGAGGACCAGCATCGCCCACCTATTGAATGCCGAGGAAGACATCGGCGTGGTAGGTGAAGCCGCCAACGGCGAGGACGCCATCGCCGAGACCCGCAGACTGGCGCCCGACGTGGTGCTCATGGACATCCGCATGCCGGGAATCGGTGGCCTGGAAGCCACCCGCAAGATTACCCGCACCACGCCGGATACCCGGGTACTGGTGCTGACGGCATGGCTGGAGGAGACCTTCGCTCAACGACTCCTTGAGGCAGGGGCCTTCGGTTTCCTCAGCAAGGGTTGTCAACACGAAGAAATGGTCGACGCCATCCGAGGCGTGTTCCACGGGCATCGCTACATCAGCCCCGATGTCGCCCAGCGCCTGGTATTGTCACGCATCGACTCCCCGGACAACCCCTTCGATGGGCTCTCCCAGCGAGAAATGCAGGTGGCCATGATGATCGTCAACTGTCAGAAGGTCGCCGATATTTCCGACCGCCTCTTCCTGAGCCCCAAGACGGTCAATACCTATCGCTACCGGATCTTCGACAAGCTCGGGGTGCACACCGATGTGGAACTGACACATCTGGGCCTGCGCCACGGACTGGTGGAAGGCTTTGCCAGTCTCGAGTGACCGCCACCCCATGAACTTCGATCATCGCCGCTTTCTTGGCTCCGTCAGTGAAGCGCCCGGCGTCTACCGCATGGTCGATAACCAGGGGAACACCCTCTACGTGGGCAAGGCACGTCGCCTCAAGGCACGCCTGGCCAGCTACTTCCGAGGCGCGCTGAACGCCAAGACGCAGGCACTGGTGGGGCACATCGCCGACATACAGGTCACGGTGACCAACAGCGAAACGGAAGCCCTGCTCCTCGAGCAGACACTAATAAAGCAGTTGCGCCCGCCGTACAATATCCTGCTGCGCGACGACAAGTCCTACCCCTTCGTCTTCGTGACCGACCGCCACCCCTTCCCGGCACTGGAGTACAAGCGGGCCCGCTCGCGCCACGACGACGGCCGCTACCTGGGCCCCTACCCCAGCAGTCACGCGGTCCGCGACAGCCTGTCACTGATGCAGAAGATCTTCCGCATCCGCAACTGCGAGGATAGCGTCTTTGCCCACCGCACCCGACCCTGCCTGCAGCACCAGATACAGCGCTGCAGCGCGCCCTGCGTCGGCCTGATCAGCGAGGCGGACTACCGGCGCGACCTCGAGCACGCCGTGCAGTGCCTCGAGGGCAAGAGCGAGCAGGTGACCCGTGAACTGACCGAGGCCATGGAGACAGCCAGCCGCGAACTCGCCTTCGAGGAAGCGGCAAGGCTACGCGACCAGATCCAGCAACTGCGCCAATTGCAGCAGCGCCAGTTTGTCGACACCGGCGACGGTGATGCCGATGTCTTCGCCCTGGCCAGCCGCCCCGGGGCCCTGTGTATCTCGGTACTCCATCTGCGCCAGGGGCGACTGCTGGGTGCCCGTCACTACTCCCCGACCAATGGCCTCGACCTGTCCGTCGAGGCATTGCTCGGCGACTTCGTCAGCCAATACTACCTGGGCCAGGCGCGGGAGATCCCCAGAGAAGTGATCACCAGCCATGCCTTGCCCGATGCCGTACTACTCGGCCAGGGGCTGACCGAGAAGGCAGGGCGCAAGGTGCGCCTGACCGACCAGGTGCGCGGCCACCGCGCCCAGTGGAAAGAGCTGGCACGCACTAATGCCGAGCAGCAGCTAGCAGGCCAACTCGCCAGCCAGACTCAGCTCAGCCGGCGTTTCGCGGCACTTCGCGACGCCCTGGGGCTGGAAGCGGCACCGCAGCGACTGGAGTGCTTCGACATCAGCCACAGTCACGGCGAAGCCACGGTCGCTTCCTGCGTCGTGTTTGACGAAAATGGGCCGCGCAAGTCCGACTACCGACGCTTCAATATCGATGGCGTCGCCGCCGGCGACGACTACGCCGCCATGCGCCAGGCACTGACTCGACGCTTTCGTCGCCTGGCCGAGGGTGAAGGCGAGCGCCCAGACGTATTGATCGTCGACGGCGGCAAGGGGCAACTGAACATGGCCAGGGAGGTATTTGCCGAGCTGGGCATCAATGGCGTGCATCTACTGGGGGTCGCCAAGGGCACTACCCGTAAGGCCGGCCTGGAAACGCTTTTCCTGGAAACCGTCGATCGCACCCTGGACCTGGACGGCACCTCCCCCGCCTTGCACCTGGTCCAGCATATTCGCGACGAATCTCACCGCTTCGCCATCACCGGTCATCGCACTCGGCGCGACAAGGCTCGACGCACCTCCACTCTGGAGGACATTCCTGGCGTCGGCCCTCGGCGACGGCGCGAGCTGCTGCGTTTCTTCGGCGGCCTGCAAGGCGTGAAGCAGGCCAGCCGCGAGGAACTGGCCCGAGTCCCCGGCATCAACGTCACGCTGGCCGAGTCGATTCATCGTGCCCTGAATGGATGAGCAGCCCCAAGGGGGATAGAATAAGCGGGCGTTCGGCACCACCCCACCGGCAAGGACAGCGTCACGCGATGAACATCCCGAATATCCTCACCCTGGCCCGCATCGCCTTCATCCCCCTGCTGGTGGTGCTCTTCTACCTGCCCTTCACGTGGAGCATGCCCCTGGCAGCCGGCCTGTTTGCCCTGGCCGCCATCACCGACTGGCTAGACGGCTACCTGGCACGGCGCTGGAACCAGGCCACCCCCTTCGGCGCCTTCCTCGACCCGGTGGCCGACAAGTTGATGGTCGCCGTGGCCCTGGCGCTACTGATCGAGCGCTATGAGGCGATCTGGCTGACCCTGCCGGCCCTGGTGATCATCGGCCGCGAAATCGTCATCTCGGCGCTGCGGGAATGGATGGCGGAGATGGGCAAGCGCGGGCACGTGGCGGTGTCGTGGGTTGGCAAGGTCAAGACCACGCTGCAGATGGTCTCCATCTTTCTTTTACTGGGTTTCGTCCCGGGCACCCCGCTGGCCCTGCTCGCCGTGGCGACGCTCTACGCGGCCGCCGTGCTGACACTCTGGTCGATGGTTCTCTACCTGCGCGCGGCCTGGCCACACCTCAGCGACGCCATGTAGAACTCGATCCAAAAGCGTTTGACAGTCACCGACTTATCCGTATAATTCGTCATCGAGTCAGGCGGGAATAGCTCAGCGGTAGAGCATCGCCTTGCCAAGGCGAGGGTCGGGAGTTCGAATCTCCTTTCCCGCTCCATCTCCTCCTTGAGATGGAAACACGACTCGATGAGGCTGGATGGCAGAGTGGTTATGCAGCGGACTGCAACTCCGTGTACGCCGGTTCGATTCCGACTCCAGCCTCCACTCTTCCCTGATACCGCACGACCTGTTTCTGCTCGACACCGTGCCGCCCGGATGGCGAAATTGGTAGACGCAAGGGACTTAAAATCCCTCGGTGGTAATCCCACCGTGCCGGTTCGAGCCCGGCTCCGGGCACCAGATCCCTTGTACTTCAGCTCTCCCAGCTAGTGGCGTCTTGCCTCGCCAGGCATCGATCGGTACGCGTCACCTTCGGGTAGCGTGACCAGGAGGCCATGATGCCCGACGCTCACCATGACGTACTGATCATCGGCGGCGGCGTTGCCGGCCTCGTGCTGGCGCTGGAGATTGCCGACCGGCGCCGGGTCACCCTGCTACGTCCGACCAGTGACGACCCGAGCGCAAGCCGCTGGGCGCAGGGTGGCATTGCCGCCGTGCTCTCCCCTCAGGACGACTTCGAATCCCATGTGGCAGATACCCTGATCGCTGGCGATGGCCTCTGCGACGAGACTGCCGTGCGCTTCACCGTCGAGCAGGGACCATCGGCCATCGAATGGCTACTCTCACTGGGAGTCCCCTTCACCTCGGACCCCAGCCCCGAGGCCGACTACCCCTACCACCTGACCCGCGAGGGAGGCCACGGCGCGCGCCGCATCATTCATGCCGCCGATGCCACCGGCCTGGCGGTGATGAACACCCTCAAGCGGCACGTAGCGAATCACCCGGCGATCACCCTGGACACCGAGCTGACCGCCATCGGCCTGATCGGCGATACCGCCGGGCGCTGCCGCGGAGCGCGCTGCCTGGATAGCGAGGGCCGGCTGCATGAGCTCGTCGCGGCCGACACCGTGCTCGCTACCGGTGGCGCCAGCGGACTCTATCGCCATACCACCAGTCCTCAGCCGGCCAGCGGCGAGGGCATGCTGATGGCCGCCGAGCTGGGGGCAGAACTGATGAACCTTGAGTTCCAGCAGTTCCATCCCACTTGCCTCTACGACCCCGAAGGGGCCCCCTTCCTGATCAGCGAGGCGGTGCGTGGAGAAGGCGGACGACTGCTCAACCGTTACGGCGAGCGCTTCATGCCGGCCCTGGACTCGCGAGCGGAACTGGCTCCCCGTGACATCGTGGCACGGGCCATCGACGCCGAGATTCAGCGTACCGGCAGCGACTACGTGCTGCTAGATGTTCGCCATCTGGGCGAGGCGGCGATTCGCCACCATTTCCCCACCATCCACGCCCATTGTGCCGAGCGTGGCCTGGACATCACCCGCACCCCCATTCCGGTGGTGCCGGCGGCGCACTACAGCTGCGGCGGCGTGGCTACCGACCTGAAGGGCGCCACCACGGTGCCCGGGCTCTATGCCATCGGCGAAGTCGCCTGCACCGGTCTACACGGCGCCAACCGCATGGCCAGCAACTCGCTGCTAGAGTGCCTGGTATTCGCCCGCAGCTGCGCCCAGGCCCTCGCCATCCATGAGCCGCCCCATAACGCGCCGCTGCAACCTTACACCGTCGGCACCCGCCCACTGCCGGAGGATCTGGTCTCTGAACAGCGCGAGGCGCTGCGCCAGCTGATGAGCGCCCGGGTGGCCATCGTGCGTCACGATGAAGGCCTGGCCCAAGTCGCCGAGGCCCTGGCCGACCAGCAGCGTGAACTCGCTCGCCTGACAGGGCAATCCCGACCCAGTGCGGAACTGACAAGCCTATGGCACGCCCTGCGTCTGGCGCGGCTGACCGTGGCCAGCGCCATGGCCCGCCGTGAATCCAGGGGGCTTCACTATAATCCGGACTGCCCTACCCATGGCGAGTCCCACCCGCGGCCCTCGCGGATTTACCTATGGGATCTGCCCGAGACCTAGCCCACTCATGTCTCGCACTGAATCAAATGGCGGCGCAACTCCCAGCGAGCGCAGGCTGAGCAGCTATCAGGCCAGATCCAGAGGCGCCTGCCGTTCACACGCAGACCGATCAGCCATGGGCCCAGGTAGTCGCACCGCAGGGTGATCGGCTGCCAGGCCTTACCCTCCGTTTCTCGCCAACTCCAGAAGAACTCACCGCTTGGCTGAAGCGCGGCTCTTAGCTGGCACCTCGGGCGTCGATACGCGACCCGCACGAGGACGGCAACGAGCACGAGGGTCGCTGCGACAGATAGAGTGAGGGCGGCATAGCGCCATACGACGCCAACCACGGCCAGTGCCAGCAGGACATGGACCAGCAGGTAGAGCCTAGACGGGACGATGTTCCAGGCTGTCGGTGCTCTCTGCATGCTCGACGATCAACTGAACGATGCGACGGCGCGCCGGGGCCTCAGGCCACTCGCGCCGCATCAGCCACGCGAAGAGATCCTGATCCTCCTCGTCGATCAACTCACGAAAGGCGACCTTATCCGCCTCTTCGAGGCTGTCGTAACACTGCTCGAGGAAAGGCACCAGAAGCAGGTCGAGTTCCCACATGCCACGCCGGGAGTGCCAGTAGAGACGCTTGCGCTGGACGTCTTCCGCAGTAGATTGATCGTTCAACGTCGACCTCGCCAGTCCAAAGGAATGTGGTATCAGTATACCCGAGCCACCCGCCGACAACAGCCTGTGGAACCGGCTTCCTTTACCCCTCTCGGCCTAAGGTCGTAGCTCGTTGTTTTATCAAGAATTACGCAGTATGCTCTAGGAAAACAACAGTGCGGGCAAGTATGCCCCGGTTGCGAGACGCCCACGGAGAACGTCGATGACCAAGTCCGAGTTGATCGAGCAGATCGCCATGCGACAGCCGGAGCTGTCGATCAAGGAAGTCGAAGCGGCCGTCAGGCTGATCCTCGATGACATCACCGACACCCTGGCGGAAGGAGGCCGCGTGGAAATCCGCGGTTTCGGGAGTTTCTCGCTGCACTACCGGGAGCCCCGCGTGGGCCGCAACCCCAAGACCGGCGAACCTGTCGCCCTCGACGGCAAGTTCGTGCCACACTTCAAACCCGGCAAGGAGCTGCGCGAACAGGTGGACGCCAGCCGAGCCTTGGGTTATTGATCACCCACCATCGCCACGACGACTTTCACTACAGGGGACAAGCGCATGCGTTGGCTAAAAGGCCTGATCCTGGCCATCATCCTGCTGGCTGTCCTGCTGGTCGGCATACTCTTTGCCGTCAACAACCAGCAGGCACTGCCGCTCAACCTGATCTGGATCGAGCTGCCTGCCGCCTCGCTGTCGGTCTGGCTGCTGGCCTCACTGGCAGTCGGCGTGTTGCTGGGCATGCTGGCCATGAGCGGGGTCTACCTGCGCCTGCGCACCCTGCTGACCCGTGCACAGCACCACAATCGGCAGCAGCGCAAGGAACTCGATCGCCTCCGCGTCCAGGAGTTGAAGGAACTGCCCTAGAATGCCTGATGTCCTGCTGCTGACACTGTTGTTGGCAGCGGTCGCCATCGGCTGGTGGCTCGGCCGCCGCGAACGCAGGGCCTCCAGGGATCCCGCTCCGCCCAATGGGCCGGGGCGGGATTACTTCGTGGGCCTCAACTACCTGCTCAACGACCAGCAGGATCGCGCCATCGAAACCTTCGTGGCCGCCCTTGAGGTCAACAGCGAAACCATCGATACCCACATTACCCTGGGCAACTTGTTTCGCGCGAGAGGAGAGGCCGATCGTGCCGTAAAGATTCACCAGAATCTGCTGGCCCGCCCCACCCTCACCGCCAGCCAGGGGATTCGCGTACAACTGGAGCTATCCCGCGATTTTCTTTCCCTGGGGCTACTGGACCGGGCCGAGCGATTGCTGCGCGGCCTGGTACGCGACTGCCAGGAGGATGAGAGCCGCCTAGCCGCCAAGCGACTGCTGGTCGACCTACTGGAGCGCGAGGGAGAGTGGCAGCAGGCCCTTGAGGTGGCCCAGCCCCAGCTGATCCGCCACAGTGACGAGATGCGCCGCGCAGCGGCCCACTGGCTCTGCCAGCTGGCCGAAGAAGAACGCTTCGACGTCAGCCCTGGCCTAGCCAGACGCCATCTGCGCCAGGCCCTGAACACCGACCCCCGCTGCGTGCGCGCCAATCTACTGCTGGCCGGACTGGAGCACGATACCGGCCACTATCGCCAGGAGATCCGCCTGTTGGCGAGAATCCCCGATCAGGACCCTGCCTTTACCCCCACCCTCCTCGAACCGCTGGCCACCGCCTATCGCTTGCTCGACGACGAGGAGGGCCTTGTACGCCACCTGCACGAGCTGCTCGAGGGCACGCCCTACACCAGCGTCATCATCATGCTGGCCGAGACCCTGCGCCACCGAGAGGGGCTTCCAGCAGCCATCGACCTGGTCAGCGAGCAGTTAGGACGCCAATCCAGCCTGGGTGCCCTGGATTACCTGATCGACCTTTACCGTCAGGACGGCCGCGGGGAATCACTGGAACGTCTCGAACTACTGCAGCAGCACACCCGCAGCCTGCTCATGGCACTGCCGCGGCATCGCTGTCAGCGCTGCGGGCATGCCGGCGAGCCGCTTCACTGGCAGTGCCCGCGCTGTCGTAGCTGGGGAACGACCAAGCCGATCACCGGCATCGAGGGGGAGTAATCCCGCGTCAGGGCAGCTCGGCCTCGATAGCCGCCAGGGCCGCCATGGGATCCTTTGCCTGAGTGACTGGCCGTCCCACGACCAACTGGGTGCTGCCCGACGCCATGGCCTTTGCCGGGGTCATGACGCGCCGCTGGTCGTCGGCTTGTGCGAAGCTCGGGCGGATGCCCGGCGTCACCTTGAGAAAGTCCGCTCCGCACAGCTCGCGCAGGCGGGAGGCCTCCTGGGCGGAGCAGACCACACCGTCCATGTCACAGTCCCGGGCCAGCAGGGCCAGCCGCTCCACCTGGTCCTCCGGTGTGGCAGACACGCCCACCTCGGCCAGGTCCGCCGCCTCCATGCTGGTCAACACCGTCACCGCAATCAGGTGGGTCGCCAACCCGTTCGCGTCGAGGCGCTGGCGTGCCGCTTCCATCATGCGCCGCCCGCCTCCGGCATGCAGATTGACCATCCATACGCCCTGCTCAGCCGCGGCCTGAACCGCCCCTGCCACGGTGTTGGGGATGTCGTGGAACTTGAGATCAAGGAATACCTGGAAACCGCGCCCATGCAGCGCATCGAGGACATCGGGGCCGCTGCGCGTGAACAGCTCCTTGCCCACCTTCAGCCGGCAGCGCGCCGGATCGAGCTGATCGGCCATACACAGGGCAGCATCCAGGGAGGCGTAGTCGAGGGCGATGATCAGGGGGGAAGTGGTAGGCACGGGCCAGTCTCCAGGCGAGTCACGAAGATGGCGGTAGTATATCAGCCCTTGCCGACAGGTGATGTCGGCACCGACTTACCCTGCATGGCAGCAATCGGCCACGCAGTGCGTCACGGATCGCGTCGCGACCATGTCCGACATCGCTGACATGTCATTGACAAATTATCCGACAAGGGTTGGCGGGCGACCCGACTAGCTTGAAGAAGGCACCCCGGTGGTGCGTGAGGATCCCTACCACAAGAGGACATCACCATGAAAACGACTATCCAGGGAACACTTGCCACTTCGCTGCTAGCCCTCCTGCTGATGCTCTCGCCCCTCGGCGCTACGGCCCAGGAGGTGGCACCCATTGATGTCAACACCGCCGATGCGGAGCTGCTCACCGAATTACCCGGTATCGGGCCGTCAAGGGCCGAAGCCATTATCGAGGAGCGCGAGGCCAACGGCCCCTTCGAAAGCACCGAGGACCTGACTCGGGTCAGCGGAATCGGTGAGACCACAGCGACCAACCTGGAGGATCAGATTACCTTCTGACGCCACGGCCGCCGCCACTCACAATTTGACAGTGGCGGCGGCCGGCGAAACGTCAGAGACGCAGGCCGCCATCGCACTCGATGACACGACCGGTGAAGTAGGCGTTCTCCATGATGAAGGCCACACTCTGGGCGATGTCCTCGGGCTGTCCCAGACGCCCAAGCGGCACGCCTGAGGTCAGCTTGTCGAGCATGTCCTGACGCATAGAGGCAGTCATGTCGGTTTCGATGAAGCCAGGTGCCACGGCACCCACCCGAATCCCGTTGCGCGCCAGCTCTTTCGCCCAGGTCGTGGTCAGGGCCACCACGCCCGCCTTGCAGGCGGCGTAGTTGCTTTGCCCCATGTTGCCGGCACGCGAGATGCTGGAGATATTGACGATCACCCCCTCATTGCCCGCCTCAACCATCTGGCTGGCCGCTTCACGGCCGCACAGGAAGACCCCGGTGAGGTTGACATCGATCACCGACTGCCACTGCGCCAGCGACATGGTCTTCTCGACCCGCCCCTCTTTCGCCTTGACCAGCAGGGCATCGCGCAGGATACCAGCGTTGTTGACCAGGCCGCTTACCGGGCCCAGCGAGGCGGCGATGTCACTGAAAGCCTGTTGTACCGAGGCCTCGTCGGACACGTTGGTAACAAAGGCACGGGCCTCGATGCCAGACTCGTAAAGTGCGGAAACCGCCTGGTCCAGAGCACCGGCATCGGTGTCCAGCAGCGCCAGGCGTGCGCCCCGGTTGCCCAGCAGTTGCGCCATGGCCAGGCCCAGGCCGCGGGCACCGCCGGTGATCGCGATGACAGAATTGTCGAGTTTCATTGTCAGTCCTCCTGAAGAGAGCGGGATGGCAGCCTGCAGAGAGCCAGCCGGGTAAATTTTGAACAGCACACAGGTGTGAGTATAGACATGGTATCAGAAATGGTGCAGTGCACCATAGCGCTATCGAACTGCCCGGTATAACGCCGCGCTTGATTTTCACCATCTCGCCCCCACTACCACGGCATGGTCACCCGTGGAGCTCCCATGCCCTTTCTGCTCGCCTTTACCCTCTTCGCCCTGCTCGACTTCGTCATCCTCTTCTCGGTGGGCAGCCACATTGGTCTGCTGACCACTCTGCTGCTGGTCCTGGCCACCGGTGTCATCGGCCTGCACCTGATCCGGCGCGAGGGCGCAGCCACCTTCGCCCGAGCCCGGGAGCGACTGGATAGAGGCGAGGTGCCCTCCGGCGAACTGCTTACCGGCGCGGCACTGATCTTCGGCGGCGCCCTGCTGATGGCGCCCGGCTTCGTCTCCGATGCCCTGGGCTTCCTCTGCCTGATTCCCGATGCGCGGCGCCTGATGGGCAAGTGGCTCGCCCGACTCGGTATGCGGGCCAGGGGCGCCCGTGGGGGCGACGGCCCCCGCCATGGCGCCAATGCCGGCTGGCAGCGGGCTTCCGGTGACAGCGGGCCCGGTGGCTCGCGGAACACCGCATCGTCGCACCACGACAACCAGGAGGGGCCGCTCGAAGGAGAGTTCATCTCCCGGGAAGACGCCCGCCGCTGAGCGCTCATCCCACTGGCGAAGAGACCGGCGGAAAAAATTTGTGGAGGGGGGCCTTGAAAGGCTCGACGTGGGCCCCACTTATCGCACAGCAACAGGCTTCGGTACGAGACAGGCGTCTCGCACCAATGACAAGGAAGGCGTCCGTCGCCTCCACCTCGCGGCCAAGCTGCGAGGGATGATCAAACCGCCGGAGCGGCTTCGCTCTGGCCTAGCAAACCATCAGGAGTACGTGAGCAATGAACATCCGTCCCTTGCACGATCGCGTCGTCGTCCGTCGCGTCGAGGAAGAACAGAAAACCGCTGGCGGCATCGTGCTTCCTGGCAACGCCCAGGAAAAACCGACACGTGGAGAGGTTCTTGCCGTCGGTAATGGCCGGATTCTCGAGAACGGTGACGTACGCCCACTGGACGTGAAGGTCGGCGATACCGTGATCTTCAAGGAGGGTTTCGGCGTCGAGAAACAGAAGATCGATGGCGAAGAAGTCCTGATCATGAGCGAAGCCGACATCCTGGCCGTGGTCGAGGGCTGAAGCCCACCGTCCAGTCCAACGCTACACCCGACGTTCACGTCTGACGTTCAAGAAACAACAGGAAGATTGCGAAAATGGCAGCGAAACAGATCAAGTTCTCCGATGACGCACGCAAGCGCATGGCTCGTGGTGTCGACGTCCTGGCCAACGCCGTCAAGGCGACTCTGGGCCCGAAGGGCCGCAACGTGGTGATCGAAAAGTCCTTTGGCGCACCGACCGTCACCAAGGACGGCGTCTCCGTGGCCAAGGAGATCGAGCTGAAGGACAAGTTCGAGAACATGGGCGCCCAGATGGTCAAGGAAGTCGCTTCCAAGACCTCCGACGTGGCCGGCGACGGCACCACCACCGCTACCGTGCTGGCTCAGTCCATCGTGACCGAAGGCATGAAGGGCGTGACCGCGGGCATGAACCCGATGGATCTCAAGCGTGGCATCGACCAGGCCGTGATCGCCGCCGTCGAGCAGATCCAGGCCCTGTCCGTGCCCTGCACCGAGCGCAAGTCCATTGCTCAGGTGGGTACCATCTCCGCCAACGGTGATGCACGTATTGGCGAAATCATCGCCGATGCCATGGAGAAGGTCGGCAAGGAAGGCGTCATCACCGTCGATGAAGGCCGCGGCCTGGAAGATGAGCTGGAAGTGGTCGAGGGCATGCAGTTCGACCGTGGCTACCTGTCGCCCTACTTCGTGACCAATCAGGACACCATGGCGGTCGAGCTGGAAGACCCCTACCTGCTGCTGGTCGACAAGAAGATCTCCAACATTCGTGAACTGCTGCCGGTGCTGGAAGCCGTCGCCAAGGCGGGCAAGCCGCTGGGGATCATCGCCGAGGACATCGAAGGCGAGGCGCTGGCCACCCTGGTGGTCAACACCATGCGCGGTATCGTCAAGGTCGCCGCCGCCAAGGCACCCGGCTTTGGGGATCGTCGCAAGGCCATGCTGCAGGATATCGCCATCCTCACCAACGGCACCGTGATCTCCGAAGAGGTCGGTCTGACTCTCGAGCAGGCCAACCTGGATCACCTGGGCACCGCCAAGCGCGTGACCATGTCCAAGGAGAACACCACCATCATCGACGGCGCCGGTGAAGAAGGCGACATCGAGGCCCGCGTCGGCCAGATCCGCGCCCAGATCGAGGAGACCTCCTCCGACTACGATCGCGAGAAGCTCCAGGAGCGCGTCGCCAAGCTGGCAGGCGGTGTGGCCGTCATCCGCGTGGGAGCGGCCACCGAGATAGAGATGAAGGAGAAGAAGGCTCGCGTCGAGGACGCCCTGCACTCCACTCGCGCCGCCGTCGAAGAAGGCGTAGTACCTGGCGGTGGTACCGCCCTGGTTCGCGTGCTGACCAGCATGGCCAGCCTCAAGGGTGACAACGAAGACCAGACCCACGGTATCGCCATTGCCCTGCGTGCCATGGAGGCCCCGCTGCGCCAGATCGTCACCAATGCCGGTCAGGAAGCCTCCGTGATCCTCAATGAGGTCAAGCGGGGTGAAGGCAACTTTGGCTACAATGCCCAGACCGGCGAGTATGGCGACCTGTTTGACATGGGCGTGCTCGATCCGGCCAAGGTGACTCGCAGCGCGCTGCAGTCCGCCGGTTCTGTGGCGGGCCTGATGATCACCACCGAAGCCATGATCGCCGACGATCCGGACGAGAAGGAAGCCGCGCCGGACATGGGCGGCATGGGTGGCATGGGTGGCATGGGCGGCATGATGTAAGTCAGCCCCCTGCCCCAGGCTCTGCCTGAGACAACCCTCGCCGGTGAGAACCGGCGGGGGTTTTTTCTTGCCAGCGCCAAGCGCCAAGAAACCCTGACCTGGCCGCTTGGCCCTTGCTCCTTGCCCTTTGTAGCTGGCCGAAGGCCCGGTAAGATACCACCACACTCACTGCCCCTGCGCCGGCCGCCTTCCCATGCTCTCGAATATCCGCATCGTCCTCGTCCAGACCTTCCACCCCGGCAATATCGGCGCCTCGGCGCGCGCCATGAAGACCATGGGCCTCACCGACCTGGTGCTGGTCAACCCGCGCCGATTCCCCGACCCCGACGCCTCACGGTTGGCCGCCGGGGCCGAGGACCTGGTGGCCGACGCCAGGGTGGAGGCCTCCCTGGAAGAAGCGGTAGCCGACTGCGTGCAGGTCGTGGGCGCCAGCGCCCGGCTGCGAAGCCTGCCCCTGCCCCACTTCGACGAACCAGACGCCATGGCCCGCGACCTGGTCGAGAACGGCGCCGCCGATCCGGTAGCGCTGGTATTCGGCCGCGAGCGGTTCGGTCTCACCAATGACGAGATTCGCCTGTGCAGCCATCAGGTGAGCATTCCGTCCAACCCCGATTACGGCATCCTCAACCTCTCCCAGGCAGTGCAGGTGCTCGCCTATGAAGTGTTCAAGGCCTGGCGGCTGCGCCCGGAGAGCGGCTACCGTCCTGCCCTGCCCGCCGGAGAGCGCCAGCCGAGCCGCGAGCAGCTGGGGCACTTTCATGACCACCTCGGTCGGGTCATGCAGAACAGCGGCTTTAACACCCAGCCCCACGCCCGCACCGAAGCTAAGCTGCAGGCGCTATTTGCCCGGGGACGTCCTACGCGACAGGAGCTGTCGCTGCTGCGCGGCCTGCTGGCCTCGCTGGAAAAACATCTACCCGACTCGTGACAACTCGACATCAGCAAAGCGCCTCGAAGGCCGCCGACACAGCAGCGTCATGCGAGTGTCCCACGGCTGTCATGCCCACCTGCGATAACGGAATGGTTCTAAGGGCATGGCAAGGGACACTGCGCCAAGGCGCCAGGGATGCGAGGGTACAGGAGGGACCACAGGGAGGCTCCGAGCGAGGGGCGTGACATCGGGATGATGTTCAGGGAGGACTCAGGTATCGCCACGGCGACATCGCCGTGGCGCTTTTCCTTTCAGTGTTGGTTCATGGCGGCCACCAATGGGAGTCGGACCAGCCCGGCACCCCCTGACGGATACGCCGGGAAAAGTCGGTATCGTCTTGGGCCAGGCGCGCCCGTTCGGTGATATCGCCAAGCTGCTTCAGCTCACCCAGGGTGTAGCCGGGCGTCAGGCCACCGTGATCATGCACGTAGCCCGGCAGCAGGCCAGAAAACACCAGGCGATGATCCAGCGGCAGCCCTTCGATGATCCGTCGCATCAAGCCGAACACCAGGGTCGTGCAGTTGGCGGTGATGGTGTGGTAGAACCGCGGCGCCTCCTCGAGTCGGTTGGCCTCCCCCACCAGCGCCAGCAGCAGGTCGCGACGGTCGGAGACATTGAGCAGCACCCGATAGAGAGTTACCGACTCGCCCCGCACGTTGCTGCGCAGGCGCACGGCATCCCGCTCGTCGGCAGCAATGATCGCCAGCTCGTACTGCTTGAAGAAGCCACCGATCTCCGAGAAGGCCTCGTGTCGCTGGCGCCGCACCTCCACCGAAAAGGCCACGAAATCGAGCCGGCCACTCTCAGTGTCATGGAAGCCAAAGGAGACAAGCACATGGGCGATGCCGGGGCGTCCCCATCGGGAAACAAACAGATCCACGCTCTTCAGGGAGCGCAGGTCATACTCGCGCCGCTCCCAGGCGATGCTAGCCCTATCGCGGGTCTGCCAGTCGAAGTGTCGAACGTGATGCAGGATCAGGCGCTGGCCCTCGACCTCCCCGGTGGCCAGGTGCGCCACGTCATCGGCCCAGTCGCGCTCTTTGGCCGGCCGCAGCCGCCGCCACCAGGACAGCAGTGCCGTCATCTGGATTGCCATGCCTGCCAGAGGCGCCACCCGGGCGCCCTGCCAGATCAGCAGACCCCAGACACCCCCCATGGCCAGCCAGCCCAGTACTACCAGCCACCGCCCACTCGGCGAAACGGGCAACCGATAGCCGAGAGCCAGGGCCCCCCATAGGGTGGCGAGCCCTATCGCCATCAGCCCCATGGCGGCAAACAAGGCATCCATCACAACGTTCCTTTCCGGCCGAACCGCTGCAGGCTAACACGGCGGAAAAGGAGAATCCTCAATGCGGCGTCACTCCCCAGCGGGGGTCAACCAACCGCTGAACGCCGTGAGTTTGCCGTCGAGCTCGCCGCGCGCCACCTGGCGATAGAGACGCTGCAGCCGAGCGGTGAGGGAGCCCACCTCGATGGGTTGGTCGGTTGGCGGTGCGCCCGCTCGGGCCCCGATGTGGCGACCATCCAGCTCGCGCAGCGGCAAGATCTCGGCCGCAGTGCCCGTCACGAAGGCCTCGTCGGCGGTATAGAGCTCGTCGCGGGTGATGCGACGCTCGCGCACCTCGATCCCCAGCACCTCGCGAGCCAGGCGAATCACGCTGTCACGCGTGATGCCCTGCAGGCAGGAGGTCACCTCGGGGGTATGCAGCACGCCATCGCGCAGCAGGAAGACGTTGGCCGCCGAGGCCTCGGCCACATACCCCTCGGGGTCGAGCATGATCGCCTCGTCGAACCCCGCCTTCACTGCCGTGTTGAGTGCCAGCATGGAGTTGACGTAGTGGCCGTTGGTCTTGGCCCGGCACAGGCTGATATTGACATGGTGCCGGGCCCAGGAGGAGGTTAGTGCCCGCAGGCCGATGGATGCCGCCTCGGCGGAGATGTAGTCGCCGAGATCCCAGGCGGGGATCATCACGTGCACGGAGAGTCCCCTGGCCCGCAGCCCCAGACCCTCCGAGCCGAGGAATACCGTCGGCTTGAGGTAGGCATTGGTCAGCTCGTTCTTGGCGAGGCATTGGCGCTGAGCCTCGACCAGTGTCGCCTCGTCGAAAGGCAGCGAAATGTCCAGGGCGTGGGCGCTGTCGGCCAGCCGACGGGTGTGCTCGGCCACACGGAACAGCTGGCTGCCATCGGACCCCGCATAGGCGCGTACGCCTTCGAAGCAGCCCATACCGTAGTGCAGGGTGTGGGTCAGCACGTGGACACGGGCCTCGCGCCACGGCAGCCACTCGCCGTCCATCCAGATCCAGCCATCGCGATCATCGAGAGGTGTCATGATACCGAGTTCCTTGTTGGGGAGAGCCAGCCGGCGGCCGACCAGGCCTCTCGCCAACCGTCGATCAGTTCTCGCTGGTGGGGCTGAAGGCCCTGATAGGCCCAGGCGGCGATCTCGTCCTTCTGGGGGTCCGGCACGCAGATATCGCTATCGGTGAGGGTCTGGATCACCGCATGTCCACACAGCGGCACATAGCCTTCCGAGTAGCCCCCCTCATGGACCATCACCAGGCGCCCCTCACAGACACGCCTGGCCAGCGCCATGACCTGCGCCGTCATGCGGGCGAAGGCAGCGCTGTTGAGCAGCATCTTGCCCAGCGGATCCTTGGCGCAGGCGTCATAGCCGCAGGCCACCACGATCATCTCGGGAGCGAAGGCCTCAATGGCCGGGAGCACTAGCTCGCTCATGGCGTGCTCATAGGCCCCCAGGCCACAGCCCGGTGGCAGCGGCAGGTTGAGGTTAGCCCCCAACCCTGGACCCTCCCCCTGCTCTGCGAAGCTCCCGGTCTCCAGGGGAAAGTTGCCGGCCTGGTGGAGCGAGACGGTGAATACTTCCGGGTCCTCGTAGAAGGCCGCCTGCTGGCCGTTGCCGTGATGCACGTCCCAGTCGAGGATTGCCACCCGCCCCGCCAGCCCCCGCGCCCGGGAGCGCATCACCGCCACCGGGATATTGCCCAGCAGGCAGAAGCCGCGCCCCCGGTCCGCCTCGGCGTGATGCCCCGGCGGGCGGCAGAGCGCGTAGGCGCGAGACTGCTCGCCGCTGGCTACCGCCTCCAGGGCGGCGATGGCCAGCCCGGCCGACTGGCGGGCGGCGGCCAGGCTACCCGGCATATAGGGAGCACAGTCGCCGCCGTCTCCCCCCCGATGGCGGTCGCCCGTCTCCAGGGCGTCCAGATAGCGAGCCGTGTGGAAGCGTTCGAGGTCCTCCCGGGCGGCAGGCGGCGGCTTGCGCACCGCCAGTTCGTCGATCAGCCCGGAGACCTCGAGCAGGTTCTTCAGCCGCCGCTTGCTCTCGGGACTCTCCGAGGCCGGCTGCGGCTGCAGAAACTCCCCGGGCGCCGAGAAGACGCCGATGGCTCCCGGATCATGCCAGAAGCAGCGCTCGTGCCAGAAGAACCCCACGGGCGGTGCCGCTTTTGGCGCAGCCCTCATTCGCGCCCCTCAAGCTGCTCCCATACCTCGATAGCGGCCGCCAGGTCCTCCAGCGACGCCCCTACCGACTTGAACAGAGTGATCGCCGCGTCCGACGAGCGTCCGTTCACCTCGCCCTTGAGCAGCTCGGCGAGGTCGCCGCGGACCTCATCGAAGGCGAAGGCCCCTTCATCGACGGCCTGTAGCAGGTCGCCCGCCTCGCCCCTTGCGCCGGCATGGGTGTCCACGTAGACCTCGCTGCGGCGGAGGCACTCGGCATCGGTCTCGCGCATGGTGGGACGAAAGGCCCCGATCAAATCGAGGTGGGCACCCGGCGTGAGCCAGGCGCCGCGAATCAGCGGCTCGGTGGAGAGGGTCACGCAGCTGATCATGTCCGCCTTGCGAGTCGCCGCCTCCAGGTCGTTGACCGCCGCCGTATCGAAACGGTCGGCATACTCGGCCGCCAGCGCCTCGGCCTTCTCTGCGCTGCGTCCCCAGATACGCACGCGGCGGATGGGCCGCACCGCGGCATGGGCCTCGATCACCATGGGGGCCAGCTTGCCGGTCCCCACCACCAGCAGGCTCTCGGCGTCTTCCCGAGCCAGCTCCCGGGACGCCAGGGCCGAGGCCGCCGCGGTACGTCGGCGGGTCAATTCACTGCCGTCGATGCAGGCCAGGGGGCGCCCATGGCCGCCCTCGCTGAGCAGGTAGACGCCGGCAATGGCGGGCAGGCCATGCGCGGCGTTCTGCGGGAAGACATTGACCATCTTCACGCCGATGTAGCCGTCACGCTCCCAGGCGGGCATCAGTAGCATGGTCGCCTCGCCGTCGGCACGGTGCATGGCGTGGTGGTGACGGGGCGGCGACTCGACACCCTCGCGGAAGGTTGCCGCGAGGCGCTCGACGAGCGCCTCCCAGGGCAGTGAGGCCGCGACTTCCTGGGCCGTGATGATACGCATGTCAGGCCTCCGGCAGCGCCGCGGTCACCATGATCTCGACCTTCCATTCCGGCTTGGCCAGCTTCGCCTCCACGGCGGCACGCACCGGCGGGCGGCCCGGGGTCACCCAAGCGTCCCAGGCGGCGTTCATCTGGTCGAACTCGGCCATGCTGGTGACCCAGATCTGGGCGGCGATCAGGTGCTCCCGGGAGGTGCCCGCCTTGGCCAGCAGCGCATCGATACGCGCCAGCACCTGCTCGGTCTGGCCGCGCATGTCGGCACTGGCATCGCTGGGCACCTGCCCCGCCAGATAGACGGTGCCGTTGTGGATGGTGATCTGGCTCATGCGGGCATTGCTGTCGTGATAGCTAACGGTCATGGCATGTCTCTCGGTTGTGGAGTGCCGGTCGGCACCGATGAGGGGCTGCGGTCAGGCAGCAGTGTAGCCGCTCATGAAGGCGGCGAGATTGTTGCTCAGGTGCTGGGTGGGGTAGCCCCCTTCCTGAACCAGTACCGTGGGCAGGTCGATGGCAGCCAGGCGCCGCCCAAGCTCGGTGAAGTCTGCGGTCTCGAGGGTCATGCCGGCCAGGGGGTCGTCGCGGTGGGCATCCAGACCCAGGGCCACCACCAGGGCGTCGGGGCAAAAGGCCTCAAGATGTTCAATCAGACGTTCCAGGGTCTCGAGGAAGACCGCACCATCGCTGCCCAGGGGAAGCGGCAGGTTGACGTTGACGCCTAGCCCCTCGCCCTCGCCCTGCTCGTCGGCGCCACCCCAGAAAAAGGGATAGAAGTCGGACGGGTCGACATGCAGCGAACCGGTCCAGACATCACCGCGATCGTAGAAGAGGTCCTGGGTGCCGTTGCCGTGGTGCAGATCCACATCGAGAATCGCCACCCGCGCATGGCGCTCGCGCAGCACCGCAGCAGCCAGGCCCGAATTATTGAGGAAACAGAAGCCCCCCGCGCGTTCCGGCCCGGCATGATGGCCCGGGGGACGACACAGCGCATAGGCGTGACGATCCCCACCGAGCACCGCCTCCGCAGCCGCCTCCGCCGTAGCCGCGCTGGCCAGGATTCCGGCGAAGCTGTCCGCGGTCATCGGACAGGCCATGTCATGCATGTGCCAACCTACCTGTCCCACGGGATGGCGCGGATAGTGGTGGCCGCCGCCGCAGGGATGCACATTGGGTGCCACCACCTCGGCGGCATCGGGCAGCGCCCGCCATCGCCCATGAATGGTCTCGAGGAATTCCAGGTAGCGGGGCGAATGAATCTGCGCCAGGCGCTCACGCAGCCGCGGGCTGTCGGGGTCGGTGGGCGCGGTCAGCGACAGCCCGGCAGTGGCTAGCCCCCGAGAGAGCAGCTCGGCACGCACCGGCCCCTCCGGGGAGGCCACTGGCCGCCCTCGCAGCAGGAAGGTGGGCGGCGCATGGCGCTCCTGGTCGGGGTGATAGAAGAGCTTCATCGTCGGGTATCCTTAACGAAGTAGCGAGGGTATCCAGGTGGAGAGCGACGGGAAGCTCACCAGCATCAGGATGACGATGATGAAGGCCACGTAGAACGGCAGCGAGGCAATAATCGCCCGCTCGAAGGGCACATTGGCAATACGCGCCGCCGTCATCAGCGTCATCCCCACGGGTGGCGTCACATTGGAAATATTGAGCACCACGATCATCAGGATGGCGAAGTGCAGCGGGTCCACGCCCAGTTGAATCATCGCCGGCACCAGCACGGGTGCCACCACCACCAAGGCCGGCAGCACATCCATGATGGTGCCGATCAGGATCAGCAAGAGGCAGACCAGCAGCAGTTGCAGGAAGGTGGAGTCGCTGAAGGTGGTGATCAGGCCAGCGGCATCGCGGGCGATGCCGGAGCGGGTCACGAACCAGCCCAGCACCGCCGAGGTGGCCAGCAGAAAGAACACCACCCCGGAGAAGCGTACCGTGACTACCAAGGCACTCCAGACCTTCTGCCAGGTCAGGTTGCGATAGAACACCACGCTGATGAAGATCGTGTAGATGGCGGCGAAGCCCGACGCCTCGGTGATGGTGGTCATCCCCGAGAGGATGCCGCCGAGGATGATCAGCGGCACGATCATCGCCGGGAGCGCCATCAGGAAGGCAATCGCCGCCACCTTGAAGGGCGTTGGCGGCTGCTTGGGGTAGCCGCGCTTGATCGCCAGGAAGAAGCTCACCCCGAGCAGCGCCAGGGCCATCAGCAGGCCGGGAATGATGCCCCCCGCGAAGAGGTCGATCACCGAGATGTCGCGAAGCAGGCTCGCATAGACCACCATCACCACGCTGGGGGGGATGATCGGACCGATGATCGACGAGCAGGCGGTGATGGCGGCGGCATACTCGGCGTCATACCCCTGACGCTTCATCTCGGGAATCATGATCTTGCCGATCGCCACCGTATCGGTGATCGCCGCCCCGGTCAGGCCGGCGAAGAACACCGATACCGAGACGTTGACGTGGGATAGCGCGCCGCGCATCCGGCCGAACACGGCATTGTTGAAGGCGATCAGTTTCTGGGTCAGGCCGCCCTGGTTCATCAGCTCTGCGGTGAAGATAAAATAGGGCACGGCAATCAGCAGAAAACCCGAGACGCCGGCGAACATGCGGTCGGCGATAATGCCGAGCATGCGCTCGCCCCCCATGGCAAAACCGCCGGCCAGCCCCGACATGGCCATCACCACGGCGACCGGCGCCCCGATCAGCAGAAGCACGACGAAGGCGATGATCGCGGGCGTCATTGGCGGTTCTCCACGTCGGCGTTCTCAATGAGTTCATCGATCACGCTCTCGTCATCGATGAAGTGTTCCAGCAGGTCGAAGCCCTGAACCAGATGCAGCAGGATGATGGCGCCGCTGATCGGTACCACGATGGCGGTGAACTTGCCGTGGATCCGAATCTGATCGGAGACCATGTAGACCTGGCGAGTGCCCTCGAAGTAGTCCCAGCCGTACCAGAGCAGCAGCGCGCCGAACAGGCCGATGACCATCATGCACAGGGAGGCGGCAATGACGGTCAGCACGCGGGGCAGGCTGCGTACCAGTAGTGTCATGGCCACGTGCTCGCCGTAGCGCAACGAGATGGTCATCGACAAGAAGCCGATCCAGGGCAGGAAGAGTCGCGCCAGGGAGTAGGTCCAGCTCAGGGTGCTGCCGGTGGCCAACTTGTAGACGAAGGCCGTGAAGGAGATGCCCAGCATGGTCAGCACGCAGGCCACACAGGCGATAATCGCCACCTGATTGACGATATCGCTCAGGCGGCGCAAGGGCTGCAGGAAGGACATGGCGTCACCTCAGGCCGGAGCGCCCGGCCGTCTTCCGGACGGGCGCAGGAGGGTGAATCCGCTTGGATCAGCGTCCGTAGGTGTCGACGTCGGACTCGGCCACCTCGACGCGAACCCGCTCGACCTCTTCAAGGAAGGCATCCACGCGGTCGCCGTCGAGACCGAAGTCGTTGACGATCCAGTCGCGCCAGGCCGGCGTGGCGATATCCGCCATGCGCGCACGCTCTTCCGGAGGCATGATGTAGCACTCCTTGAAGGTGGCGCAGGACTCCTCCCAGCTGGCGGTGGCAAGCGCCCCGGACATGCCGTGACCGATGGCGATAGCCTCACGAGCCGAGGTAACGACCGCCTCCTGCTGCGATTCAGTCAGGCCCTGGAACCAGTCCTCGCTGACCAGCCAGGCGGCGCTGTTGTAAACGTGCCCGGTCAGGGTGGTGTAGTCGGTCACTTCATGGAAATTGAAGGTGGTATTGAGCACCGGGGCATTGAACTGGCCGTCGGCCAGGCCCGTCTCCAGGGCGGTGATCACCTCCCCCCAGGGTAGCGGGGTCGCCGAGGCGCCCAGCGCGCGCATGATGGACACGTGGCCGGGGTTCTCCTCGGTGCGGATATTGAGTCCCTCGAGGTCCTCAACGGTCTCGATCAACCGCTCGTTGTTGGTGAAGGCCACGAAGCCGCCACCGTCATCGAAGGTGCCCAGGTAGCGCATGTCGGTCTGCTCGATGGTGCCGGACATGAAGTCGGCAAACCACTCGCCGTCGAAGAAGGCCCAGGCCTGGCGCCAGTTATCGAAGATGAAGGGCGCCGTCATCATCTGATATTCGGGGTAGTAGGAAGACATGGCGCCGGTGGTGATGATGGTGGACTGCAGGGTGCGGCCACCCTGTACTTCCCGGGCGGTCTCCACCTCGGAGCCCAGCTGGCTGTTGCCGAAGATCGACACCGTGACCTCACCATCGGTGCGTGTCTCCACCAGGTTCTTGAAGTGCACCAGTGCCGGATACACCTCATTGTTGCTCATGTTCTCGGGAAGAATGGTGGCGATGGCCATCTCATTGGCCTGAGCCTGGGCGGCCGCCATGGCCAGGGGGAGTGATGCTAGGGCGAACAGCCCGGCTAAGGATCTCTTGCGCATGATGCCTGCCTCTTGTGATTTGTTCGTTGCATGGCGTGAACAACGGCAGCGCAAAAAGCACCGCCATGCTCCAGAGCCTAGGACGAAAGTGGCGCGGCTGCTTGCCCGCGACTCTGGAGCCTTTGCCCGGGACTCCGATAAGGCGTCAGCGGGTTCGGCGATCGGCCGAAGGGCTGGTGCCAAAATAGCGGCGATAGGCGCGGGAGAAGCTGCCCTGGTCACGAAACCCCACCAGCGAGGCCACATGGCTCAGGCTCAGGTCGCTGTGGCACACCAGGGTCCGGGCGTGTCGCAGGCGACGCTGCTGCACATAGGCCTGGGGGGTGATTCCCGTCATTTCGCGGAAACGGCTGTGGAAGTGTCCCACACTGAACGCGCAGAGTGCGGCAAGTTGCTCCACGCGGATCTCGTCGGCCAGGTGGCGATCCACCCAGGCCTCCAGGCGTGACAGGTCGAGGCGCTCGTTGGGGCGCCGGGCCAGGGGAGACGCGCCATCCCCGGCCAGCGGCTCGCTGTCCAGTTGAAGATGGATGGCGCGCAGCAGCAGCGCGGCGATTTCGCTGTGCAGGGCCGGGCACTGCTCGAGTTGCTGCATCAGACTATCCGCCAGCTCATGGAGCTGCGGCGATACGCTGAAGAAGCGCGGCCGCTCGAAGAGGCGCTCGAGGCGGTCGGGGTCGCGCAGGGCGGCCAGGCTGCCCTGGGGAATGTCGAGTACCAGAGTGCGGTTGCGGCCATCGCCAAGATATTCGTGGTGCCTGGCAGCAGGTATCAGGCAGCCCCGGCTGGCGGTGATACGCTCGCCCCGCCCCTCCATCGCCAACTCGGTGACCCCGCAGGTGGCGAGGATCAGCTGGTGGAAGTCGTGGGCATGGTCCACGTGTTCACGGTCGAGAGTGGTGGCTCGCAGGTCGAGATGGGGCATGGGCATCTTGTCGTTGGTGTGGCCATGAGCTATTACCATGGGCCCATCCCCTTTCGAAGGCAACCGGCCCATGTCGCATGATGAGTCGATGACCGCACAAGGAGCGTCTCCATGACCACCCCGCAACCCCGCCAGCTTCCTCTTGCCGGTCTCAAAGTGATCGAGCTGGGTCAGTTGATCGCCGGCCCCTTCGCCACCAAGCTGCTGGGCGAGTTCGGCGCCGACGTGATCAAGATCGAGCCCCCGGGCACCGGCGACCCCCTTCGCAAATGGCGAATGATCGAGGATGGCACCTCCCTGTGGTGGCATGTCCAGACCCGCAATAAACGATCGGTGTCGCTGGACCTGCGCACCGCCGAGGGGCAGGACCTGGTTCGCCAGCTGGCCGGCGACGCCGACGTGCTCGTGGAGAACTTTCGCCCCGGCACTCTGGAGCAGTGGGGGCTGGGCTATGAGGCCCTGTCGGCCGACAATCCCAAGCTGATCATGGTGCACGTCTCCGGCTATGGTCAGACCGGCCCCTACCGCGACAAGCCGGGCTTCGGGGTGATCGGCGAAGCCATGGGCGGCCTGCGCTACCTGACCGGCCAGCCGGGCGAACCCTCCGTGCGCGTCGGCGTCAGCATCGGTGACTCTCTCTCCGCGCTCTACGCGGTGATCGGCACCCTGCTCGCGCTGCAGGAGCGACGCCGCAGCGGGCTGGGCCAGGAGATCGACGTGGCCCTCTATGAGTCGGTCTTCGCCATGATGGAGAGCCTGCTGCCGGAGTACGACGCCAGCGGTCAGGTCCGTGAGCCGAGCGGCAGCGCCCTGCCCGGCATCACGCCGTCCAACGCCTATCAGACCCGAAATGGTGACTACGTGCTAATTGCCGGCAATGGCGACAGCATCTTCAAACGCCTGATGACGGTGATCGGCCGCCCCGAGCTGGCCGAGGATCCCGCGCTGGCCCACAACGACGGGCGCGCCCGGCACGCCCAACACATCGACGCGGCCATCGAGGGGTGGAGTCGCCAGCATACCCGCGACGAGATCCTCACCGCCCTGGACGAAGCTCGGGTACCGGCCGGCTATCCCTATACCGCCGCCGACATCGCCCACGACCCCCATTACCTGGCGCGGGAGATGATCCAGTCGTTCACCCGGCCGGACGGTCGTCCATTGAAGGTGCCCGGGGTGCTGCCCAAGCTCGGCGCCACGCCCGGCCGCCTCGGTCACGGCGGTCCCACCCTCGGCGCGCACACCGAGGAGGTGCTCGACGAACTCGGCATCGACGCGGAGACCCGTGCCAAGCTGCGCAGCGCCGGCATCATCTGATCCGCCACCGACGGTTTCCCCTGGTCTGCTGGCATCAGACTCGATCCGTCGTGCTAGTAGGCCAGGCTCTTCTGACGCGGCTCACCGACGCTACGCACCACATAGTCCCGCGCCACGCCGATGTGGTAATCGATCGCCTCCCGGCAGCTAGCCGGCTCGCCGCTCGCCAGGGCGTCGAGTAGCAGATGATGGCTGTCGGCGATGCTGTCCGGGTCCTCGTGGGTCTTGGTGATCAGGGTGATGCACAGGCGTAGTTCATGGGCCAGATCATCGAAATTCTTGAGCAGCCGACGATTGCCCGTCGCCTCGATCATCATCCGGTGAAAGGTCAGGTCCTCCTCGATGCGCCGGCTCTCGCTGCCGCTCGCCGCGGCCTGGCACAGTATCTCGACCTGACGATGCAGCGCCGCGAGGGTCTCGGCCGTGCAGGCCCGAGCCAGGCGCTCCATGGCATGGCGCTCCAGGCAGAGCCTGAGGTCGAAGATATCGTCGAGCTCGGCAGCGTCCAGGGCCCGCACGAAGAAGCCTCGCCGCGGCTGTGACACCAGCAGCCCCCGGCTCTCCAGCAGCCGGGCGGCCTCACGAATCGGCGCCCGGCTGACCCCCAGCGAGCGCGCCAGCCCCACTTCTGAGAGCCGCTCCCCGGGGGTGAAGCGCCCCACGATGATCGCCTCGGTGAGGTGATCGGCCACCTGGTCGACCAGATTGGGGGAATGGATCGCCCTGAACCCCTCGCTTTTCGACTCGGACATTATCCTGACTCACCTCGGCATTTGACCCAGACTGAGCTCATTATGGCCGACACTGCGCTCCTGTCGACCGTCGATTGCCGACTGTCGACAGTTTGTCCGGGCACTGCTACGTTCAAACAAGTACGACTGACTCCCAAAACAACCGCAACAACTCGAGGGGACAGCACCATGAAGACACCACTGGCTATTGCCATTGCCGCGGCGGCGCTCGGCACCACGGCTATGTCCACCGCCGTCCTGGCCGACGAGCCCAAGCATGGCGGCGTCATCAACACCATCATCCAGCCCGAACCACCCGGCCTGGTACTGGGCATGATCCAGAACGCCCCGACTCGCACCGTGGCCGGCAACATCTACGAGGGGCTGCTTCGCTACGATACCGACCTGGAACCGATCCCCCAGCTGGCCGAATCCTGGGAGGTCAGCGACGACGGTCTGACCTGGACCTTCCACCTTCGCGAGGGTGTCACCTGGCACGACGGTGAGCCCTTCACCGCCGAAGACGTGGTGT
>CAYWBG010000013.1:0-28134 GCA_964456005.1 uncultured Halomonas sp.
GCGCCGGCCACTCGCCAGGCCGATAGTGCTGCCAACAGCGCCAACAGCGCCAACAGCGCCAACAGCGCCAACACGGCACCGGATCATGTGCAGGCCTTCCTCGACAGGCTCTCCGACCCGGCCCAGGCAGCCAGCCGCACGACCGGCGTGCCGGCCGAACTGATCCTCGCCCAGGCGGCCCTGGAGACCGGCTGGGGCCGACATGAGATCGCGGCCGCCGATGGCCGCAACAGCCATAACCTGTTCGGTATCAAGGCCGGCAGCCACTGGCAGGGGCCCACCACCGAGATCACCACCCATGAGTACCTGAACGGCCAGCGGACCCGCGTGAGCGACAGCTTCCGAGTCTATGGCTCCTTCGAGGAGGCGTTCACCGACTATGCCCGGCTGATCGGGGATAACCCGCGCTATGAGCGAGTCACCACGGCGCCCAGCGCCGAGCAGGCGGCGCGAGAGTTGCAGGCCGGCGGCTATGCCACCGACCCCGCCTATGCGGACAAGCTGATCGCGGTGATGGACACCCTGGGCCCCATGGCGCCGGCCAGCGACTCCCTGGTCTTCCTGCGCTACTGAACGGGCGACACGTCGGCCTAAAGGTTGGATCGTGCTTGCCGATATAGAAGGCATCGGCTTAAGGAACGGACAGCATGAGCATCTTCTCCATCGGGGTCAGCGGTCTCAATGCCGCCCAGAGCGCCCTGAACACCACCAGCAACAACATCAGCAACGTCTATACGCCGGGCTACAACCGCGAATTGACGATCCTGGAGGAGGGGCGGGGTGACGGCGGCGTGCGCGTCAACGATATCCAGCGTCAGTTCAACCAGTACGTGGCCAGCCAGCTCAATGCGGCCACCAGCAGCTCCAGTGCGCTGGAAGCCTACCAGGGTCAGGTGAGCCAGATCGACAACCTGCTCGCCGACCGCGAGGCCGGCCTGGCGCCGCTGATGCAGAACTTCTTCTCCTCGCTTCAGGACCTGGCCGGTGCGCCGTCGGATCCTGCCGCCCGCCAGGGCGTGCTGGGCACCACGGATACCTTGACCGCGCAGTTCCGTGCCTTCGACGGCTACCTGCAGGACATGCAGTCGGGCATCAACGGCCAGATCCGTGACGAGGTCACCCAGATCAACAACACCACCGAGCAGATGGCCACCCTCAACCGCGAGATCTCTCTGGCGAGAGCTCGCACCGGCGAGGCGCCCAACGGCCTGCTCAATCAGCGCGACCAGCTGGTGGCCGAGCTGAGCGAACGCCTGGATGTGCGGCTCAATATCCAGGACGGCAAGACCTACAACATCAGCCTCCCCAACGGCCAGCCGCTGGTGGCGGGCACCAAACACTATCGCCTCGAGGCCATGGACGCGCCCAACGACCCGCAGCGTACCGTGCTCGGCATTCGCGATTCGGGTGACACCTCGGTGGCGCTGCCGGAAAGCACCGTCAAGGGCGGCACCCTGGGCGGGCTGATGGACTTCCGCGCCGAGACCCTGGACAAGACCCAGAACCAGATCGGCCAGCTGGCCGTATCGCTGGCGGTGGGGTTCAACGCCCAGCATGCCCAGGGCATGGACCTCGACGGCGATCCGGGTGGCGACTTCTTCTCGCTGGGTGAGCCGCGGGCCTATGCCAATGGGCGCAATAACGGTACGGCAGAAATCGCTAGCGTTAGTTTCGACCTGGCAAGCGTGGATACGGAAACCCTTAGCCTGCCCAACCTGCGCGCAACGGATTACACCGTCAGGGTGACCGACGAGGCCGTGCCCGAGTTTCAGGTCATCCGAAAAGATAACGGTCAGCCGCTGGACGCCGAGGAGATAAGCTTCGACGCGGATCAGAATGAGCTGCGCTTCGGTGGGCTGGTTATGTCCTTCGATGATATCGACAATCTGAGGGACAATGACCGGTTCGAGATTCAGCCGGTACGTCGTGCCGCGGAAAATATCGAGAGCAATATCAGTGAGCTGGACAAGATCGCCGCGGCCCAGCCGGATGTGAATGGCGATTTCACCGGCACCGGCGACAACCGCAACGCGTTGGCGTTGCAGGGCCTCCAGGATCAGATGCTGGTGGGCGGTAGCGCCTCGCTCAACCAGGCTTATGCCGGCATGGTCAGTGATGTGGGCAACCGCACCAATATCGTCCAGGTCAACCTCGAGGCCCGCCAGGGCCTGACCGACCAGCTGCGCGCCGTGCAGCAGTCCGAGTCGGGCGTGAACCTCGACGAGGAGGCGGCCAACCTGCTGCGTTACCAGCAGTTCTACGCCGCCAACGCCCGGGTCATCGATACCGCCTCGACGATCTTCGACACCATTCTCGGCCTGCGTAGCTGATTCAGGGGAAGCACAAAATGCGTATCAGCACCGTCACCATGTTTGAGCAGAGCCTGAACGCCATGAACCGCCAGCAGGGCGAGTTCATGAAGGTGGGCCAGCAGATCGCCACCGGCCGCCGAGTGGTCAATCCATCCGATGATCCCCAGGCGTCGTCCCGCGCCGTGGGAGTTTCCCAGGCCAAGGCGGTCACCCAGCAGTTCGCCGATGCTCGGGTCAGCGCGCGCAACGCCCTCTCGCAGTCGGAGAGCGTGCTCAACAGCGTCAGCGACGCCGTCACCAGTGCCAAGACACTCATGGTCCAGGCCTCCAGCGATACCTTGAGCGACGTCGATCGCCAGTCGGTGGCAAGCGAGCTGCGCGGTATCTACGAGACCCTGATCGGCCAGGCCAATGCCACCGACGGCAACGGGCGCTATCTGTTCGGTGGCTATCAGGATGATGCCCCTCCCTTTGCCCGCACCGGCGGCGAGGGGGTGTCCGGGGTAGCGTACAACGGCGATGACAAGGTGCGTGAGCAGCGTATCGACGCCTCGCGGCTGATGCCGGCGACGGACAACGGCCTCTCGATCTTTCAGAGCGTGCCCAGCGGCGCCGGCTATGTGGCGCGAGCCGAGAGGGAAGACGGCGCCCGCAACGAGGGGGCGGTAACCTTCACCTCGGGCCCAAACCGGGTGGACCCCAATGCCGAAGGTTTCGGTGAGTCGCTTGCCCTGCGCTTCGAGACCGAGGGTGACGGCTTCAGGCTCAAGGTTGCCGACCCCGCAGAGCCGGAAAATGATCTTTACGACGAAACCTATCTGCCGGGCGAGACGATTTCCGTAGCCGGCATCAGCATCACCCTGGAGGGCCAGCCCGCCGATGGCGATCAGATTCAGGTACGCCCCGCCAATGACCCTGCCGCCAATCAGGACCTCTTCACGTCACTCAAGGACGCCATCGACGTGCTGGAGCTGGACCAGCAGGGCACGGCGGAGAACCGCGCCCATGTACGCAATACCATGAACAGCGTGATGCGCGAGCTCGACAACAGCCTCGACAACGTCCTGACCGTGCGTGCCTCGGTGGGTGCGCGCCTCAACGAACTGGACGTGGTCGACTCGGTGGCCGGCAATCGCATGCTCAACTACGAGCAAACGCTCTCGGACCTGGTCGACCTGGACTACGCCGAGGCCATCTCCGACTACAGCCTGCGCCAGGTCGGTCTCCAGGCCGCCCAGAAGACCTTCGTGGACATCAAGGGCCTGTCGCTCTTCGACTACCTGCGCTGATCGACCCCTCATGACGCTCGTCCCGGTTCCTTTCCTGTGGCCGCCGGGACCTTTCACCGCCCAGGCTTCCCGGCCTGGGCGGTTTTTTAATGCCTGCCTCAGGGGGGCGGCAGCGGTGCCATGGCGTCGAGCAGCTGGCGCATGAAGTCCAGCGAATTCGCGAACAGGCCCTGCAGGAAGCGGCCGATATCGGTCATCAGCACCATCATCAGCGCCAGGCCCACCGTGAGCGAGGTGGGAAAGCCGATGTTGAACACCGTGAGCTGCGGCGCCGAGCGGTTGAGGATGCCCAGCGCCAGACTGATGATCAACAGCGACCCCACCAGTGGCAGGGCGAGGAGCATGCCGGAGATGAAGATAGTGCTACCGTAGCGCGCCAGCATCTCGAAGGCCCCGGCGTTGAAGCCGCCCAGCCCGATAGGCAGGGTGACGAAGCTGGTGGCCAGGATCTCCAGCACGATCAGATGGCCGTTGAAGGCCAAGAACATCAAGAGGGTGATCATGTAGAGATAGCGCGACAGCACCACCATGTTGGTGCCGCTGCTCGGGTCGAAGAAGGTCGCGAAGGCCAGCCCCATCTGCAGGCCGATGAATTCACCGGTGGCCTGTACCACGGCAAAGGTGACCTGCATCACCAGGCCGATGGCGATGCCGATCAGCATCTGCTCCACCATGATGCCGAGTCCCGCCCAGGAGATCAGCGGCACATCGGGCAGGGGTACCAGCGGAGCGATCACCACGGCGATCAGTGCCGCCAACCCCACCTTGGCCTGGTTCGGCACGCTGGAGTGACCCCACAGCGGCGAGGCCGCCAGGAAGGCGGTAATACGGGTGAAGGGCCACAGGAAGGCGATGATCCAGCCCTGCAGCTGGGCGAAGGTCACCTCGACCATGGCGACCCCGTCACGAGACCATCATCGGGATGTTCTGGAACAGTTCGATGGTGAAATCGGAGATCAGCTTCAGCAGCCAGGGCCCGGCCACGATCAGCACCACGAAGACGCCCAGGATCTTGGGGATGAACGACAGCGTCATCTCGTTGATCTGTGTCGCGGCCTGGAACAGGCTGACGGTCAGACCCGTGAAGAGTGCCGTGAGCAGCAGCGGCCCGCCCAGGAACAAGGTCACCTTCATGCCCTGGTAGGCCAGGCTCATCACCATTTCCGGCGTCATTGTTGTCTCCTTGCGCCCCAGAAAGCGCTAGATATAGAAGCTCTGGGCCAGCGAGCCCACGATCAGCTGCCAGCCGTCCACCAGCACGAACAGCATCAGCTTGAAGGGCAGCGAGATGGTGATCGGCGGCACCATCATCATGCCCAGCGACATCAGGGTGCTGGCCACCACCAGGTCGATGATCAGGAAGGGAATGAAGACCATGAAGCCGATCTGGAAGGCGGTCTTCAGCTCACTCGTGACGAAGGCCGGCACCAGGATGCGCAGTGGCACATCCTCCGGCCCCTGCATCGGACCAACCTCTGCCAGCCGAGCGAACAGTGCCAGGTCAGGCTCGCGGGTCTGGGCCATCATGAACTCACGAAACGGCGCCTGGGCCAGCTGCAGGAACTCCTCGAAGTCGATGTCTCCGGCAGAGAGCGGCACCCAGGCGGTGTCATAGACCAGCTGGAACACCGGGGCCATCACGAAGAAGGTCAAGAACAGTGCCAGTCCCAGCAGCACCTGATTGGGCGGCGTGGCCTGGGTGCCCATGGCGGTCCGCAGCAGGCTCAGCACGATGATGATGCGTGTGAAGCCGGTCATCATCAGCAGCAGCGCCGGCAGGAAGGCCATGGAGCTGAGCAGCAGCAGGGTCTGCAGCTGAATCGACCACTGCTGGCCGCCGTCCTCCAGTGGCTGGCTGACGATTCCCGGCAGCTGCTGACCCAGCGCCAGGCCGGGCATCAGCAGCAGCCAGAGTGCTGCCGTCAGGGCGACAAGCCGTATCGGGATCCCGCCGCTCACGACCCGCCGCGCCCCATGCCGGCATTGTGCTTGAGTGCCTTGGCGAAGCGCGTGGCGAAGCTGTCCCCCTCCCGGAAGCCGGCGCCGCGAACATCGGGTTCGGCGGGCACATCGGCGGGCGCCGGCAACTCATGGAGCTTGTTCACCTGGCCGCCGCCGACCCCCAGCACCAGCCAGGTCTCTTCCACCTGGACGATCACCACCCGCTCGCGCTGGCCCACCGCGGCGGCACTGACCACCCGCAGCCGCCCGCCACCCGGGGTGCGGCGTTGCTGAAGCCGTTTGAGCAGGGTGCTGGCAGCGATGATGATCACCAGCACCAGGGCCAGGGCGGCGGCGGTCTTGCCCAGGGTGGCCAGGCCGACCAGGGCATCGCCGCCGACGCTGACGGCCTCGATGCCGCTGGCGGTGGTGTCGCTGGCGGGGGTATCGCTCATCGGTTCAGCTTCTGCACGCGCTCGGAGGGGGTGATGATTTCGGTGATCCGGATGCCGTACTTGTCCTCGACCACCACCACCTCGCCCTGGGCGATCAGGTAGCCGTTGATCAGGATGTCCATGGGTTCCCCGGCCAGGCCGTCAAGCTCGATTACCGAGCCCTGGGCCAGCTCAAGCAGCTGCTTGATGGTGATCCGGGTCCGGCCCAGCTCCACGGCGAGCTTGACCGGGATGTCCATGATCATCTCGAGGTCACGCCCGGCGGCATTCGTGCCCCCCTGCTCCAGCGGGCGGAAGACGCTGTCGCCGGCGGCACGGGCCGGGGCACTCGGTGCCGGCGTAGTCTCGGGGGGCGGGTCGGCTTCCGCGGCGGCCTGTTCGGCCATGGCCTCGGCCCAGGGGTCTTCCTCGGTGGCACCGCCTTCGGTGCCCTCCTGCTCGGCCATGGCCTCGGCCCAGAGGTCGTCGGTGTTGTCCTGGCCGGCGTTGGCCTGGTCGCCGTCGCCGATGGGCTGATCGGGCTTCTTGGGATCAGTCATGCTTCGATTCCTTGGATGGCGGCGCCGACCCTTTGACGAAGGTGTCGGACGATTCGGAGGGCTGAGAGTGGTCGATCATCCGCAGCACCCGAAGGGCGTGCTGGTCCTGCTGGCTACCGTATTCGCACTCCATGACCGGCACGCCATCGACGCGGCCGATCACCGTCTCCGGGAGTTCCAGGGGCAGGATATCGCCGACCTTGAGCGCCATGACGTGGGCAATGCGTGATGGAATGGAGGCAAAGTCGGCCACCAGCTCGACCTCGGAGTGACGTATCTCTTTGGCCATGCGCAGCTTCCAGGTGCCGTCCTGATCGTTATGGCCGTCGTTGAGCGGGTTGGACAGCAGCTCTCGCAGCGGCTCGATCATCGAGTAGGGCAGGCAGACCTGGAAATGGCTCGACAGATTGCCCACCTCGATGTTGAACGAGGTGTTCACCACGATCTCGTTGGGCGAGTTGGTGATATTGGCGAACTTGGCCTGCATCTCCGAGCGGACAAAGCTGATTTCCAGCGGGTAGACCGACTTCCATGAGTCGCTGTAGGCATCGATGGCCAGGTTGAGCAGGCGCATGATGATGCGCTGTTCGGTGTTGGTGAATTCACGTCCCTCGGAACGCGTCAGGAAGCGCCCGTCACCGCCAAACAGGTTGTCCACCACCATGAACACCAGGCTCGGCGGAAACACGATCAGGCCTGAGCCGCGCAGTGGCTTCATGGCGATGATGTTGATGTTGGTCGGCACCGGCACGTTGCGGGAGAACTCGCTGTAGCTCTGGTAGCGCACCGAGTCCACGGTGATGTCGGCGCTGCGCCGAAGTAGATTGAACAGGCCCATTCGGAAGTGACGAGCAAAGCGCTCGTTGATGATGTCCAGGGCTTGCAGTCGCTCGCGGATAACCCGGTGCTGGGTCGCCGGATCGTAGGGCCGAATCCGCGAGTCATCGCTACCATCGGAGGTGGACTCCTCCTCACCGCTGACGCCCTTGAGCAGGGCATCGATCTCTTCCTGCGAGAGCAGATCGTCTTGGGACATGGGTCGATCCGCTTTATTGCACGATGAATTCGGTGAACAACACGTCCTCGATAACCAGTTCGGGCTGGTACTCGGTCATCGGGTCATGCAGCACGGCCTGCACCTTGTCGGCTAGCGCCTGCTTGCCGCCGGGTCCGGTCAGCTCGCGAGCCTCCTGACCGGAGAACAACACCAGCAGGCGACTGCGTACCTGGGGCATATGCTCCTGGAGGATGTCTCGGGTCTGCGTGTCGCCGACCTTCAGCGACATGCCGGTGTAGAGCAGGCGGGTGCCGTACACATCGTCGGCCAGGTTGACGGTGAAGGGATCGATCTTGACGAAGATCGGTGCGCGCGGCTCGGGTGGTGTCTGGGCCTGCATGGCGGACTGATCCCCCCCCTTGCCCTGCTCGAGCATGAGGTAGATCGCCGCCGCCGCCGCTGAGGACGACAGCACCACGAGCACCATCATCAGCCAGAGTAGCGTGCGTGAGCCGCCCTTTGAATTCGCCATTGCCTTGTTACCCCTGGGCCTCGCCCGAAACGTCTGGTCTTGCCACCTGTGCCAGTATGCGAAACACAAGGCACCCATGAAGAAGAAAATAGGCCCCGCTAAGGGGCCCATCTCGAAAGATTACCCGCTTGCCCTAAGGCTGTGGGCCTCACGCCTCAGGCGTAGAGGTCGACCCGGCCATCCAGGGCGATATCGGTCGCGGCGGCCGGGACCGACGTGGCCAGCCCTTCGTCCCCATCACCGAGGCCATCGTCCAGGCCGCGCCCGCCCGCAGTGCCCCGGCCGTCCGGCTCGTCCCTTGCCCCGTCGCGCCGCTGGTCACCCACCGAGGTGTCGCCCAGGTTGATGCCCTGTTCGGCCAGGGTCTCGCGCAGCTGGGGGATCGCCTGTTCCACCGCCCCTCGCACCGCGGCGTGAGCGGAAGTGAACTGGGCCTGGGCGGCCTGTTCATTCATTTTCAGGGAGATCGTCAGCGGGCCGAGCTCGGCGGGGTTGAGGTGGAGCTCGATGCGCTGCTCGCCCCCGCGCTGGCCAAGCAGCAGCATCTGCTGGCCAACCTGCTGGCTGAACTGCTGGGGCCAGGCCGGGCTGTTCAGCGGTGCCGACAGCGTGCCTGACCCCTGGGCCGCGGCAGTGCCGGTCGCCGTTGCCTGACTCGGCTGGCCGCTCAGCAGGGTCGCGAAATGCTCTGTCCGTGACTCCCCGCCGCGACCCTCGACTAAGGCAGGTTGGGGCTCCCCACGCTGGGGCAGGGCGCTGGCCGGTGGCTCCGCGGGCCGGAGAGCGGCCGCTTCGGCGTGGGACCTGGCCGTGGCAGCCCCCTTGGCGTCGGGGCGCTCCGCTTGGCTGAGCGCAGGCGCCCTCTCATGGGCAGCAGCGTCGCCATTGCGCGGGTCTCGCGAGGCCTGATCGACTTGAGGCTGTCCGGCAGCGGCCAGGACGGTCTCGGCCGGCGTCTCGGGCGACGCCGAGGCAGGCTCTGACGCATGGGCAGCAGCATCGTCATGACGCATATATCCCGAAGCCTGATCGGCTTGAGCCTGGCCGGCGCTGGCAAGCGCGGTCCAGGCATGGCGAGCCGCCTCGGCGTTCTCACTCTCCGGGAAACCGGCAGCCTGCGTCAGAGCGAGATCACCCGTCGGGAAGTCGGCGGCCCGAGCCAGGGGGGCCGGCGCTAGCGTCTCTGTGGCTATTTGCTGTCCCGCCTCCTGAATCAGCGTGAGGCGCCCGGCGATGTCGGCGAGTCGAGCGTCGATGCCCTCGCCGGGCAGGTCGCCTAGTGCCTGCCTCATCGCATTCGTGGACATCGGCGATCTGGCCGACGCCTTCACCGCGGCGTCGGCCAGTGCGGTTCCGGCCTGGCGTGCGCTGGCGTCGCCGGCGTTCGTGTCACCGAGCCCGGCCAGGGCCTGGGAGAAGCCGTCGCCACCCTGGGCGGGTCTGCCGGAGTGCGCCTGGCCTTTTCCGCCGATGCTGGCGAGTAGTAGCGAAATGTCCATGGTGATGTCTCCGGGGCGTCAGGATTCGCGGGAGGGGCGGCGGCGAAGCAGGCGGCTGTTGACCATGTCGTCGCTCTCCCGCAGCTCCTGGCGCTCTTCTTTGCGCCGCTGTTGGCTGATGCGGCGAGAGGACAGGGTATCGTAGGACGACAGGCGTCGCTGCTGCTGCTGCCACTGGTCCTGGCTCTGGCCAACCCGCGCCTGCTGGGCGGCGAGGGCCTGGCGGGCCCGCGCCAGGGCGTCGTCCAGGGAGTCGAGGAACTGCTGGTAGTTGCGCATGGTGGCGGGGTCGATACCTTCGCGCATGGCCAGCTGAAGTCGCTGCGCATACTCGAGCCGGTAGCGGCCCAGCGACTCCAGCTGGCCGGCCACCTGGCGCTCGCTCTGACGCTCGCCGGCCAGGGTCTGCCCGGCCTGGTCTCTAGCGTCGCGGGCCAGCTCGATCAGGGTGTCGAGGGGAGTGGAGGGTGTCGTCATCGTCTGCCTCCCACGGCTTGTGCGAGCCCCTGGAGCGCCTGCTCCATCGGGGCGCGTTCGTGGATCTGCTGCTGCAGGAAGGCTTCCAGCACGGGGTAGCGCTGCACCGCCTCGTCCAGCTGCGGGTCGTGGCCGGGGCTGTAGGCGCCGACGCTGATCAGGTCGCGATTGCGCTGATAGCGGGAAAACAGCCGCTTGAACGCCTGTGCCATCTGCCCCTGTTCGTCCGAGATGATATGGGTCATGGCCCGGCTGATGGAGGCCTCGATATCGATGGCCGGATAGTGCCCTGCCTCGGCCAGCTCCCGCGATAGCACCACGTGGCCGTCGAGGATCGCTCGGGCCGAGTCGGCGATCGGGTCCTGCTGGTCGTCGCCTTCGGTCAATACCGTATAGAAGGCGGTGATGGAGCCGCCACCCCGCTCGGCGTTGCCGGCGCGCTCCACCAGCCCCGGCAGCTTGGCGAACACCGAGGGCGGATAGCCCTTGGTGGCAGGCGGCTCGCCGATGGCCAGGGCGATCTCCCGCTGAGCCATGGCGTAGCGGGTCAGGGAGTCCATGATCAGCAGGACATCGAGCCCCTCGTCGCGAAACCCCTCGGCCAGGCGGGTGGCATAGGCGGCGCCTTGCAGGCGCTGCAGCGGTGAGGTGTCGGCGGGTGCGGCGACCACCACGGCGCGCCGGCGCCCCTCCTCGCCGAGGATATTGTCGATGAAGTCCTGAACCTCGCGCCCCCGCTCGCCGATCAGGCCGACGACGATCACGTCGGCCTTGGTGAAGCGAGCCATCATGCCCAGCAGTACCGACTTGCCGACGCCCGAGCCGGCAAACAGGCCCATGCGCTGGCCGCGTCCCACGCTGAGCAGGGCATTGATGGCGCGGATGCCCACGTCGATCTGCCGGTCGATGGGCGCGCGGGAGAGCGGATTGAGCGGTGGGGTCTGCAGCGGGGCGTGAGGCACCTCGTCCAGGGGCCCCTTGCCGTCCAGGGGCTCGCCGTTGCCGTCGACCACCCGACCCAGCAGCGCCTCCCCCAGAGGGAAGCGTTGCGCCCCGTTGCCGCCGGCCTCGCCAAGGGGAAAGACCCGGGCGCCGGGCAGCAGGCCGGTGACCTCACCCAACGGCATCAGGAACAGCTTCTCGCCCGCGAAGCCCACCACCTGCGCCTCGGCATAGCGCGGGGGCTCGTGGCTGTAGGGGGCCGGCAGCTCGATCCGGCAGGCGCTGCCCAGCGGCGCCTGCAGTCCGATGGCTTCGATCACCATGCCGGTGGCCCTGACCACACGGCCGCTGGCGCGGAATGGCGGCACCTTCTCGACCCGCGAGCGCACCTTGAGCAGCGACTGCTGCCAACGCTGATGGTGGGGATTCACCGCCGCCACGCCGCTCACGGGTCGACCTCGGGGCCGTTTGGAGGGTTGCCGTCATCGCGGGGCTCGGCGGCGGGCTTGCGGCCTCTTACCTGGCGCTTGACCGCCTTCCAGCGGCTCTCCCAGGTGGCATCGAGCTCGCCGCTGGCGCTGGTCACGCGGCAGCCGCCCCGGGTTATCTGGTCATCGGGCTGCAGCCGCCAGCCGGCGGCTTCCAGCTCCTTCCCCAGGTGCTCCTCCACCAGGGCATGGTCGCGAGGGTGCAGCCAGAGCCGTGGCTTGCCGGTCATGGCGGGTTCGGTGTGCAGCAGGGCGCGGACGATCTCCAGCACCTGCTTGGGGCGCGCCTTGAGCGCCTCGCCCGCCAGCTGTCGGCCGGTGGCCAGGGCCAGCTCGACCAGTTCGGCTGCGACCTCCTCGTCGATCCGTGTCAGCGCCTCGCTGAACTGCTCGGCAAGGTGCTGCAGCGGTTCCAGGGCCTCCTGGGCTTCGCGCTCGAATGCCTGTCGGGCCTGCTCTCGACCCTCCTCCCGCCCCTGTGCCAGCCCCTGGGCGTGGCCTTCGGCATGGCCGGCCTCGAGGCCCTCGCGGTGCCCCTGCTCGTGGGCTTCCCGGGAGACCTTGTCGCGCAGCGCGCTCAGTTCGGCCTGGCGCTGGAAGGCTGCCTTGCGGCGTGCGGTCTCGTCTGGCGACGGTCCGCCATCCGCTTCGGGCTCTGACTCGTGTCGGGCGCGCAGCTCGCCCATCTGCCAGCGACGCCAGGCCACCTTGGACCCCGGTCGTGGCGTCCACTCGCTGTCCGGCCGCGGAAGGTCAGACATAGGTGTCGTCCCCGCCGCTCAGTACGATCTCGCCGCTGTCGGCCAGGCGACGCACGATCTGCAGGATGGCCTTCTGTTCGGTCTCCACCTGGGAGACGCGGATCGGGCCGCGGGCCTCCATGTCCTCGCGAATCAGGTCGGCGGCGCGCTGGGACATGTTGCGCAGGAACTTGTCCAGGAGCGACTCGGGGGCCCCCTTCAGCGCCACCACCAGGGAGTTGGTGTCGACCTCCTTGAGCACCAGCTGAATGCTGCGATCGTCCAGGTCGAGCAGGTTCTCGAACAGGAACATCTCGTCGATGATCCGCTGAGCCAGATCCTCGCTGTGGGCGCGCACCGTCTCGATGACGGCCTCCTCCTGGCTGGAATTCATCAGGTTGAGGATCTCGGCCGCGGTCCTCACGCCGCCCATCTTGCTGCGCTTGAGGTTCTGGCCGTCGAGCATCCCGGAGAGCACCTCGGTGAGCTCCTGGAGGGCCGCCGGCTGCACGCCGCTGAAGGTGGCAATCCGCAGCACCACGTCGTTGCGCAGCTTGTCGTCGAAAAGCTCCAGGACGTCAGCGGCCTGGTGGCGCTCGAGATGGACCAGCACCGTGGCGATGATCTGCGGATGCTCATCCCGGATCAGCTCCGCCACCAGCGGGGCCTCCATCAGATTGAGCGCATCGATGCCGGAGTTGTTGCCCGAGGTCTCCAGCACGTCCTCGATCAGGCTCGAGGCGCGTTCACTGCCCAGCGCCTTGGTCAGCACGGTACGGATGTGCTCGCTGGAGTTGAGGTTCAGCGCGATGAACTCTTCGGTCTCGGCGTGGAACTCTGCCAGGACCTGCTGCATCTCGTCATGGGAGACCTGGTCCAGGTTCGCCATCTCGGCGCTGATCGCCTGGATCTCCTTGGGCGAGAGGTACTTGAAGACCTCAGCCGCGCTGTCCTCGTCCAGGGCGAGCAGAAGGATGGCGCTGCGTCGCGCCCCGCTGAGGTTCTGTGCCTTACTCATGCTTGTTCATCCAGCTGCGAACGATCATCGCCACCATGCGCGGATCCTCCTGGGCCATCTCACGCAGGTCGCTGAGGTTCTGTTCATAGGCCGAGGCGCGGCGACGGCGCTTTTGGGGCGGCGCGTAGGTTTCCTCGCCCTGGCTCCCGCTGCCCCCCTTCTCGTTCTCAGTCGAGGCGGACTCGTCGTCGTCACTCTCCCCCACCTTCACCCGGACGGCGCCTCCGGGGGTGGGCTGCGGCGCTGTCGTCTGGGTATGGCGCTTGATCAGCGGGCGCAGCAGCAGCAGGTAGAGCAGCAGGGCAGCCAGCCCCACCAGCAGGTAGCGGCCCAGGGTCAACGCCAGCTGCTGGACCTCGGGTGACTGCCACCACTCCAGGGCGTCGTCGCGCGCTTCCTGGCGAGTGAAGCGGCTGTTCACTACCTCGATCTCGTCCCCGCGCTGCGCCGAGAAGCCCATTGCCTGGCGCACCAGGCGCTGGATCTGGGCGATCTCGATGTCGGTAAGCGGCACTCTGACGAACTCGCCGTCTGCATCCCGCTCGTCGCGATAGTTGACCACCACCGCAGCCGTCAGGCGCTCCACCTGGCCCAGGCGGTGCTGGACATGGCTGACGCTGCGGTCCACCTCGAAGTTGGTGACCTCATCCCGGCGCAGGTTGTTGATGGCCTGCAGGGCGGCCTCCTGGGCCTCGGCATCGACGCCCTCTTCATCATCCGGCAGCTCGATGGGCGAGGGGGCGATGCCCGGTGGGGTGTTGCTCAGCGCGCCGGGAATGCCCTGGGCCAGCCCCTCGTCGCCATTGTAGGAGACGCTGGCCTGGCGGCTGCGCACCGCTGCTTCGTTAGGCGGCTGGTTGGGACCATAGCGCTCGGAGGTCTCCTCGCGGCGCGAGAAGTCGATCTGGGCGGCGACCTGGGCGCGCACGTTATCGCGGCCCAGCAGAGGCACCAGGATGTTCTCGATGCGGCGCTGGTAGGAGCGCTCCACCTCGTTGATGTAGTCGAGCTGGGAGCCGTCGAGGTCGTGGCGGCCGGCGCCGTTGGACGACAGCATCCGGCCGTTCTGGTCAACCAGGGTCACGTCCTCGGCGGAGAGTTCCGGCACGCTGCTGGACACCATATGGACGATGGCGCTCACCTGGCCATCGCCGAGCACTCGGCCGGGGTGCAGGGTCAGGATCACCGACGCCTTGGCCGGCTCGCGGTCGCGGACGAATACCGACTGCTGCGCCATGGCCAGATGCACGCGGGCCCGGGAGACCGGCCCCAGGGATTCCATGGAGCGCGCCAGCTCGCCCTCGAGGCCGCGCTGGAAGTTGATCTGCTCGGCAAACTGGCTGATGCCGAAGGCCTGGTCATCCATCAGCTCGAAGCCGACGTTGCCGCCACGCGGCAGGCCCTGTTCGGCCAGCTGCAGGCGCAGGCCGTGGACCTCGTCGCTGGGCACCAGCAGTGCCTGGCCACCCTGGCTGAAGCGGTAGGGCACCCCGCGGTTGTCCAGCTCGCTGATGATGCGGCCGCCGTCACCGTCGCTGAGGTTGCTGTAGAGCACCCGGTATTCCGGGCTGCTTGCCCACATCAGCAGCGCCACGATGATGGCAACGGAGGCGGCCCCGGCCACCATTAGCAGGAGCAGGGGGGTGCCGCGCAGCTGGCCCTTCAGGCGCTCGAGGCCCGACGGCGCCGCGCTCTCCTGCTGGGGAGAGGCGCCCTGGGGGCCGGTAGCAGTGGCGCCATTGCTCATGCACGCCACCCCTCAGGGGCGGAGTGAGCAGCGTCGCTCATGGTGATTGAAGAAGGGGGCATGACCTGCATCCGTCCATCTCGGCTGGCCGCCTGGCACAAGGCGGAACTTTGACAGACGCCATTATCCCGGCCCGCGTCGAGGGCGAACTCCGGAAAAGCCCCGTTTTTCATGTTCAATTGCCGGCATCGTCGCCCGGCGCAGCTGCTAGCCTTGGCACTATCGAGTTTCCTGCCGCCGAGGCCTTGCCATGAGTACACCCGCTCTCCAGTCCGCTCTCGCCCAGATGCAGTCCCTGGCGACCCAGGCGGCCGGTCAGCAGGCCAAGGGCCAGCAGGTCGCCACCTCGGTGGGCGCCGGCGGCTTTGCCGGCGAGCTGCAGGCGTCGATCCAGCGCATCAACCGGCTACAGCAGGCCTCGGCGGCCAAGGCAGAGGCGTTCCAGGCCGGCGACCCCGGCGTGGAGCTAAACGACCTGATGGTCGACATGCAGAAGTCCAGCGTGGCCTTCCAGATGGGCACCCAGGTGCGCAACCGCCTGGTGACGGCCTACAAGGACGTGATGAACATGCAGGTGTAGGTCCTCAGGCCTCCAGGTTGACCAGCCGCCCCTGTACCTCGCCGAGACGCTCGGCCACCTTCAGCACCTCCTCGGCAGGAATCTGCCGGATCACGTCGCCGCTCTCGCGGTCGACGATGCGCGTCACGACCCGCGACTCGAACTCGCCCAGCTCGAACTGCACCCCGTAGTGGCGCATCACCTCGTTGATGCGCTGCAGGGGTTCGACCAGCTCCCCCTTGCCCAGCGCCACGCTGCTGCTCTCGGCCTGGGAAAGTGCTCCACCGGCGGTGGGCAGGGTCGCCAGCACCTCCTCGACCTGCTGACGGGGCGTGAGGCCATGGTGGGAGGCGGTGGAGGGGGCCGTGGTGGCGTCGGTCAACGGTGAAGTCATGGCCAGCTTCCTTCTTTTTTGGTATGTGCCGAGGTGGGACCGCAGCGACAGCGCGTCGCGGCCGCTGGGCAGGAGTGCATTACTTGTTCGATATGTTTATCGGCCGCCCGGGGGCGATACTTTAGCGGCCGGGTGAGTGCCGTCTCAGGCGAACTCCGCCTGGCGCTGCCGGGGCTGCATGCGGCCTTCCCGGGCATGAGGCGCCTCGCTGACCTTGAAGCGCCCGATCAGGCCGGCCATGTCGGTGGCCTGGTCGTCCAGCGAGCGGCTGGCGGCGGACACCTGTTCCACCAGAGCGGCGTTCTGCTGGGTCACCTCCTCGAGCTGGGCCACGGCCTGGTTGATCTGCTCGATGCCGGCGGACTGCTCGGTGGTGGCCGAGGACATGTCGGTGACCAGCTCCGCCACCTTGGCCACCTGCCGGGTGATCTCCTGCAGGGTCTCGCTGGTCGCGCTGACCAGCTGCTCGCCGGCATCGATGCGGGCCACATTGGTGTCGATCAGGTGACGAATCTGCGAGGCCTCCTCGGCGCTGCGGCTGGCCAGCTTGCGCACCTCCTGGGCGACCACGGCGAAGCCGCGGCCATGCTCGCCGGCACGGGCGGCCTCCACCGAGGCGTTCAGCGCCAGCAGGTTGGTCTGGAAGGCGATGTTGTCGATGGCCGCGACGATCGAGGTGACCTCCTGGTTGGCGGCATGGATCTGCTGCATGGCCTCCTGGGCCTGGGTCGCCACGCCGCTGGCCTCCCGGGCCTGGCCGGCCACGCCATCGGTCATGCGGCGCGCCTGCTGGGCATTGTCGGCGGTCTGGCGGACCGTGGCGGTGATCTGCTCCATGCTTGAAGCCGTCTCCACCAGCGAGGCCGACTGCTCCTCGGTGCGCTGGGCCAGATCCTGATTGCCCTGGGCGATCTCACCGCTGGCCACCTCCACCGAGAGCGCCCCCCGGCGGATGGTGGCCACCAGCTGCTCGGTGTCGGCGGTGGAGGCGTTGAAGGCACGGTAGAGCCGCGACAGCTCGTCACTGCCCGGCACCGCCAGGCGGCGAGTCAGGTCGCTGCCGCGGCTCTCGATATTGCCCAGAGCCGCATTCAGCGAGCCCACGATGCTGTTCACGACCAGAGCCGAGAAGAGGATGGCCAGGCCGGCGGCGACCAGCGCGATCACCAGGTAGCCGACCAGCGCCTGGCGGGCCTCCCGCCGTAGTGCCGCCGCCTCGCCCAGCACGCCTTCGGCCACGGCATCCTCCAGGGCCTTGAGGCGGTCGATCTTCGCGGTCTGCCGGTCGAACCACTGCTGGGGGTCGACGTCGTAGCCGCCGGCGACGCCCCGTTCCAGGGCGATCTGACGCAGCGGCGCCACGCGCTGGACCTCCTCGCTCCCCAGGATCTCCGACAGGCGCTCACGCATCCCGGGATTGGCCAGGGCCCGGAAGCTCTCCAGGTAGGCCGTCTCCTGGCCGAGCATCGACAGCAGCCGCTGGTGCGTGGCAGTCCGCATCAGGTTGGCGCTGAAGGCGTTGGCGAGCAGGGCACGTTCGATACCGGCCAGGTCCTTGGCCTTCAGCAGGGTGAAGTAGGCGCCGAGGCGCCGCGAGATGTCGGCATCGACGGTCAGGTGAGCCACCCGTCCGACCATGCCCATCAGGGCATCATTGAGGCCGGTGTAGTGGGCCACGGCGTCTTCTGCGCTGGCGTCGAGGCGAAGCACCTGCTGACGGACGTCCGAGGTATCCGCCAGGCGCTGCTCGATGTCCTCGGCCTGGCTGGCCAGGTCCCTGTCCAGCGTCCCCAGGTCGGTGCCATCCAGGGCCTGGCGGAAGTCGCTGATGGCCCGGTCGGTAGCGGGGTGCTGTGTGCTCAGCCGGTTGCCGAAGACCTCGCCGCGGCTGCCGATGAAGCCCGAGGACATGCCCCGCTCCCGCTGCAGCTCATGGACCAGATTGCCGGCATGGCGGGATAGGGCCGTCAGTGACTCCAGCTCCACCATGTTGGTGGCCAGGCGCTGGCGCTCGAGGATGCCGCTACCGGCGAACCAGGCAAGGGCCAGGAGCGGTAGCAGCAGGGTGAGCAGGAACTTCCTGCCCCTGGGAATGCGGTGCAGCAGGTGGCGCATCGAAAGTCTCTCCAGGTCGCGTCGGTTAGCCGGGCAGGGAAGCGGCCGGACTCTCGCTATGGTGGTGGGTCGAGGTCTGGTGGCCTGCCTGAAACCGGTATCGGCGATGCGCCTTATGGCTTGAGCCGCTGACAGGCCATTCGGTATGGACCCTGACCTGGATCAAAAAAGGGACGGTCGCCAGGAGGGTGGCATCATCCGGCGGGCGCGTGTGGGCCGGGTCCCGGCAGTGCCTGGTGGTGCGCCTCGAGGAAGGGGATAAGGTCGTTCAGCGGCATCGGCCGGGCGAAGTAGAAGCCCTGGAAGGTGTCGCACTGCTGCTTGAGCAGGAAGGCGAACTGGGCCTCTGTCTCCACCCCCTCGACGACCACCTTCAGCTGCAGCTTGCCGGCCATGGAGACGACCCCCTGGATGATGGCGGCATCGCGGTGGTCGCTCACCACCTCCCTGACGAAGGAGCGGTCGATCTTGATCTTGCTGATCGGCAGGTGCTTCAGGTAGGCGAGGCTCGAGTAGCCGGTGCCGAAGTCATCGATGGCCACCTGGATGCCTTGCTGGCGAAGCTCCTGCAGGATCTCGATGCCCCGCTCGGTGCTGTCCATCAGCACCCCTTCCGTCAGCTCAAGCTCCAGCAGGTTCGGCGACAGCCGGCTGGTCTCGAGCGACTGCAGGACGCCATCCACGAAGCCGGGGCGCTGGAACTGCATGGGCGAGATGTTCACGGCCATGGTGAGACGGCCCTTGCCCCTCTCGTTGAGTCTTCGGGCGTCATGGCAGGCGGTGGCGAGCACCCAGTCGCTGATGGGGATGATCTGCCCGGTGTCCTCGGCCAGGCCGATGAAGTCGGCCGGTGAGACGAAGCCGCGCTCGGGGTGAGGCCACCGCAGCAGGGCCTCCACCCCGGTCACCCGGCCGCTGGGGCCGTGGATCTGTGGCTGATAGTAGAGCTCGAACTGCTGCGCCTCGATGGCATGCTGGAGGTCGTTGCGCAGGGAGACTCGCTCGCTCACCTTGTGGTTGAGGTCCCCGGTGTACCACTGGGCGGTGTTGCGCCCCTGCTGCTTGGCCCGGTACATGGCCAGGTCGGCCTGCTGGATCAACGCCATGGGCCACTCGACCTCGCCGTCACACAGGGTGATGCCGATGCTCGCGGTGATACGCAGCTCGTTGTTCTCGATGTGGTAGGCGGCCGAGACGCGGGTCAGGAGGCGCTCGACGATCGGCATGACGTCGTCTTCATGGGCCAGGTCAGGCAGCACGACCACGAACTCGTCACCACCGAAGCGTGCCACGGTGTCCCCCGGTCGCAGCTGCTGTTCGAGGCGGCTGGCGACTTCCTTGAGGATGCGGTCGCCGATATCGTGGCCCAGGGTATCGTTGATCGGCTTGAAGCCGTCCAGGTCCAGGAACAGCACCGCCAGGTAGCGATCGTAGCGCTTGGCGATCTGGCAGCCCTGGGTCAGGCGGTCCTCCAGCAGGGTTCGGTTGGGCAGCCCGGTCAGGGCGTCATGGCTGGCATGGTAGGCCAGCTGTGACTGGTACTCCTTCTCGGTGGAGATATCGTTCTGCACGCCGATGAAGTGGGTCACGTCGCCGGCGTCATCGCGTACCGGTGAGATGTAGAGATCGTTCCAGAAGGTCGTTCCGTCTCGGCGGTAGTTGCGGATGACGATGTGGACATCCTGACAATTGGCGATCCCCTCGCGCAGGCTGAGGGTGGTGCTCGGATCGGTATCCTCGCCCTGCAGGAAGCGGCAGTTCCAGCCCATGACCTGCTCTTTCCTGTAGCCGGTGATCCGCTCGAAGGCGGGATTGACGTAGATGATGGGCAGGTCGGGCAGGCGGGCATCGCAGATCACCACGCCGTTGACGCTGGAGGCCAGGCCGCTCTCGAGGATGCGCAGCTGGCCTTCGGTCGCCTTGCGCTGGCCGATGTCGCGAAAGTAGACCGCCAGCCCCTCATCGGACGGATAGGCATTCACCTCCACCCAGAGATCCAGCAGCCGGTTGTGCGCCTCGAAGTGGGCGGCGTGGCCGCAGGCGACGGCCTCCCGGTACTCGGTCTCGAAGACTGTTCCTGCGACCTCGGGAAAGGCCTCCCAGACGTTGCGGCCGAGCAGTGAGCCCGGTTCGCGCTGGAGCAGTCGCTCGGCTTCGCTGTTCACATAGCTGAAGCGCCAGTCGCCATCCAGGGTGAAGAAGCCGTCGGTGATGCTCTCCAGGGTGGTGCTGAGGCGCTCCGCCAGTTGCGAGACCTCGGCACAGAGCCGGCGCCGCTCGGTGATGTCCTGGGTGGAGCCCTGGACCTGCACGATCCGGCCCTGTGCGTCCCGGACCGCCTGTCCGATCACCCGCACCCAGAGCGGCCGGCCCCGGCCGGTAATCACCTGGAAAGTCTCATCGAAGGGGGTGCCGTCGCGGCAGCACGCCTCGAACAAGGCGCGGATGCGTTCCCGGTCCTCGAGCGCGTAGTAGCCAATGGCCTGTTCCAGGGTGGGTTGGAAGCCGGCGGGCGCGTCATGGATGGCGCAGACCTCGTCGGACCAGATCGGCAGGCCCTTTGACATATCCACGTACCACCCCCCGATCAGCGCCGTTTCTCCGACGATGTTGAAGAAGTGCTCATGACGTCTCAGGGTCTGCTCGCTACTCCGGCGAGCGGTGATATCCCGGGCCACCACGTAGATCACCCGCTCTTCGCCGAGTGCCGCGTTGATCTCGATCCAGAGAGTCCCGCCGGAACGGTCCCGGATTCGCGCCACCAGCTCCCTGACGGTCTCGCCGGCGGCCAGCCGCTGGATGGCCGCGTCGATGCGCGGCTGATCCTCGTCGAGAACCAGGTGTGTATAGGGCTGGTCGATGAGCTCTATGGCGGTAAAGCCCAGCAGGTCCTGGAAGGCGGGGTTGACCTGCAGGAAGCGCCCCTCCAGATCGACGCGGCAGAACAGGTCGGCCGAGAGGGTGAAGAATTGGTCGCGCTGCTGCAGGGCCTCCCGGGTGGCCCGTTGGGTGAACGCCAGACCCAGGCGGCGGCGCTCGGCGATTCGGTAGAGCTCTTCGCTCACCATCAGGATCAGCGTCAACATCAGGCCGGCCAGCAGCAGCAGGGTCGGCAGCAGGTTGAGGCGGTTCAGATGGCCGCCGTCGAGCTGGACGGTGAGCTGCCACTCGCCACCGCTGGCGAGTGGCATCGTGCGGGTGGCGAAGGGAAGCGTGGCGGTGGAATCCCTGGCCAGGGGCGGGGGGTAGAGCCGGGTCTCGTTGTGGTGCAGCGGGACGATGATGCCTCTCCCCCCCTGCTGGGCATGCTCTCCCAGCATGGTGGTGAGGTTCAGCCCCACAACCAGCCATTGGCCGGAGCGGTCGACGGCCTCCAGGGGCATGGCCAGTAGCATCAGGGGTCTGCCGTCCTCGGCGTTCATCACCGGCCCGGCGTGCTGGCCGGCGCGATGATCGGCCTGCCTGAGCCAGCGCCGGTGTTCGGGCGTCGCCACGTAGCGCTCGAGCCATTCGCGGGTCGCCGGGCGCTGGGTGGCCAGGTGGACCGCAGCCAGGTCGCTGTCGAGCACGGCGATCAGCTCGAAGGCGGGGATGTCGCGCAGGTAGCTGTCGGTCTCCTGCTGCCAGAGGCGGTCGGGCAGGGTGCCCAGGCTCGCCCAGCGCTCCCCCTGACGCTGCAGCAGCCGCTCGTGGTGGTGCAGGGCGTCTCTGGCGGTGCGCTCCGTCCGGGTCAGGGCGTCCTCGCTCTGGCGCACCAGCGTCTCGAGATTCTGCTGGCTGAGCAGGTACCAGCCGCCGGTGGTCAGCAGGCTACCGGCCAGTGCCGCGGCCAGTGTCCAGCGGGTCAGCAGCTGGCTCGTGGCGATCTGGGAAGGGGGTTCCTGGATCAGCAGGACGAGGCCGGTGGCCAGCAGCAGCAAACTGGCCGCCGGTGCCGCCAGGTGGTGGCCGGGCCAGGCCTCGGCAGTGAGGCTGACGGCGGGCAGCCAGCCAAGCGTGAACGCCCCGGCCCCCGCGACCATCAGCACCGCGCCGACCACCCGCGATAGCGGATGCCAGGTAAGGCGCCAGGTGCTGATCAGCAGCCCGGCCCCCGCGAGGCCCAGCAGCAGGCTGCCCGAGAGCCCGGTAGGCGGATACCCGGCGAACGGCCCCCCGCCCTGGGGTAGCAGCCGGAAGAGCGTCAGGCCCAGGATCAGCACGGCTGCCACGCGGCTGGCGTTCAGCAGGCCACGCTGGCGGCACAGCAGGGCCAGGCCGAGAAGCCCCATGGCCAGGCTGCTGTCCGGGAGCATCACCACGCTGTCGGCCGTGCGCTGCGCTTCCCGGAGGGCACCCAGCAGGCCGAAGGCGGCCATGCCCAGGCAGGCCAGAGCCAGCAGTCGCTGGAAACAGGATCGTGCGAGAAGGCCAGGTGTCATGAAGCGCTCGGGAAAAGTGTTGTTATGGGGTAGTGGCGTCGTCGGCATTGCCCCCGAGCCGCAGCAAGGGACGGTAGCGTCAGGGGGCGAACCCGCGGGCACGCTGCGCCGGCACGAGATCCGTGCCGCCATCCTCTACCTCCAGTCGAGCGCTGTCACGCTCAGTGGACAGGCCGTAGCCCTGCTGAGGCTAGAGGCTTGATGACGGAGCGCTGGATGGCACCATCCGGCCCTGGCCCGGCAGGGGGATAGCGCCCAGCGCGGCAGCGACTTCCCGGGCCGCTGGGGCGGAGAAGCGGCCATCGTGCTGGCCAACGACAGCGGCCCGAGCAACAGGCCGGGCCGCATCACACATGGAGTCCTCGCGGTGATCAGAAGGTGTAGCTGATACCGATCACAGCCACCGGGTAGACCGAGAGCGTCTCGGCGTCGTCCTTGAGCTCCTGCTCCTCGCGGCGCAGGGCCTCGCGGAAAACGCGGCTGTCGTTTTCGAATCCCCGGCTGGAGCTGAGGGAGACATCCACATTGGTGGCCATCACCCCGAACTCCGAGAACATGCCGAAACCGCTGCGGTGGGAACTACGCCAGCCCCAGCCGGCATAGGGTTGTACGCCATCGGCAATGGTCAGCTTGCCTGCCAGGTGACCCACCTGGTCACTCTGGAAGGTTTCACCGCCCACTTCGAAGGCCTGGTTGCCGTTGGCGCGGCCGCGCACGTTGGCTTCCATGTCCGGCAGCATGGCGCCGGCGGTGAGGTAGAAGCGGCCCGCAAAGGGGTAGAAGTCCAGCTTCAGGGCGCCGGCGGAGAGGCTCAGGTCGCCGTCGTACAGCACATCGTCGGTGTCCCAGTCGCCATCCCAGTCCAGGCCGCCGGCGTACTGGGCCGATACGCCGAGGCGGTCGTGGAAGCGCCAGGACACATCGGCGCCCAGCCCCGTCGTGCCGGCGATGGCACTCAGGGTCACACGATTGTCGTCGGCTTGTGCCGCAGAGGCGGAGACGAGCAGCGCGGCGGAAAGGCCAGCGATCATCCATTTCTTCATTGTTTCAGGTTCCCTTGTGTGTTCTTTTTCTCGCGGTCGCAGTCGCGGCCCTAGAGGCGCAGGCGGGCGTATCGGGTTTCGGCCGCCATTCAGGAAACTTTAGGGTTCATGAGTGACCACAATGCGCCGGGTGGGCGAAGCCGCGGGATACGACCTGGTGGGGACTTGATGCCGTTCGGCGGGGCTGTCATGGTTCTCGGCCAGGCTTGGCAACGGCATGAAGCATTCTGCTTTCCTGACCACGTTCACCCCAAAAACAACAGGGAACGCTGATGCAGAATCACTGGCACGACGGGGAGCCCGCCGGAGGAGGCGTCGTCGCTCCCGTGCCTCCGGAGCAGGAAGGCCGCTGTGAGGGCGTGCCCTCCCCGCGAATCTCCGACGCCCTCTGCCGGCAGCTGCTCGTGGCCGTGGAACAGAGTCCGGTGGCCATGGCGATCAGCGATCCCGCGGGTCGAATCGAGTTCGCCAACCAGCGCTATCTCGACAACACCGGCTCCCCCCGGGAGGAGGTGCTGGGTCAGACGTGCACGTTCTTCGAGCCCGGTCGCCGCGACAATGCCTTCTATCATCGCCTGTGGCAGGCGCTGCGGGAGACCGGCCAGTGGCAGGGCGAGATCTGGCACCGCAACAGGCAGGGCGCCACCTACCCGCTCTGGCAGTCCATCACCGTCGTCCGGGATGAGTGGGGCGAAGTTAGCAACTACGTGGCGGTCTTCCACGGCATTCGCGAACGCAACGGCATGGAGCAGGCGCCGGAGCGCCGGGCAATCCGCGACGATCTCACCGGTGCCTTCAACCGCCGTGCCTTCGACGCCGCCCTTTGCCACTCGGTACACCAGGCGGAGCAGGAGGGCCATGGCGTTGGGCTGCTGCTGCTCGATATCGACCACTTCCATGTGGTGAATGGTCGGTATGGCCAGGGGATGGGCGACGAGATCCTCAGCCGCCTGGTCGAGCGCATCGGCAAGAACCTGCGCAGCACCGACCTGCTGGCTCGCTGGGGCGGCGATCAGTTCACCATCCTGCTGCCGGATACCCCGTTGCAGGGAGCCGCCACCCTTGCCGAGCGCTTGCGCCGCCAGGTCGCCGACAGGCGGATGCGTGGCCTCTCGCTGACGGTCAGCCTAGGCATCACCGCCTATCGGCCCGGCGACAGTGCCGAGGGCCTGATGGACCGGGCCGGCGACGCCCTCATCCGCGCCAAGAAAGCGGGGCGCAATGGCGTGGTGGTCCAGTAACACCGGCCGACTGTCCACCGAAACCTCGTGTCATGGGTTGCAGCGCTTGATCTGGATCCATGGAGATGGCCCCGCCCTGCGGTAAACTGGCGCATTTATTGCGGACATCGAGTGACTATGAGCCAGGACCTGCCCATTGGACGCATCATGCGGACTGGCCTGCTGACCTGCGGGCCCGATACGCCGCTTTGCGAGGCGGCGGCCCGCATGGCCGAGCGGCGCTGTAGCTCGATCCTGGTGGTCGAGGCGGGTCGGCCGGTCGGGATCTGGACCGAGCACGATGCCTTGAAGGTCGACTTCGCGGACCTCGAGAGCGTGCAGCGGCCCATCGCCCGGGAGATGAGCTCGCCGGTCGCCAGCCTGCCGTCCGGCACGCCGGTGGGCGAGGCCACGTTGCGGCTGCAGGCCGAGCAGCGTCGCCACTGCCTTGTCGTGGATGATGACGACGAGCCACTGGGCATCATCACCCAGACCGACCTGGCGGTGAACCAGGGGATCGAGCCCTTCCTGCGCCTGCGCGAGGTGGGCAGCGTGATGCGCCATCGCCCGCTGTTGCTGCCGGGCCCGCTGCTGCTGGGCGAGGCCGCGGCCATGATGCGCCACGGCGGCTGCGAGGCGGCGGTGGTGGCCGCCGATACCCACGGCGAGTTGGGCATCGTCACCGAGCGCGACCTGGTTCGCTTCGTCGCCAGCCATCCGGGCAATACGCCGATCGGTGAACTGGCCAGTCGACCGCTGCTGACGGTGAGCGATGACGATACCCTGATCCATGCCCGAGACCGCCTGATCGACAACCGGATCCGCCACCTGGCGGTGCTGGATGCCGATGGCGAGGTGGTCGGCCTGCTGGGGTTTTGCGACATGCTGGCCGGCGTCGAGCACTTCTACCTGGAGGACCTGCGCGACGCCCTCGAGCAGCGCGACCGCGCCCTGGCGCTGTCGCGGCAGAACCTGCAGCTGGCCGAGCGAGTGATCGATGCCTCCCTGGAAGGCATCATCATCACCGACCCGGAAAACCGTATCGAATTCGTCAATCCGGCCTTCTGCCATGTCACTGGCTACACGGCGGAGGAGGTGATCGGCCGCACGCCGGCGCTGCTCTCCTCCGGGCGCCAGGATGCCGCCTTCTACCGGGCCATGTGGAACGCGCTGGAGGCCCACGGCTACTGGCGCGGCGAGATCTGGAACCGTCGCAAATCCGGCCAGCTCTACCTGGAGCGCCTCACCATCACCGCCATCACCGATGACGAGGGCCGGGTCACCCACTATGCCGCCCTGTTCAGCGACATCACCCATATTCGCGAGAACGAAGATCGTGTCCGGCGGCTGGCCTACTATGATGCCTTGACCGGCCTACCGAACCGCCGGCTGCTGGAGGATCGCATGGCCCTGGCGATCCGCCATGCCCATCGCCAGGGCCAGTGCCTGGCGGTCATCTTCATCGACCTGGACCACTTCAAGCAGGTCAACGACAGCCTGGGTCACGGCGTGGGTGACGAGCTGCTGGTCTGCGTGGCGGAACGCCTCGGTCACCGCCTGCGCGAGGACGACACCCTGGCCCGCCTGGGCGGCGACGAGTTTCTGGTGCTGCTGCCCGAGCTTGCCGAGCTCGACGAGGCCACGCGTATCGCCCGGCGCCTCATCGAGAGCATCAGCGAGCCCTTCCTGGTGGCCGGCCACGAGTTTCGCGTTGGCTGCAGCCTGGGCATCAGCGTCTACCCCGATGACGGCACCACTCCCGAGGCGCTGGTGCAGAACGCCGATGCGGCCATGTATCGCGCCAAGCACGAGGGGCGCAATACCTACCGGCTCTTCCGCACCGAGATGAACCGGCGCGACCATCAGCAGCTGGCGCTAGAGACCGCCCTGCGCAATACCGTGGAAAGCGGCGAGGGGCTGGAAGTGCACTATCAGCCGCTGGTCGACCGCGACAGCGGCGAGGTGCGGGGCGCGGAGGCCTTGCTGCGCTGGTACCACCCCGATTTCGGCCATATCTCGCCGGGCATCTTCATTCCGCTGGCCGAGCGTTCCGGGCTGATCGTTCCGCTTGGCGAGTGGGTGATGCAGCGCGTGGCGGCTCAACTGCAGGCCTGGCAGGCGGCGGGATTGGCGCCGCCGGGCGTCGCGGTGAACCTCTCGGCCCGACAGTTCTGGCAGCACGGCCTGGTCGAGCGGGTCGCCGGGCTGTTGGAGACCTACCGGCTGGCGCCGGGGCAGATCGGCTTCGAGCTGACCGAGAGCGTGCTGCTCGACCGTCAGCAGGAAGCCGTCCATATCCTGCAGGGGCTGCGCAAGCTCGGTTGTCGCATTGCCATCGACGACTTCGGCACCGGCTATTCATCGCTGAGCTACCTGCAGGACCTCCCGTTGACCACCCTCAAGATCGACCGCTGCTTCGTGCAGCGCCTCGCCGGCGAGGCGAGCGTGCGTCGCGGCAGCGCCGCCATCGTTGCCGCCGTCGCCGGCATGGCCCGAGAGCTGGGCCTGGGGGTGGTGGCCGAAGGGGTCGAGACCGAGGCCCAGCTCGAGTCGATCTCGCGTTATCCCGTCACCCTGATCCAGGGGTATCTCACCGGCCGGCCAGTAGACGCCGAGTCATTTGCCAGGCGCTACCTCCTCCAGTCGGCCCGGCCCCCTACCACCCCCTGTGAGGGGGCCACCTGACATTGGCCATCACCCTGCGCGTTGCGGATGGGTATCTGACCCATTATGTTGGGTCCCACGCAGGTCAGCAGAAACCTATACAGTTCCTCTACAAATAATCGGGCCTTTATTTGATCTGGGTCAATAATATCGTCCGATGGATCCAAAGCCACCGCTGCAATCGGTCCTTGGCGCTAGACTTCTGATCGAAATAGTCAGCAAAATTGTACAACTTGCCGGATGCAAATCCGGATCAGGCCAGGGCTGTTCTCACAAGGAACCAGGTGATGGGAAAGGAAAGACCGGATCGGCAAGGGTCATGGGCGGGGCGTGCTGGTGGCCTGCAGGGCCCCTCCGAGACCATGAGCCACAGGGACCAGTTGCGCTTGATGGCAACCGCTTTCGAGACCGGACAGGCCACTATCATCACCGACGCCCGCCTGCGTATTCAGCGAGTCAACCGGGCGTTCTCACGCATCACCGGTTTTAGCCCCGATGATGTGCTGGGACAAACGCCTCGGCTATTCAAGTCCGGCCGTCATGGTCCCGAATTCTACTCGCGGCTGTGGGAGGCACTAAAGACATACGGCCACTGGCAGGGTGAGATCTGGAATCGCAACAAGCGGGGCGAGATCTACCCGGTGTGGCAGTCCATCACGGCGGTGGAAGGCGACGATAGGGAAGTGAGCCACTACGTCTCGGTGTTTCACGACATCGCCGAGCGCAAGCGCATCGAGCAGAC
>CAYWBG010000014.1:0-27389 GCA_964456005.1 uncultured Halomonas sp.
GTGACCAGCGGCGTGGCCGCCCTGGTGTTCTTCACCTATCTGGCCCACGGCTTCCAGCGTGACCGTATGCATCCTGCCCTCCAGGCCCTGATGACCGGCGCCATGCCCAAGCTGTTCGCCGCGCTGATCGGCGGCACCCTGCTATTCATCACGGTGCGTGCCATCACCGGGCTCTACAGCAACCACCCGGAAGTCAACCTGGTGTGGACCGACTACCTGTTCGCTTCACCGCTGTACATCGCTGCCCTGCTGCTGGGCCTGCTGCTGCCCTTCGTGGTGATGCTCAGCGCCTCGCTGCGCAACCGAATGGACGTCCAGGTGTTGATATCGTGCCTGGTGTTCCTGGGGTTGTTCGCCGAGCGCTTCTACTTCGTGGTCGGCGGACAGGTGGTGCCGCTGTTCAAGGGTACCTGGGAGCCCGGGCTGCTCAGCTATACCCCCTCCGCCACCGAGTGGGCGTTGACCCTGTTCGGCTGGTCGCTGTTCTTCGTGTTCTACCTGCTTGGCGAGAAGTTCCTGACCCTGGGGGACATGCCACGCCAGATAGCCGAGGCTCCGGGGGCCGGCGAACCGGCAACGGGTGCCCAGGCGGGCACCGCCTGAACCACCCTACCCATCGCATCCTGAAGGAGAAGGGGCGGCCTGCGATTCGGCAGGCCGCCCCGTGAGCACTATGACACCACATCCACAACTCCCCGACCTGCTGCCGGCCGCCGAGCTTAGCCTCTGCCTCTCCAGGGCCTTCCTCGCTCCACAGGCAGGGGTGACCCTCGAGGAAGCGCAGGGCCCATTGCTCGAGGACCTGCGCAGCCTGGCGGATGCACTCCCGGCCCTTCGGACCGAGCGCCTCGACGCCCTCTCCCAGGCGCTGACGGCGCTGCCCGATACGCAGCAGCTGATCCTGGGCTATAGCCGCCTGTTCCTGACGCCCCCGGCCCCTGCGCCGCTCAACCTGGGCGCCTACCTGGATGGCGCGATGATGGGCCAGAGCACCCAGTCGATGCTCGCTCTTTACCGACGCCACGGACTGGAACCCGACTCGACATTTCACGACCTGCCCGATCACCTGTCGCTCAACCTGCAGTGGCTGGCCTGGGTCTACAGCGAGGCCAAGGAGGCCCGCGAAGCCGGGATGGACGCTACCCCCGCGCTGACAGACGCCGCGACCATGCTGCACGACGTCACCCTGCCCGCCCTGGCGGCCCTGCGCGGCAAGCTGTCCGAAGCTGGCGGGGAGGATGCGACCACCCGCCCCTGGCGGCTGCTGGTCGAGCTGACCCATGCCCAGCTTCGCCATGACCTGTCGCGTCTCAAGCCCCTGATGAGCGCCCCCAGCCCGTGGGCCGCCCCGGTGCCCCGTCAGGATAACCCCCAGGCTGCCGTGGAGACCTTCGAGGAAAGCGAGGCCCCACGGGAGAGGCTGACCTGCCGCCGCTGTGGCGAGACCTTCGAAAGCGACCCGGTGCTCGCGGAAATGCGCCAGCGGCTTGCCGCCGCCGGTGTCAGCGCCGACCATATGACGGTCTGCCCGCGCTGCCAGGGCCGCGATACCGCCTCGCCCTCGCTGACGCCACCCGGCGCCGGCCTGAAGGCGTGGCAGTGATGACCCGAGAGGAGAGAGCGATGACGCCCATTGGCCCCCTGTGCGAGGTCGCCGCCGAGTATGTGCTGACCGACGAGGATGACGAACGCCTGGCAGCCTCGACGCCCGAGTCGCCGCTGCGTTACGTGCACGGCACGGGCCAGATGCTGCCGGCCCTGGAGGCAGCGCTGGAGGGCCGCCAGGCCGGCGACGAGCTTCGCGTAACGCTGACACCGGAGCAGGCCTATGGCCCCCATCGGCCGGAACTGGTCTTCGAGGCGGTGCGCGATAACCTGCCCCCGGGACAGGAGATTCGCGTCGGCATGACGCTGACGCCGGGCGGGCAACGGGGGAAATTCTCGCTAAAGGTGGTGGGCCTGACCGAGCGCGGCGCCATGCTGGATGGCAACCACCCGATGGCCGGCAGGACGGTGACCTGGGAGATCCGGATTCTGGACGTCCAGCCCGGCAGGCAGTCTCCCCAGGGGGAGCTGGACTACCAGCCGATCCGCTGGGTGGAAGTGGAGTAGCCGCAGGTCAGGCGACCAGTCAGCACATGGCCAGCCGCCGCTCGGGGCGGTTGCCCATGTCCGCCAGGCGCGCCTGCAGCTCGACCAGATGCTCGGCCTTGCCCCGCTCGGCGGCCAGCAGCATGTCGATCACCCAGCCCGGCAGTGCCTCGGCAATGCGGTAGTAGACCCACTGCCCCTCGCGACGATCGCTGAGCAGGCCGCAGGTGCGCAGCTGCGCCAGGTGACGCGACACCTTGGGCTGCGACTCCTCCAGCGCACAGGTCATCTCGCAAACGCACAGCTCGCCCTCGCGACGAATCAGCAGGGTCAGCGTCAGACGGGTCTCGTCGCCGAGACACTTGAACAGACGTGCGGGCTCCAGAGAGATCACAGGGACACCTCAACGGTATGGAAGAGGGTGAATTCTACGCCATCGGGCTCCGCTCGACACCCCATCGATGGCACCAACATGCCCGACAGAAGGTTACCTCTATCCGTAGCGGCCGGTGATGTAGTCCTCGGTCTGTTTCTTCTCCGGGTCGGTGAAGAGGGTCGTGGTTTCGCCGAATTCGACCAGATCGCCCAGGTACATGAAGGCGGTGTAGTCGGAGACCCGCGCCGCCTGCTGCATGTTATGGGTCACGATCAGGATGGTGTACTTCTCCTTAAGCTCATGGATCAGCTCCTCGATCTTCAGCGTCGAGATCGGATCCAGTGCCGAGGCCGGCTCGTCGAGCAGGATCACCTCGGGTTCGATGGCAATGGCCCGGGCGATGACCAGACGCTGCTGCTGCCCCCCGGACAGGCCGAAGGCGTTGTCGCCCAGGCGATCCTTGACCTCATCCCACAGGGCGGCACCGCGCAGCGACCCCTCCACCACCTCGTCGAGCACCGCCTTGTTGCTGACACCCTGCAGGCGCAGGCCGTAGGCAACGTTCTCGTAGATCGACTTGGGGAAGGGGTTGGGCTTCTGGAACACCATCCCCACCTTGCGACGCAGCTCGGCCACGTCGACACCCCTGGCGTAGATATCTTCGCCATCGAGCAGGATCTTGCCCTCGACGCGGCAGATATCGACCAGATCGTTCATGCGGTTGAAGCAGCGCAGGAGGGTCGACTTGCCACAGCCCGAGGGACCGATGAAGGCGGTCACCTGATTGGCAGGGACATCCAGATCGATGCCCTTGAGCGCCTGGTCCTTGCCGTAGAAGAGGTTGAGATCGCGCACCTTGAAGGTGGTCTTGCCCATGCCGTGCAGGGCGTCGCGATGGCTGTCGGTGGTCGTGGCTGACGTCATGGTCGTCATCTCTCACCTCGAAGCAGATTATGGGTTGACATCAGTCGGTCGCGGCCCGGTAGCGCTCACGCAGGCGGTTGCGAATGCTGATAGCGGTCAGGTTGAGCACGATGATCAGGATCACCAGCACCAGTGCCGTGGCGTAGACCAGCGGGCGCGCGGCCTCGACGTTGGGGCTCTGGAAGCCAACATCATAGATATGGAAGCCCAGGTGCATGATCTGCCGATCCAGATGAACGAACGGGAAGGTGCCATCCACCGGCAGGGTCGGCGCCAGTTTGACCACTCCGACCAGCATCAGCGGCGCCACTTCACCGGCGGCCCGGGCAATGGCGAGGATCATGCCGGTCATCATCGCCGGCGTGGCCAGCGGCACCACCACCTTCCACAGGGTCTCGGATTTGGTTGCCCCCAGGGCCAGTGAGCCGTGGCGCACTGAAGAGGGAATCCGTGCGAGGCCTTCCTCGGTGGAGACGATCACCACCGGCAGGGTCAGCAGTGCCAGCGTCAGCGAGGCCCAGATCAACGCCGGCGACCCGAAGGTGGGAGATGGCAGTCGCTCCGAGTAGAAGAGCTGGTCGATGGAGCCGCCCAGGGTATAGATGAAGAAGCCCAGGCCGAACACCCCGTAGACGATGGAGGGCACCCCGGCGAGGTTGTAGACCGAGATGCGTATCAGGCGCAGCAACGGCCCCTGTTTGGCATATTCGCGAAGATAGATGGCGGCCAGCACGCCGAAGGGGCTGACGATCATCGACATCAGCAGCACCATGGTCACGGTGCCGAAGATCGCCGGGAAGATACCGCCCGCCGTATTGGCCTCGCGGGGCTCGCCGCTGACGAAGGCCCAGAACTGCTGCACATACTCCACCGCCTTGGCGGTCAGCGACAGGCTGTTGGGCTGCACGGCACGCACGATATCGCCGATGCGAATCTGCACTTCCTGGCCGCCGACCACCGATGCCACCAGGGTGTCGCGATAGAGCTCACGGCGCAGGAGATCGATCTCACCACTCAGGGTCTGGAACGCCTCCTGCAGAGCCGCCAGCCGATCTCGAATCTGATCCAGTTCCGCCTGGAGCACGTCGGGTTCGATATCGGTATTTCGCTGCAGGGCCCGCTCACGCAGTCGCAGCTCTTCCATTTCCGAGCTGATCACCCCGACATCATTACGCTCGATCTGGCGAAGCTCACGAAACAGGGTGTTGGCGCGTCCGACACGCGACTGCAGTGCGTCCCACAGCCCCTCTCCCTCGGCCACCACCTCGCCATCCTCCAGCACACGCAGCGGATAGCCGTAGAAGTCGCCCCACTCGCGGCGCTCCAGACGCATGGCGTCCGGGGGCGAGCGCCACTCCGACATCTGCAGTTCGGCGTACCAGGCGAAATCCTGGCCGGTCACGTCCCGATTGCCCTGCTTGATCAGGTGCCGGGTCACCAGGGCATCGTCACCCAGTTCTGGTGGCACCGCGATGCCCGCATCCCTTGCCACGGCCACCGGTATGGTCTCGGAGCGCACATGCTCCCCCATCACCATCTGGCCGAGGCCCAGCGCAGGGTCACCGACCTGGAACTCGACGATCTCGGTAGGATAGAAGTGGCTGAGGCCTCGCACGGCGATCAGGCCGATCAGACCCAGCACCATGATCACCGAAACCGCCACCGCGCCGGCATTCAACCATACCCAGGGGGCACCGCTTTTCCACCAACGTTTCATCGAAGTCTCCCGGATTTAGAGGTTGCCGTAGCGCTTGCGCAGGCGCTGACGAATGATCTCGGCCAGCGTATTGACCACGAAGGTCATGGCCAGAAGGACCAGCGCCGCCAAGAACAGGACCCTGAAGTGGCTGGACCCCACCGCGGACTCCGTCAGTTCCACGGCAATGTTCGCCGACAGGGTGCGCATGCCCTCGAAGATATTGAAATTCATGATCGGACTGTTGCCGGTGGCCATCAAAACGATCATGGTCTCGCCCACCGCACGGCCGAAGCCCATCATCACGGCCGAGAACATGCCGATGCTGGCGGTGGGCAATACCACACCCACCACGGTCTGCCAGCGAGTAGCGCCCAGCGCCAGGGAGCCCTGAGTCAGGTGCTTGGGGACGTTGAAGACCGCATCCTCGGCGATGGAGAAGATCGTGGGGATCACCGCGAAGCCCATGGCAATGCCTACCACCAGGGCGTTGCGCTGGTCATAAGTGAAGCCGTTGTCGGTCAGCCACTGACGCATACTGCCGTCGAAGAAGAGGATCTCGACGTAGGGGCTCGCGCTCACGCAGGCCCAGCCGACCAGCATCACGGTGGGCATCAGCAGCACCGCCTCCCATCCATCGGGCACCGCACTTCGCAGCCGCTCGGGCAGACGGCTCCACAGGTAGGCGAAGGCCAGCATGGCGATGGGCATCAGAATCAGGATGCTGAACACCGCGGGCAAGCGGTTCTCGACGAAGGGCGCAAGCCACAGGCCGGCCAGGAAGCCGAGGATGACCGTGGGCAGGGCCTCCATCACCTCAATGGTGGGCTTGACCTTGCCACGCAGCTTCGGCGACATGAAATAAGCGGTATAGATGGCCCCCATCAGCGCCAGCGGTGTGGCAAACAGCATGGCGTAGAAGGCCGCCTTAAGGGTACCCAGGGTCAGCGGCATCAGGCTCATCTTGGGTTCGAACTCGTCGCCCCCGGCGGAAGATTGCCAGACATAGCGCGGCTGGCTGCTGCCCTCGTACCAGACCTTCTGCCACAGGGAAGAAAACGAAATGCCGGGGTGCCGGTTCCTGACGCTGGTTACCTGGATCTGGTGGTTCTCGTCCGCCAACAGCGCCATCGAGTTGGCTGGCGAAATCGCGATACGCGCCAGCGGGCCTTCAGTCATCGGTGCATCGAAGACGTCAGCCGCCGCCGTTGCGTGATGAATGCCCAGCTTGCCCCGCTCGTCACCCGCCAGGAAGCCCCGCCGCCTATGCTCCGCTTCGATATGGGTGATCGGGGCGTCGTAGCGGGCGAAATCACGAATATGGGTCAGGTCAAACTGATTCTGGGCATCGCGAACCGGGAAGTACTGACGCACCTGGCCGTCGGAGGTGCCGGCGATGATCGACACCGTGCCGTTGAGAAGCGCCATCTCCGTCACGTAGCCGCTGCCGGTCACCTCAACGGCGCCGCGATAACGGGGATCGCTGAGGTTGCCGATATCGTAGTGATGAATATAGCCGCCGTCGTCGGAGACGTAGAGATGCCGGAAGCGGTTGTCGATCAGGATCTGCCGGGCGCGACCGTCGAAACCGGGCAGCTCGGCCGTGGTCTGCTCTACGGTCACCTCCCCGGTCATGATGTTCTCTCGACGATCGAAAGCGGTCACCGTCAGGGTGCCGTCCTCGAGTTCGGCGGCGGCATAGAGACCGCGATCGCTGACCTGCAGGCCCAGCACCTGGATGGCCCGTCCCGTCTCGTCCAGGGTCAGCGGATCCTCACCCAGAGGAAAGTTAAGCTCTGGCTCGATATGACGAAGGCTGCCGGTGGGGTAGGTGATCGCGTAGTCTACCTGCCCGAGGCTGATGGCGCCGTTATCGTAGCCGTAGGCAAAGGCCCGGGTGGTGGCGAAAGCGGTCGCAAACGCCGAGCGCGTCGCCCCCTCGGGCCGAGGCATCTCGAACGACGAGCGCAAGTCGCCCCCCTCCAGGTCGAAGAAGGTAATTCGCCCCGTGTCGGTGAAGCTGGCCCCGAGGGTCTCATAGCGGTCGATGGTCAGGTGCTCGAGGGCCTCGTCGCTATCCATACCGGGAATCGCATAGGTCTGCTCGGTCGAGACCTGGGCCGACCTGAAGAGGGGCAGGACCTCGGAAAAGAGGTAGACGAAGATCATCCCCAGGGCGATCACGACCCCGATGCCGGCGGCGCCAATGCCGTAGCGGGAAAAGCTATCCTTGAAAGCGCGCTTACGCCGTAGGCGCTCACGCTGCTCGGGGCTGGGCAGCAGCGACCTGCCTCGAGCCCGCGGGGGGCGTTGGGACAAATCATTCATGGCGGAGGGGCTATCCCGTCAGATGGATGGTCAAGCAGAGGGTAAGCAGGGTCCATGACAGCCATGTGACAGCCCCCGAAATAACGAAGGGGCGCCGAAGCGCCCCTGTCACCCACTGTTAAATCGGAGCGTCAGTCGATACCCAACTCGCCGCGAACGCGGCTGGCCACGGTCTCGGGCAGCGGAATATAGCCGTCACGGGCGGTCACTTCCTGGCCCTGCTGGGAGAGCACCATGCGCAGGAACTCGGCCTGCTGCGGCGCCAGGTCCTCGTTGGGGTGCTTGTTCACGTAGACGAACAGGAAGCGGGAGAGCGGGTAGTTCTCGCTGTCCACCTCATAGGCCTGCTCCCCTTCGTCGCGAGCCACCGGCACGGCGCGCACCTGGGAGGTGATGTAGCCAATGCCGGAGTAGCCGATGCCGTTGATCGACTCGCTCACGCCCTGAACCACGGAGGCGGAGCCCGGCTGCTCGTTGATGGAGTCCTTGAAGTCGCCGCCGCACAAGGCGTTATCGGCAAAGAAGCTATAGGTACCGGAGACGGCGTTTCGGCTGTAGAGGGTGAAGTCTCGGTTCTCCCAGCTGCCGTCCAGGCCCAGTTGGCCCCAGCGGGTGATGTCTTCCGGGTAACCGCAGCGGCGCGTGTCGGAGAAGATGGCATCGACCTGCGGCAGGGTCAGGCTTTCCAGGGGGTTGTCCTGGTTGACGTAGACGGCCAGGGCGTCGATGGCCACCGGCACCATGGTCGGCGGATAGCCGAAGCGGTCCTCGAAGGACTGCACTTCCGAGGCGCGCATCTCACGGCTCATCGGTCCGAACTGGGCGGTCCCTTCGGTCAAGGCGGTGGGGGCGGTGCCGGAGCCGGCGCCCTGGATCTGGATATTGATATTGGGGTAGATACTCGCGAACTCCTCCGCCCAGAGGGTCATGAGGTTGTTCAGGGTATCGGAACCGATGCTGGTCATGTTGCCTGAGATGCCGCTGACGGCCTCGTACTCGGGCAGGTTGGGGTCGACACGGTCCGCCATGGCGGCGGTGGTGACAAATGAAGCGCCGATGACGGCAGCAGCCAGAGCCTTCAGTTTCATGGTGGTTTCCCCTGTTTCACAGCGTTGATGGCCAGATGACCACTTTCGATCACCCACTCGATGACCGATGGCTGCGACTATAGGGAGAGCGCATGACACTTAGGTGACATGGCGTGCGGGAAATAATGAACCTTGTATGACAGCACGCGGCGCCCGCGTCGTCAGAGCAGCAGGCCCAGCGCCGCCAGGGTGCAGAGCGCCAGTGAAGCACCTTGCAGCAGGCGGCGGTCGAGGCGGTGGACGACCCGGCCGGCCAGCCAACTGCCGGCCAGCACCCCCGGGGTGAAGGTCAGCGCCATGCCGACATGCCAGGCTCGGACCAGCCCGGCCAGCCCCAGGGTGACCAGCGTCATCAGCGCGGTGACGACGAAGAAGGCCGAGAGAGTGCCGCGTAGGCGATCCGGCGAGAAGCCGTGCAGCAATAGCACCAGGGGTGGGCCGCTGAGGGCGGCAATGGTGCCGAGAATCCCCGACAGGACACCGGCGCCGAAGAGGGTGGCGCGGTTGACCGGCAGACGGAAGCGGAACAGGGTGACCGCCACGGCAAACAGCACGCTGCCGGCAATCAGCGTTTCCAGCACCGCCATGGGAGCGACCAGTAGCAGCCAGAGCCCCAGGGCATTGCCAGGAATTCGCCCCACAAGGGCCATGCCGATCTCACGGAAATCCACTTCGCGCACGTAGTGACGCAGCGTAATCAGCGCCACCGTGAAGCCAAACAACACCAGGATCACCGGCACCAGCCTCGGCGCCAGCATCAGCAGCAGTGGCGCGCCCACTACCGCCAGGCCAAAGCCGGTGGCGCGTTGCACGAAGGCACCCAGCGCCAGCACGGCGGCGCATCCGAGCCAGGTCACAGGGCTCATGTCGAGCCAGGCCAGCAGCGCCTCAGACATGGCCCGCCCGTCCGGCCAGGCGATGCAGCCCGACATTGCCGATCAGCGCCGCGCCCAGCATGGTGATGACCAAGGGCCAGGCACTGTCGATTTCAAATGCCCCCACCAGCACCCCGGCCAGCGCCCCGCAGGAGAACTGAATACTGCCCTGCAGGGCCGCCGCGGTGGCGCTCATGTGCTTGAAGTGATCGAGCAGCGAGGTGATGGCGTTGGGTGCCACCAGGCCGATGGTCCCGGCGAAAACCATGATCAGCGGCACCATGGTCCAAAGCGACTCCAGGCCGCTGGCCACCACCAACACCAGCCCCGTGGCCGCACCGAGCTGAATGGCCAGCCCCAGCCGCAGGTTCTGCTGGGGGCTGCGGCGTCGCAGCAGGCGGATGTTGAGACGGTTGGAGGCTACCATGGCCACGACGTTAACCCCGAACACCAGGGGATAGAGGCCGGGGGAGAGGCCGAAGTGTTCCAGATAAAGAAAGGGCGAGGCGGTGATGAAGGCAAACAGGCCAGCGAAGGACATGGAGGCGGCGCACACATAGCCCATGGCCTCGCGGTGGCGAAGCACACTGGCATAGTTGGCCAGCACCTGGCGCGGCGAAGCAGTGGGCGACCCGGGGGCCCGGGTCTCGGGAAGCCGGGTACTGAGCAACCACATCAAAAAGGCGGCGTAGCACGCCAGGAAGATGAAGATCAGCCGCCAATCGCCCAGGTAAAGCAGCGCGCTGCCCACCACCGGCGCCACCAGCGGGGCCATCAGCATGATGATCGCCATGGTCGACATCACCCGGGCCGCCTCGCGCCCCTGGAAACAGTCGCGCACGATCGCCACAGAATTGACCACCGTGGCCCCGCCGCCTATGGCCTGAACGAAGCGCCAGGCCAGCAGCTCCGTCAGTGAACCCACCGTGGTGATCGCCAGGCTGGCAAGCAGGAAGACGACCAACCCACCGAGCAGTACCGGCTTGCGGCCGATGCGGTCCGACAGCGGGCCAAACAGCAGTTGTCCCAGAGCGAAGCCTGCCAGGAAGCTGGAGAGCGACAACTCGGTGCGATGGATGCTCGCCCCAACCGAGTCGGCAAGGGCCGCCATGGCGGGAAGATAGGCATCGATGGCGAACGGTGCCAGAGCCGTATTGGCCGCCACCAGAAGCGCTACGCGGTTGGCACTGAGCGTCACGGCAACTCCTTTGCCACAGGAAGCAAGCGTTTCAATAGGACGCTAATGATAGCCCATCGCTGTCCGGCTGTCCGGTATCTGTTCCCTGTCACGCGGGCTTGTTACAGTATCAGACCAGATTCCACCAGGAGCCGCACCCCATGGACGACGATCTACTTTCGCAACTTCGGCGAATGACCACCGTGGTCGCCGACACCGGTGACATCGATGCTATCCGCCGCTTCGAACCCACCGATGCCACCACCAACCCCTCGCTGATCCTGCAGGCTGCTCAGCTGGAGGGGCGCCGCGAGCGGCTGGCGGAAATTGCTCGCCAGGCCACCGACATCGATGATGCCCTGGACGCCGTGGCCGTGGAGATCGGCAGCGAGATAAGCTCCCTGGTGCCCGGCTACGTCTCCACCGAGGTGAGCGCACGACTCTCCTTCGACACCGATGCCACCCTTTACCGGGCTCGCTCGCTGATCGAACGCTATGCTCGCCACGGGGTGGGCCCCGAGCGCATCCTTGTCAAGGTCGCGGCCACCTGGGAGGGCATCTGCGCCGCCCAGCAGCTCGAGCGTGAGGGTATCCGCACCAACCTGACCCTGCTGTTCAGCTTCACCCAGGCCCAGGCTTGCGCCGATGCTGGCGTGACCCTGGTCTCACCCTTCGTGGGGCGCATCCTCGACTGGCACAAGGCAAAGTCACCGGATGCCGACTTCAGCGGCGACAACGATCCTGGCGTACAGTCGGTTAAGCGCATCTACGAACACTACAAGGGGCACGGCTACGACACCATCGTGATGGGGGCGAGCTTCCGCAACGCTGGCGAGATCCTGGCGCTGGCCGGCTGCGATCGCCTGACCATCTCCCCTGCTCTGCTCGGCGAACTGGCTGACGCCAGCGGTAACCTGCCACGTCGGCTGGCCTCGCTGGATGCCGAGACCCGCGCCCCGGAGCCTCTGGACGAAAACGACTTCCGCTGGCACCTCAACGAAGACGCCATGGCCACCGAGAAGCTGGCCGAGGGAATTCGCAAGTTCATGGACGACCAGCGCAAGCTGGAAACGCTGCTGGGTGAGCTGCGAAAGGAGTGAGCCTATCCTTAGGGCCATCGCATTGTAGCGTCAAGGACGGCCTCCCTTCGCTCGGGAAAACCCTAGCTCTCACTTGGAAATCTCACGCTGGATTGCGAAGAACCATCCTTTATCCGGGTGCTGATTAGGCCCTGCAAAAGAGCCTAAGGCGGATCAGGGGTCGTGAGAGGGGGCCTCCTGGGCCTCGAGCATATCCACCAGGGGCTGAAACTCCTCACGGTTGTGCTCGTTCATTCGCATCAGGATGCGATGAGCCTCGAGGATGCGCTGGCGGGTCTCTTCCTGGTCGGCGGGTATCTCGGGCAAGTCGTGGAGCTCCCGGGTCTCGGTGAGGGGTGCCTCCATCAGGGTGAAGAAGCGCGAGAAGCCCATCACGTCCAACATGCGCTGGACATCGGGATTGTCGGCAACGATAGTCGGCCGTTCGGCCAACCGCCCCTGTACCGCCATGGCCACCTTGGCCAGGAAGCCCAGCGCCGTGGAGTCTACGTTGGAGGCCTCGCGCAGGTCGATGATCAGCGTTGTCAGCCCTGGCGTATCAGCCAGTTGCCGCGCCTGACGGTCCAGGGTGGCGCACAGGGTCAAGCGCACGTCACCGCAGAGCTTCAGTACGAAGACGCCGGCATCGAATGCGGCCTTTATGCGTCCTTCATGAATCAACATTGCCAAATCCGCTCAACATCATGATCGTCAGGTCATCGGGCAGCGCTTCATGGCCTGGCCCGTCCTCGACGACGGCTTCGTCGTCGTCAGGCAGATGGCCGAGAGCCAGGCTGCCCCGCAGGTCGTCCAGCGTCGCGCTGGACTGGACCCGCCGCTCGAGTTCCCTGAGCCGCTTGTCGAGCGTATCGCCCGGCAGACACTCCAATATTCCATCGGAACACAGCCACAGACGGAAGTTCTCTGGCAGCGAATACCCCAGTCGCGGGTAGTCAACGCCGGGGAACAGCCCTACCGGCATGCCCTCTCCGGGCAACGGGTGGACTTCACCATCCGATACCAAAAGTGGCATGGGTAGCTGTGCGCCCAGCGAATAGTGAAGATAGCGGCGCTCCAGGTCAATCACCCCGACGAACAGGGTGGCATGTTTGCCGATGCCGGTATCCAGCAGCTCACGATTGAGCTCGCTCAACCAGTATGGCGCCAGGGCCTCCGGGGCAGTACCGTCCCACTCGGTCAGCCAGCGGTTGGCGAGGTACTTGAGAAGCACGGTAACAAAGGCCGAAGAGGCCCCATGACCCGAGACGTCGGCGAAGTAGAACACCAGGTAGCGATCATCGTGACGCTGGAAATCAAGGAAGTCGCCGGAGAGATAAAGCGACGGCGCCAGCCAGTAGTCGCAAGAAACTCCACCGTCCGTCTGGGGACGCGACGGTAGCATCTTGCGCTGGATCTGGCTGCCGGCCTGCTGGTCGAGACGCAGCATGGCGAGGTGGGTCTCCAGGCTCTCATTGAGCTCTTCCAGTCGCTGCTGGTCGCGGCGCCGTTCATCGGCCAACCGATGTAACTCGATGGCCTTGCGAATCATGCGCCGCAGCAGTTGACCATGGCGAAGCGGGTCGACGATATAGTCGACAAGGCCCGCATCCACCGCCTCGATCAACTCCGACTCCATTCGGCTATCGGTCACCACCAGGGTCGGCAGGCGCTCGTTGAGCTCGCCCCAGGCCGACCGAGGTACCGCCCGGGCATGGGCCACTACCAGTGAGACGTCGCCTGGCAGGTCGTCGGCCCGGTCGGCAGCAAACACCGCCAGACCATCCCTGGCGATGGTCTCGGACAGCTCGTCACGTGCCTCGCCCGGGATGTCGATCACACCAATCAACTGCTTGGGACGATCCATGGCATCAGGCCTCAATCGGATAAGGCATCATCGAAATCGGCGTCGTCGAAGTCGAAATCATCCATGGCGAAGGGATCCTCTCCCATTTCACCATCGCTGATCTCGAAGCGGCGACGCTGCAGCCAGGTGTCACGGATGAAGCTGTAGCGGTCGCCGCTGATCAGCTCCTCCTGGTCGAGCAACCCGGCGCGCATATCCACGATCCTCAGCGCCGTCAGGGCAAGCTCGAGCTCGGCGTCGTTGAGGTAGTAGAGGGGGTAGGTCGCCACATCGGCGGGGAGGCCGCCGGTATCACGCACCGTGCTCGGCCCCAGGAAGGGCAGCACCAGGTAACGCGACTCCTCCCAGCCCCAGACGGCCAGCGTCTGGCCGAAGTCCTCGTCGCGGCCGGTGATCTCCATGTGGGTGGCAAAATCCCACAACCCGCCGATACCCACCGTGGTGTTGATCACGAAACGCGCCGAAGCGATACCGGCATTGCCGGGTTTGCCCTGCAGCAGGCTATTGAGCGCCGTGCGCGGCTCCCCCAGGTTGGAGAAAAAGTTGCCCACGCCGGTCTGCACCGGGTCGGGGGTCACCGCCCGGTAGCCACGCGCGGTGGGCTTGAGCACCGCCCGGTCGACTGCCTCATTGAAGGCGAACACCTGGCGGTTGAAGCCCTCCCAGGGGTCATCGGGATGGCGCTCCTCCTCCGCCGCCGTGCTGGCGCAACCCGCCAGCAGTGACACCGCCAGCAGACCCGCCACCGCCTTGCTGCGTTTTCCCTTCCTGATGACCATTATCGTTCCATCCTTGCGGCTTGCTCTGCGAGTCGTTTCACCAATGTCACACACGCTGCACTACCACGCTGCCGGCGCTATAGCCCGCTCCAAAGGAGCAGATCACCCCCGCATCGCCCGGCGCCAGGTCGGCACGATGCAGGTGGAACGCGATAATCGAACCCGCGGAACTTGTATTAGCGTAGCGGTCAAGAATCACCGGCGCCCGGGTCTCATCGGGTTCATGACCCAGGACTCGGCGGGCGATCAGGTCGTTCATATGGCGGTTGGCCTGGTGCAGCCAGAGTCTTGCCAGGTCGCTGCCGGACAGCTTGAGGCTGGCCAGGTGGTCGCCGATCAGCCCGGCTACCAGGGGGCAGACTTCCTTGAATACCCGGCGTCCCTGCTGAACGAAGAGCTTGTCCAACGCCTGTGGGTCGGCATCGGTGACCCGGTTGAGGAAACCGGCGTTATTGCGGATCGCATTGGAGAAGCGGGTCAGCAGGCGGGTGCCGAGGATCGCGAAGCGTTCGTCGGCGGTCGCCAGATCGTCGCGCTCCAGCACGACGGCGGTGCAGGCATCACCAAAGATAAAGTGGCTGTCGCGGTCGCGAAAGTTGAGGTGTGCCGAACAGATCTCGGGATTGACGATCAGCGCCCGGGAGGCGTTTCCGGCGTGGATGGCGTTGGCCGCGGTTTCGATGGCGAAAGTGGCCGAGGAGCAGGCCACGTTCATGTCGAAGGCGTAGCCACCGGCGCCGAGTAGGGTCTGCAGTTCCACCGCTACCGCCGGATAGGGGCGCTCCAGGTTGGAGCAGCCAACGATCAGCAGGTCGATATCACCCGCCGCCACCCCCGCTGCCTCCAGCGCCTGGCGGGCTGCCGTGGCACCCATCTCGCACTGTAGGGAGGGTTCCTCGTTGGTGCGCTCACGCAGCCTGGGGCGCATGCGTTCCGGGTCCAGAATCCCCTCGGCATCCAGCACGTAGCGGCCGTGGATACCCGAGGCCTTGACGATGAACTCGGTGCTGGAGTACGGCAGGGGCTCGCGTTCCCCAGCGGCGATGGCCTCTGAATGGCGCGTATTTTCGGCGTCCACCCAGGCATTGAACGAGGCCACCAAGGCGTCGTTGTCGATGCTGTGCTCCGGGGTAAAGAGTCCTGTGCCGGTAATCACGACAGGGGTCATCGGTGTCTCCCTTGATGCGAGCGGGCCACTCAGGGGCGCCCGGTGATCTCCGCCCAGCGCCGCTCCAGGCGCTTGGTGGAAACCGGAAACTGGGTACCCAGCTGCTGGGCGAAGAGCGAGACGCGCAGCTCTTCGATCCACCAGCGGAACTCGGCGAGCTCGGGCGGCACCCTCCCGCCCCGGCGCTCGCTCTCCAGGCGTGCCGCGAGGCGGGACTCGAAGTCCTGGATCTCCTGCATGTGCATCTGGTCGCGCATGCGCTCACGAGGTGCCTTCTCCAGGCGGATAAGCGCCGCCTCCATGTAGCGAGGATACTCCTCCAGCCACGCCCCCGCCTGGGTGACGAAACCCGGGTGTACCAGGTGCGCCATCTGTGCCTTGAGGTCACTGTATACCAGCGCCAGAGCCAGGCTGAGATTGCCCTTCAACGCCCTTGTCACCGCCAGATGGCCCTTGAGGGCGGCCTCTAGCGTTGCCAAACGTGACTCGGCGTGAGGCACCAGTGCCTCGCGGCTCTCTCTCAGCCGCGTCTCGAACTCGCCGGCGGAACGGGGCAGCGGTGCCACCGCCACCACCTGGCGGAATACCGCGCCGACCAGATCCTCGATGAGCTGGCGCTTGCTGCCCACTTTGGCGAACAGCAGCGCACAGGTCCCCACCCCTTCGAGACGCTCGATGACTCTCACCTGATCGGGCAGGCGCTGCCGAGCCAGGCGGACTAGACCGTCGGCGTGGGCCTCGCCCGCCTTATCGGGATGGTCGAAGAGCTCTACCCGAAAGGCCTCGCCGTCGGGCACCAAGGCCGGGTAGGCCTCCACTCGAATACCCGCCTGGGAGGTGACCCGGGACTCGGGCAGCGGTGTCTCGGGTAGGCCTGGCACCGAGGCCTCGAGCCGCGCTTCGGCCGCCAGCGCCCGGGCGCCCTGCCCTGCCGCCGCCTCGAAGCGCCGTTCAAGCTCACGGGCGTCGCGCCCCTGGCCCAGCACCCGGCCCTCATGGTCAACCACCTTGAGATTCAACACCAGGTGTGGCTCGAGCTGATCCAGCTGCCAGTCGTCAGGGTGGACGCGAACACCGGTCTTGCGACGCAGGAACTCACCCAGCGCCTCGGTAAGCGGCACATCCTCGGGGACCAGCGCCTCGAGGGCGGCATCCACCCAATCGGGAATCGGCACCACCTGACGGCGAATCGTCTTGGGCAGCGACTTCATCAGCGCAATGCACTTCTCGCGCAGCAGGCCCGGCACCAGCCATTCGAGGCGGGCCAGGGGCAGCTGTGGGAGCATGGCCGCGGGCACGGTGAGGGTCACACCGTCGTCCGGAGCACCGGGCGCAAAATGGTAGGCAAGCGGATAGCGAACGCCATTGATGACAAGCTCGTCCGGGTAGCCCCCCCGGGTGACCTCACTGGCGTCCCGGGCCTGCAGGGCAGCACGGTCGAACTTGAGGACACCCGGGTCTTCGGCTTCGGCCTTCTTGCGCCACGCCTCGAAGCCTTTGCCGTTATGGATGCCGTCGGGGAGGCGCTCGTCGTAGAAGGCAAACAGCGTCTCCTCGTCCACCAGGATGTCGCGGCGTCGGGCGCGATCCTCGAGGTCCTCGACCTCCTCGATCAACGCCCGGTTGTGGGCGAAGAAGTCACCGCGGGTCTTGAACTCACCCTCCACCAGGGCGCGGCGGATGAAGAGTTCGCGGGCCTCGGCCGGCGCAATGGGGCCGTAGTGAACCCGCCGGCCACTGACGATGGGCAGGCCGAAAAGGGTCACCTGTTCCTTGGCCACCACCTGAGCGCGCTTCATCTCCCAGTGGGGTTCCGCGTAGCTGCGCTTGACCAAGTGGCCAGCCACGGGTTCGATCCACTGGGGGTCGATCCTGGCCACGGTGCGGGCGAAGAGCTTGGTGGTCTCTACCAACTCGAAGGCCATCAGCCACTTGGGGGATTTCTTGGCCAACCCCGAGCCCGGGTGAATCACGAAGCGGCGGTTGCGCGCCCCCAGGTACTCGCGATTTTCGGTGAGAAGCCCCAGGTGCGAGAGCAGACCGGGCAGCAACGCCCGATGCAGGCTCACGGCGTTCTGGCGCCGCGCCTGGGCGATCTGTTCCTCCTCGCCTTCACTGCCCTCCGCCGGCGCGGGACGCGGGACCGGCGGCGGCACCTCGATATCCATGTCGCGCAGCAACTGACGCAGCTGGCGGAAGGTGTCGTGCCACTCGCGCACGCGCAGATAATTGATGTAGCGCTCCTTGCACCAGCGCCGCAGCTGGTTGCCGGAGAGCTCGCTCCTGGCGGCTTCGACGCCATCCCACAGGTTGAGCAGCGCCACGAAATCGGAATCCGGGTCCTGCCAGCGGCGGTGGGCCTGGTCGGCGGCCTGACGCTTGTCCGCCGGCCGGTCGCGAGGGTCCTGGACCGCCAGGCCGGCGACCACGATCAGCACCTCCCGCAGCCCGCCCTGCTCGGCGCCGGCCAGCACCATGCGCGCCAGGCGCGGGTCGATGGGCAGGCGCGCCAGCTTGCGTCCGATGGGGCTGATGCCCCCCTGCTCGTCCACCGCGCCCAGTTCGAACAGCAGCCGGAAACCGTCGGTCACGAAGCGCGAGTCAGGCGGGTCGACGAAGGGGAAGGCCTCGATGTCACCGAGCTTCAGCGACAGCATGGAGAGAATCACCGAGGCCAGGTTGGTGCGTCGGATCTCGGGGTCGGTGAAGGCGGGCCGGGCGAGAAAGTCCTCCTCATCGTAGAGGCGGATGCAGACCCCTTCGGCCACCCGGCCGCAGCGGCCCATGCGCTGGTTGGCGCTGGCCTGGCTGACCGGCTCCACCGGCAGGCGCTGGATCTTGGTGCGGTAGCTGTAGCGGCTGATGCGCACCAGACCCGGGTCGATCACGTAGCGAATGCCCGGCACAGTGAGCGAGGTCTCGGCCACGTTGGTGGCCAGCACGATGCGCCGACCGGTGTGGGGGGCGAAGACCCGGTTCTGTTCCGCGTTGGAAAGTCGCGCATAGAGCGGCAGGATCTCCGTCCCGCGCAGGTCGGCACGACGCAGGGTATCGGCGGTCTCGCGGATCTCGCGTTCGCCAGGCAGGAACACCAGGATGTCCCGTGGTCCGTGTAACCAGCGCTTATCGCGCTCGATCTGTTCGATCTCTTCCACCGCATGCAGGATACCTTCCTGCAGGGTGCGATCCTCTTCGTCCTCGGCCTCGCGCACCAGCGGGCGGTAGTGCACCTCCACGGGGTAGGTACGCCCGGAGACCGCGACTACAGGCGCCGGCCGTTTGGGCTGATCACCCTTGCCGGGCCGGGCTTCGGCGAAGTGGGCGGCAAAGCGATCCACGTCGATAGTCGCCGAGGTGATGATCACCTTGAGGTCGGGGCGGCGCGGCAGCAGACGCTTGAGGTAGCCGAGCAGGAAGTCGATGTTGAGGCTGCGCTCGTGGGCCTCGTCGATGATGATGGCCTCGTAGCGGCGCAGCTCCGGGTCGTGGCGTGTCTCGGCCAGCAGGATGCCATCGGTCATCAGCTTGACCAGGGTGTGGTCGCTGCTCTGGTCGGTGAAGCGCACCTGGTAGCCGACCTGCTCGCCCAGCGGCGTCTCGAGCTCCTCGGCCAGCCGCGTGGCCACGGAGCGTGCCGCCAGACGACGCGGCTGGGTGTGGCCGATCAGCCCGCGGCGCCCCAGCCCCAGCTCCAGGCAGATCTTGGGCAGCTGAGTGGTCTTGCCGGAACCGGTCTCGCCGGCCACCACCACCACCTGATGGTCGCGCAGGGCCGCAAGAATATCCTCGCGGCGCTCCACCACGGGCAGCTCCGCGGGGTAGTTCAGCGTCACCGGCCTGCCGAGGCGTCGGGCTACCAGGCCGCTGGAGCGTTCCACCACCTGCTCCAACTCGGTCAGGCCGCGATCCGCCGGCTTGCCCTCATCGATCCGCCGGGCGAGTCCCTTGAGACGCTTCTCCAGCCCTGGCACATCGCGCAGCATGACGTCATTCAACCCGCGGCGCAGAATCCGCAGGCGATCGGCATCGGCGTGGTTGGCAGTCTTGGGGGAGGAAGCGGCGGTGGTCACGTGGGAAACATCGGCTCCGAGATGATGGAAAGGCAACTGCCCGCCGCGGCAGGCCGGGGCGGGCAGTCCATTGTAACGCCGCCAAGGGGGCGGCACCTAATTCGGGACATTGTCGCTGGCTATGGCCCGGACAGGCAGAGGCTATCAAGCGGTGGACTTGGCCTTCTCTTGCCCCTCGTCACGCAACTGACGGCGCAGCACCTTGCCCACGTTCGTCTTGGGCAACTCGTCGCGGATCTCCACGATCTTGGGCACCTTGTAGGCAGTCAGCTCCTTCTTGCACCAGGCACGCAGCGCCTCGGGGTCGAGATCGCCACCGCGGGGCACCACGAAGAGCTTGATCACTTCCCCGCTGACCTCGTCCGGGACGCCCACGGCGGCAGACTCAAGCACATCAGGATGCATCGCCACCACGTCCTCGATCTCGTTGGGGTAGACGTTGAAGCCCGAGACCAGAATCATATCCTTCTTGCGGTCGACGATGCGAATGTAGCCATCCTCCTGGAGCACAGCGATGTCCCCGGTATAGAACCAGCCATCGTCGTCCATCGACTTGGCGGTCTCGTCGTCGCGGTTCCAGTAGCCCTTCATCACCTGGGGACCCTGCACGCAGAGCTCGCCCGGCTCGTCGAAGGGCAGGTCGTTGCCGTCAGTATCCACCACCTTGACTCGGGTGCCGGCCACCGGCTTGCCGATGGTGCCCAGCTGGATGGCGTCCACCGGATTGAAACTGACCACCGGAGAGGTCTCGGTAAGCCCGTAACCTTCGGCGATCTCACAGCCAGTGACCTCCTTCCAGCGCTCGGCCACCGCCTGGGTCAGCGCCATGCCACCGGAGATGGTCAGGTGAAGCCTGGAGAAATCCAGGGCGCGGAAGTCCTCGCGGTTGCACAGGGCGTTAAACAGGGTGTTCAGGCCGATGAAGGCGGTGAACTGCTGTCCCTTGAGCTCCTTGACGAAGTTGGGCAGGTCCCGGGGATTGGTAATCAGGATGGAATGGTTACCGGTTTCCATCAGGAACAGGCAATTCACCGTGAAGGTGTAGATGTGATAGACCGGCAACGGCGCGATCACCACCTCCTCGCCGTTGTTCAAGCCCGGCCCGATGGCCTGTCCCGCCTGCAGCATGTTGGCGACCAAATTGCGGTGAGTCAGCATGGTGCCCTTGGCCAGACCCGTCGTGCCGCCGGTGTACTGCAACGCCGCGATATCGTCCAGCTCGCGCTGGGTCTCGCGATGCTCGCGTCTCGACCCTTGCTTGAGCGCTTGGCGGAAGGGGATGTGTCCGGGCAAGCTGAAGGTGGGCACCATCTTCTTGACGTGTTTGACCACCAGGTTGATCAGCGTCCGCTTGGGAAAGCCGTGCATGTCGCCCAGCTCAGTCACCAGCACGTGCTGGAGATCCGTACGATCGAGGATCTTCTCGAGTTTGTCGGCCATGTTGGCCAGAATCACGATCGCCTTGGCACCGGAATCCTTGAACTGATGGGCCATCTCCCGCTCGGTATAAAGCGGGTTGGTGTTCACCACCACCATGCCGGCGCGCATGGCGCCGAACACCGCCACGGGAAACTGCAGCACGTTGGGCAGTTGGATAGCGATGCGATCGCCGGGTTGCAGCTCTGTCTCGTGCTGGAGCCAGGCGGCAAAGTTGCCCGAGAGGCGGTCCAGGTCGGCGAAGGTCAGCGTCTGCCCCATGCAGCTGAAGGCCGGCTTGTCGGCATAGCGCTTGACGGCCGCATGGAAGATGTCGGTGACCGAATCATACTCATCCAGCCCCTTGAGCTCGGGGCCAGACAGAATCGGGGCGTTGGCATGCTCACTCATCACGTGTCTCCGCTGTATCGCCGATGGGCCATCGACGCTTGTTGTTGTCCCAGTGCCCTACCTTAAACCGGCCGGTTCAAGCTGTAAAACGATCGATTGAAACGATAGATTGAAACTGACACGGCCGCGCCCTCACGCCTAGCCTCGCTACCGATAGCCTGTGCCACTCCGACCGGGAAGGCCAACCCACAGATTTCACGCTTGGCGGCGGCCGAAACGTGCCTGGATCACGCCGTCACGCCATATCAACAACTCCCCGGGGAGCATGCGCTCCCAGGCCTCATTGTCGGTGAGCGGCTCGGTGGCGATCACCGAGACGATGTCATTCTGGGTCGTGTGCTCGGCAAAGTTCACGGTGAGTTCGGCATCCGACAGACTCGCGCGGCCGAAGGGGGCTCGACGGGTGATATGGGCCAGCTTGGTGGAACAGAAAGTGTAGAGGTAGTCGCCGTCGGCCAGCAGCAGGTTGAAGACCCCCAGCCCGCGCAGGCGCTCGCACAGCTGATGCAGCAACCGCCAAAGCCCCTGTCGCTCGTCGTCGCTTGCCGGCCGCTCGGGAAAGCGGCGGCGCAGCTCACCCAGCAGCCAGCAGAAGGCGTGCTCGCTGTCGGTGTCGCCGATGGGTCGATAGAAACTTAGCGGCATCCCCCGCCAGTTCCCTAGCTGGCCATTGTGGGCATAGCACCAGGGGCGCCCCCACATCTCGCGCACAAAGGGGTGGGTGTTGGCCAGACGCACCTGTCCGACGTTGGCCTGACGGATATGGCTGATGACGATGTTGGACTTGATGGGGTAATCGGTAATCAGTCGGGCGATGGGCGAGCCCACCGAGGGGTGGGGGTCGCGGAAGTCACGGTAGCCCCCCTCCTCGTAGAAGGCGATCCCCCAGCCGTCACGGTGGGGGCCGGTGCCACCGCCGCGATGCAGGAAACCGGTGAAGCTGAAACAGATATCGGTAGGCACGTTGGCGCTCATGCCCAGCAGCTCACACATAAGGTTCCTCCCGGTGCACGCCCCGACGGACGCGGCGCGCACGCCACACCGCCAGGAGAATAATGAACAGCAGCAAGCCTGCGAGACCGATCCAGAGGCGTGGGTCGCGGCCGTGGGTCTGGGCCAGTCGCTGCATCCCGGGCCAACCCGACTGCCAAAGCGCGCTAGCCTTGGCCGGCAGCCCGTGAATAAAGGCGACGAAGCGGTCGGCGGCGCTCTCGGGTACCTCCCCCGCCCGGCGCTCGGTATCGAGGTCCTCGTGGAAACGCTCACCGCGCAGGCGCCCTTGGGCATCCCCAGCCAGGCCAAGGCCGATCTCCGCCTCGGGGTGCAGCAGCAGCCGGGGCAGGCGCAGCTCGCGGCTCTCGCCGTCCAGGGTGATGCGGGCGCTGAGCAGCAGCGGCTGGCTGATGCTGTCGTCCAGCGGCGGCAGGGCCAGATGCCAGCGCCTCTGCTCCACCGCCTCGGCATCAAGCCGCACACCCCCCAGCTCGGCGCTCGGGCGGGTATTGTCACGATCCAGCCGTGGGTGCTCGGCCTCCAGCACCACTCGCTCCGCCGCCGGCTCGTGGCGGGCGGCAATGGCCGGCTGTACATTAACCGCCTGCCAACGCTGGCGGGTAAAACCGTCCGCCTCGGCGCGAATCAACAGGCGAGCGCCTCCCGTCAGCGCCGGTGCCGGCAGTTCGCCGACGAAGCGCTCGCCGTCGCGCTGCAGGCGAAGCGCCGCCAGTACCTGATCCTGCGGATCGCGAAGCTCCACCCGCATGGCCAACGAGTCCAGTTCATCGCCCCAGGGCATGCCGCGCCGCTCCAGCCAGGCCTCCACGGGTACGGCAAAGCCTAGGTAGAGGGTCGCCGGCAACTCGCCGGTGCGCAGGGACAGAGAGGAGGTCACGCCGATGCGGCTGTCGGCGGTCACCTCGCCCTCCAAGCGCCACTCGCCGGGCGCCGGCTCCGGCACGCGGACGAGGTCAAAGAGCGGCTCCACCTGCCAGCGGCCTTCCGGTGGTGGTGCCTCGGCACGATAGACAGACCCATCGGGCGCCACCAGGGCCAGCGGCTCACTGTCGGGGGCGCGGAAGAGCAGCGCCGTGAAGGCCTCGACCCCGGGCTCGATCAGGAAGCGACCCGCCTCCAGGGGCACCTGGTCGGCGGGAAAGATACGTTCGACGATATCCAGGAAGGCGCCAAGCAGACTTTCGGGGGTCTCGACCAGCGCCGAGAGCCCACCGGTGATTCGGGAAAGGCGCTCGGCCAGGGCCAGGTCGGCCTCATCGGAGAAGGCGATGGCGTGCACCACTACGCCCTGGTCGGCCAGGCTCGGCGCCAGCTCTTCGAGCAGGACACGGCGGGAATCGGCGTCTACCGACGGCTTGGGTCCCCGAGCGGGCGGCAGGTCGATCATGCCATCGGTAAGCAGCACCAGGTGTCGCCAGCCGTTGGCCGGACTCTCGGCCGCCGCCCGCACCGCCGCTTCAATATCGGTGTACTGCTGGTACTCCACCAGGCGCGGACGCAAGGCCATGGCCTCATCGCGCCACGCCTCGTCCACCTCGCCCACGGGCAGCGGATTATCGACCGATTCGCCGAAGGTCCAGACTCCTGCGGGCGTCCCCTCGGGCAGCAGTGACGCCAGCAGCTCAAGGGCGCTGGCGGCGAGCTGGTCGGGATCGTTGTCCCGCATGCTCCCGGAGACATCGATGATCACCCGCACATCGGGCTGCTCCTCGACCGGCTGGGCCAGCACCGAGTGGGCCACCAGGGTGAGCAGGCCTACCAGTATCAGGCATGCGGCGCCTCGCCATTCCCGTCTACCCTTACGCCACCCGGCCATTGACGGCTCCTTAGCCGATTACCGGCTCCCGACGCTCGCCCGGGCTACCCTGGGTGGGCGGTTGGTCACCCTCGTCCATGTCGACGTAGTCGCCTTGGTGACGGCCCCGCCACCACAGCAGCAGCCCCACAAGGATACCACCCGCGGCTCCCATCAGGGTGAGGGTGAGTGCCGACATCATCAGCGCCGTGCCACCCTCGAGAAAACGCACTAGGGCCACCACCACCGCCGGAGCGAAGCCGGTGTAGAATTCGCCCTCTTCCAGCAGTGGCAACTGGAATCGCGCCGGCACCCACATGATGCCCGCTACCATCCAGGTAATGACCAGCCGCAGGAGCCGCGGCAGGAAGGCCAACCCCAGGTAGCCGGTCAAGAGTACGACTAGCGACAAAAAGCCGTAGCTCAGCCATAGTAGGGTCATCGATTCAGTAATCGGCATCACGACCTCGCCATTGTTCAGTTGGAGTATGGTACATCCCAGGCCATGAAAGCACAGCCGCCCCCTCATTCCGTCCCGTCCACCGGACCCTCTCCGGTCACTCGCTTCCGCCGGCTCGATGATCTCGAGTGGCACTGGCTGGAACACCGCGACGACCCTGACGTCAGCGACTTCCTGGAGGCGGCGAACGCCGAGTCCGACGCCTGGTTCTCGCCCCTGGACGACCTGGTGGAACGGCTCTACCACGGCCATCTGGCTCGCCGCGAGCTGGCCGTACACGGCCTGCGCACCCCCCTGGACCACTACACCTACTGGAGCGAAACGGCGGCAGACGCCGACTATCCGGTGTGGTGGCGCCACCCCAATGGCAAGCCCGACCGCGCCGTGCGCTTCTTGGACCTGGAGGCCCGCGCCCGCCAGCAAGACTTTCTCGAAATGGGCGACATGGCACTGTCGCCGGACGAACGCTGGCTGGCCTGGACAGAGGACAGCCGTGGCGACGAGATGTTCGAGCTATTCCTCAAGGCGCTCCCCGACGGCGAACCGGTCAGGCTGCTTCAGGCAATCGGTCCCGAGCTCAGCTGGGCGGAGGACAACGCTACCCTGCTCTTCACCCGCTATGACGCCACCCAGCGCCCGGATAGCATCTGGCGCCTGCCCCTGACCCAGGGAACGCCGGGCGAGCCGGCGCTGGTACTCCGCGAGGAAGACCCTGAGTTCTGGCTGGGGCTGGGCAAGACCCGCTCACGGGCTTGGCTGTTGCTGGAGAGCGCCTCCAAGGACACCAGCGAATGCCACCTGCTCCCCGCCCATGACCCGGCCGCCGCGCCGCGCTGCTTCCGCCCACGGGAGAGCGGCATGGAGCTCGCCCTGGACCACCGCCCCGGCCATTTCTACGTGCTCCATAACCGCGACGCGCCTCACTTCCGTCTGGACGTGATCGACGAGGAGCGTCTAGATAGCGGCGTCGAGGCCTGGCAGCCGCTGATTCCCCACCGCGACGGCGCCACCCTGGAGGGCGCCGATGCCTTTTCCTGGGGGCTGGTGGTCACCGAACGCGATCACCACGAGGCTCAGGTGCAGCTGCGGGTGATCGAACTGGATGGCGACCACGCTATCACCCGGGATGATCGCCTGCCGCTGCCGGAGACGCCCTGCAGCCTGGCACTGGGGGATGCCCCCCACTTCGACCAGCGCCGCCTGCGGCTTCGCGAGGAATCCTTCGTGCTGCCCGTGAGCTGGATCGAGCAGGACCTGGACAGCGGCGAGCGCACCCTCCTCAAGCAGCAGCCCATCCACGGCGACCTGTCCCCCGATCAGCTTGCCTGCGAGCGGCTATGGGCACACTCCCATGACGGCGAGCGTATCCCGGTGTCGGTGGTGATGCGCGCCGACCTGGTCGGCCACCCGCTGCCCACCCTGCTCTTCGGCTACGGCGCCTATGGCGAGGTGCTCGATCCCTGGTTCTCGGTGGCGCGATTGGAGCTGCTGGCCCGGGGCGTCGCCTTCGCGGTGGCTCATGTGCGCGGTGGCGGCGACCGCGGCGAGCCCTGGTACCTGGCCGGCAAGCTGGCACACAAGGCGAACAGTTTCCGTGACTTCCTGGCCGCCCGGCACGCCCTGGTGGAGCAAGGCATCAGCGACGGCGAGCGCATCGCCGCTTATGGCGCCAGCGCCGGCGGCTTGCTGGTGGGTGCCAGCCTCAACCTGGCCCCGGAGGCCTTCTGTGCGGCGGTACTCGATGTCCCCTTCGTGGACGTGCTGCGCACCATGGAGAACCCCGACCTGCCCCTGACCACCGCCGAGTACACCGAGTGGGGCAACCCCGACGAACCCGATGCCCGCCGGCGCATCCGCGACTACTCGCCGCTGGACAACCTGGCCGCCCAGCCCTGGCCCACGTCGTTCCTGCAGGGCAGTTGGCACGACACCCGGGTACCCTACTGGGAGCCCGCCAAGCTCTATGCCCGGCTCACCGAGATGGGTACCGCCCGCGGCCCGGTGCTGCTGCGCACGGATATGGCCGCCGGCCACGGCGGCGCCTCGGGACGCTTCAAGGCGTGGCACGACAATGCCCGCCAGGATGCCTTCATTCTCTGGGCGCTGGGAGTGGAACACCGCAAGGGTTGAGCAGAAGAGACGGCTCCCGGGGGCATGTTGCGATGATCCGATATTTAGGCGATGGTGAAGTTGGTCCTGTGCGAGCAGGGCCGAAACCTCGCCGGCACCGCCATCGCTCGGCAGAGCCGAGCTCCCACCAGTGGCATTCAGCCAAAGGAATCGTCAGAGGATGCCGAGACGTCTAGTCCATGGGTTGCCACCCGAGCAGGCAGCTTCTGGTGGGAGCCCGATTTATCGGGCGATGGGACGGATGGCAAGAGTGACGCCTCGGCTAGGCGATGGTGAAGTTGGTCCTGTGCGAGCAGGGCCGAAACCTCGCCGGCACCGCCATCGCTCGGCAGAGCCGAGCTCCCACCAGTAGCATCCAGCCAAGGTGCCTGGTTCCACGCCGCAAGTGACCGAGCTCCCTCCCCCCTCTTCAGCCAAAGGAACAGTAAGAGGACGCCGAGACGTCTAGTCCATGGGTTGCCACCCGAGCAGGCAGCTTCTGGTGGGAGCCCGATTTATCGGGCGATGGGACGGATAGAAAGAGGGACGCGTCGGCTAAGCATTGGTGAAGCTGACCCTTTTAGAGCATGACCGAAACCTCGCCGGCACCGCCATCGCTCGGCAGAGCCGAGCTTCCACCAGGCGAGGTCAATCGATGGGGATCACTGC
>CAYWBG010000015.1:0-27229 GCA_964456005.1 uncultured Halomonas sp.
GCCGGCGCCGCCAGAAACGCGCCGCCCACAAGCCCCAGCGCCAGGGCACAAATCCCAACGAGGACCCACCTGGAAAAGCCTAGTCGAGACAGCGGAAAAACGGGGCTAGGAGACGAGGCCGGCTCAATGTGGTTCGTTGAGATCGCGCGCCTCATCCAGCCAGGGCAGGCGGCGCTTGAGCACTCGCACTCCCCACGGCACCGCCACCAGGCGGATCGCATAGGCAATCACCAGGCCACTGATGATCGAGAAGAGCATGCCCAGCCCTACGCGGAACATCAGCGCAGTAAAGAAGGCGGTGAGTATCGCGGTGACGATCTCCTCCAGGTGTCCCTGGATCCAGGCTCTGTGCGTTGGTTTCATGATGGATTCCTTGGCTGGGTTGGCAGAAACCCGCCTATCGGCGGGTTTCACGGTGGTGATGGACCCCCAGGCCCGCTTCAGCTCTCCGCGACGAACGCCTGATAGGCTTCCCAGGCGTCCTCGATGCCCGCCTCCAGGAAGCGCGCCCCGTGCTCGGCACGGGACAGGGAAGGGTCGGAGCCCATGCGCCCGTCCGGGAAGCGCTGGCGGAAGGTATGGGCGTCGCACTGAGCGCTGCCGTTGGGGGCGAGGCGCGGCGACATGGCTACCTTCCTCACCGTCCGGGGGGCGACGTGCCAGGCCAGCGACACCTCGGAGGCGGTGGCATGGTTGCCCTCGGCCTCGCCGTAGAGTGTCTCCGCCAGTTCGCGACCGCGCCGGCCGGCGAACCAGTTGAACAGCCGCAGATGGAGCTCGCCGTCCGGCTGTCGCCTCAAGCTGCGCTCGCTGAGCACCTCGGCGAAGGCCGCGTTCACCGTAGCCACATTGCCGCCATGGCCGTTGAGGAAGAACACCTGGGTGAAGCCGTGGTGCGCCAGCGACTCGATGGTGTCACGCAGCACCGCGATCAGGGTACTGGGGCGCAGGGTGAGGCTGCCGGGAAAGGCCAGATGATGCTGTGCCATACCGATCGCCTGGGTCGGGCCGACCAGCACCCCGTGGCGCTCGCCCAGCGCCCAGGCGATCGCCTCGGGGCACAGGGCATCGGTGCCGATCGGGCCGTTGGGGCCGTGCTGTTCGGTGGAGCCGATGGGCACGACGATGCCCGTGGAGCGCTGGAGGTAGGCTTCCACCTCCTGCCAAGTGGCGTGCTGCAGTCGCATCGTTGCTCTCCGTGCCGTGATTCATGACGCCATGATGGCAGATCCACCGCGGCCATGCCCTCTTGCCACAACGCCAGCGTGAGATCACCGCGACCCTGCCCAGCCCACCTCAGCGCTCCGGCTGGGACTCCCGCCACTCCTCAGCGGCCTCCTCCACCCCGGGTTCATCGCCGCGGTTTCGGGCCGCCTGGCGGTAGGCCTCCTCGTCGCGTACGTCGTCGATCACCGTCATCAGCTCGTCGACATCCACGGTCGCGGTGTCATGCACGAAGCAGCCGGTGAGCTGGCTCTCCGGGTGCAGCTCGCCGGCTTCATAGAGCGCCCAGATCTCCTTGCCATAGTCGGTAGCCAGCAGCTCCGGGGCGAAGCGGCCGAAGTAGCGACGCATGTTGTCCACGTCGCGCTCGAACATCCACTCGGCACTGTTGTTGCCGGCGGCATCCACCGCCTGGGGCAGGTCGATGACCACCGGGCCATCGGCGGCCAACAGCACGTTGAACTCGGAGAGGTCGCCATGCACCAGGCCGGCACACAGCATCTTCACCACATCACGGATGATCTTGGCGTAGTACTCGCGGGCCTGCTCGTCGCTAAGCGTCACCTCGTCCAGGCGCGGCGCGGTGAGGCCCTCGGTGTCGGAGATCATCTCCATCAACAGTACGCCATCGATGAAGCCGAAGGGCCTGGGCACCCGAACGTCCGCCGCGGCCAGCCGGTAGAGAGCATCGACCTCGGCATTGAGCCAGGCCTGCTCCTGCTCCTTCTGGCCGTATCGGGTCTTCTTGGCCATGGCCCGGGAGCGGCGGCTGTTGCGTTCGCGGCGCCCCTCCTGGTACTGCACGGCCTGCTTGAAGCTGCGCTGCTTCGCTTCCTTGAAGACCTTGGCGCAACGCCGCTCCCCGTGGGAGCGCACCACGTAGACCTGGGCCTCTTTTCCGCTCATCAGCTGGCTCTCGACCGCCTCGATCAGGCCATCATCCACCAGCGGCTGTAATCGCTTGGGTATCTTCATCTGTTCCTCTGGGGTTCGCCGATGCGCCTCAGTGGCTGACGCGCCGGGCGCGAAAACTGCGCCCCTTGATTCTACCGTTGATCAGTCGCTCCAGGGCCTGGTCGGCCACCTCGCGCTGAACGGCCACGTAGGCGCTGTTGGCCAGCACCTTGATCTTACCCACCTGCTCGCCGGCCAGGCCCGCCTCGCCGGTCAGGGCCCCCAGGATATCCCCGGGGCGCACCTTCTGCTTCTTGCCGGCCCCGATCTGCAGGGTCGCCATGGGCGGCGCCAGGGGCTCACGGCCAAGCACCGAGCGGGGCGGCAGCGGGGCCTCCTCGAGGGGCTCGCCCAGGAAGTCCGTCAGGCGTGTCAGCCGGTAGTCTTCACCCTCGCCGACCAGGGTGCAGGCGATGCCGGCGCTGCCGGCCCGGCCAGTACGCCCGACGCGGTGCACGTGCACCTCCAGGTCCCGGGCGATCTGATAGTTGAATACCGCATCCAGCTCGGCGATATCGAGCCCGCGGGCCGCCACGTCGGTGGCGACCAGGATCGAGGCGCTGCGATTGGCGAACAGCACCAGCAGCCGGTCGCGGTCGGCCTGCTCCAGGTCGCCGTGCAGCGCCAGGGCACTGAAGCCCGCCGCCTCGAGCGCCTGGGCCACTTCGTCGGTCTCGCGCTTGGTGTTGCAGAACACCACGCTGGACGTCGGGCGAAGCTGTAGCAGCAGCCGGCAAAGCCCCTCCAGGCGCGCCGCGTCGCCGTCGGCGACGCGGTAGACACGCTCATGAATGCTGCTGGCGTCGTGGGTCTCGGCCACCTCCACCGTCACCGGCTCACGCATCAGCGCCTCAGCCACGGGTCGCACGGCGTCGGAGAAGGTCGCACTGAACAGCAGCGTCTGGCGGCGGGACGGGGTCTCGGCGACGATCGCCTCGAGACTCGCCTGGAAGCCCATGTCGAGCATGCGGTCGGCCTCGTCCAGCACCAGGGTCGTAAGCCCGCCCAGCGTGAGCGAGCCCTTGCGCAGATGCTCCTCCACCCGGCCGGGGGTGCCCACCACGAGATGAGCGCCATGGGCCAGGGAGGAGAGCTGCGGTCCGAAGGAGGCGCCCCCGCAAAGGGTCAGCACCTTGACGTTGGGCAGGCCACGCGCCAATCGGCGTAGCTCACCGGCCACCTGGTCGGCCAGTTCCCGAGTCGGGCAGAGCACCAGCCCCTGCACCGCGAAGCTCGACAGGGTCAGCCGCGAGAGCAGCCCCAGGCCGAAGGCCGCCGTCTTTCCGGAACCGGTCTTCGCCCGGGCGATCACGTCGCGACCGGCCAGGGTTGGCGGCAGGCTCTCGGCCTGGATCGGCGTCATGGCATCGAAGCCCAGCGACACGAGGGTGTCCAGCAGTTCCGGTGTCAGCGGCAGCGAAGCGAAAGCGGCATCGGGAGAGGGATCAGACAAGGTAACATCCTGGGGACGAGTAAGGCGCGGCCGTGAACAGCGAGCGAGCCGGGGTGGATAACGAACAGCGGAGAAGAGCGGGCGGCATAGGCCGGAGAAGCGGCAAAACAAAAAGGGCCTGCAGGATAGCAGAAAGACGCCCGCCACGCTGTTGAAACCGCTTGCCTCGAGCCGCTCTGCTATGATGGCGTGGCTGGCTGTTCCTCACCCACACCTCGCCCCTACTGGGCCCCGACATGTTGCCGTGCCATGACCGACCAAGCGCCTTCAAAGCCACCTGAACGTCGGCGCCAAGCTGACGCCCCACCCTTCGGCACCCCCCATGCCGTCGGGGAGCTGCATACCACCCTGACGTCGCTCAGCGACACCTTCAGCAATCGTCACCACTCGCTGGACTTCGCCTACTCCCACGCCCACTACCTGCGCAACCGGGTGCTGTCCGTGGGGCTGATCTTCGCCCTGCTGTCTCCGCTATGGGCCCTGGTGGACGTGGCGATGCTGCCCCGGGAATTGCTCAGCACCACCCTGGCGGGCCGGGCGGTGCTGCTGCTCGGACTCATCGGCGTGCTGCTGCTGGCCAGGTTCAGCCGTGAAAAGATCGCTCGTATTCGCCTGAGTGCCGGCTTTCTGCTGGCACTGCCGGCGTGCTTCTACGCGCTGGTGCTGGTGCTGCTGCCATCCGGCGAAGCGGCGCGCCTGACCGGCTACGGCTTCATTCCCTTCCTGCTGGTCGCCGCGCTCAGCGTCTTTCCATTTACCATCCTAGAGTCGTTGGCGGCCGGGGTCGCCATGCTCTGGTTGCTGGCCTTCGCCCAGATAGTCGACGGCAGTTGGCTGACTCCAACGGGACTCGAGGGGCTGTGGCTACTCTCCAGCCTGCTGGTAGTCTCCCTGGCGGCTAACCACTTTCAACTCAGCCTACTGATGCGGGTCTACCGCCAGGCGACCCATGATCCCCTCACCGGCCTGCTCAACCGCGGCGCCCTGACCCTGCATCTGGACAAGCTCCAGGCCTGGCGGCACCAAGAACACGCCGGAAACAGGGCCCCTGAGTGTGCAGTGCTGATGATGGATATCGACCACTTCAAGAAGATCAACGATACCCACGGTCACTCCGTAGGCGACCTGGTGCTCACCGAGTTTGCCCGCGTACTGGCCGACCAGACTCGACCGGAAGATTGTGTAGCCCGTTACGGCGGCGAGGAGTTCGTCATCCTGCTGATCGACACCGACAGCAATCGGGCCCTCAAGGTAGCCGATCGCATTCGCCAGGCCGTGGAAGCGCACCCATTCTCCAACCATGAGCATCAACGAATCCCCGTGACCACCAGCGTCGGCGTGGCCAACCTGAAAAAGCATGAGGCACCGCAGCAGGCACTGGAGCGGGCCGACGTCGCCCTCTATCGCGCCAAGGAAGCCGGACGCAATCGGGTCATGAACGCCGACGAGTGGTGCCGTGACGGCCTGGCGTAGGGGAGACCGCCGACCTCATGCTCAAGGTTCCAGTCGTCACTACCCCTGGTGTTGAGCGCCGATGCCCTGAAACATCTGGCGAAGATCCACACTCGAATGCTTGCCGATGGCATCAAAATTCTCGTCCAGCCAGGCGGTGACGGTGTCACGGCCTATATCGCGCAGCTTGGTGAGAAAGTCCCATTCGACATTCATCTTCGATGAAGCGCCCAGTGGCTTCAGTTCGGCCTGGTTTTCCACGACATGCACACGCACCTGGCGGTACTCATCGGCCGAGAGCTTGCCCTGGCGGATCAGCCGGTCGACGAAGTCGATTCCGCGCAGTTCCTTGAGCAGGCTGCTGTTGAAGCTGATCTCACTCATCCGATTCTGGATGTCCTGAGGGTTCCTTGGCGCCCCCTTGCGCTCGATCGGATTGATCTGGATGACCACGATATCGTTGGTATCGTTCTCTTCGTGAAAGGGAAACAGCGATGGATTCCCCATGTAACCGCCATCCCAATAGGGTACGCCATCGATTTCAACTGCCTTGTAGAGGTGCGGTAGACAGGCCGAGGCCATCAGCATGTCCACCGTCAACTCTTCGCGAGGGAAGATTTTGACATTGCCACTTTCCACATTGGTGGCCGAAATGAACAGCTTGAACCCAGTGCATCGTCGCACCATGTCAAAATCGATGCACTTTTCCACCATATCACGCAAAGGATTGATATTCATAGGATTTAGCTGATAGGGTGAGGCCACGCGGGACAGGGCGTCCATGGCGTGATACACAGGATTGTTCTCCAGCCCCCAGTTGCCGGTCATAACATCGAAGAGCGTACGCTTCAGCGGGCTGTGCTTCGCGCCATCGGACATGCATCGCCAGAAGTTTTCGAGAGCCGCGCGCCCACCCTCGGGCCCACCACGAGTGAAGCCTTCGGCCATCGCCACCGCGTTCATCGCCCCTGCCGAAGTGCCCGAGACCCCCGCGATCTGCAACCGCCCGTCCTCGAGAACCCGATCCAGAACCCCCCAGGTAAAGGCGCCATGCGCGCCCCCGCCCTGCAGGGCGAGGTTGATGGGTTTGGGCTTCTGGGTGTTGATGGGTGTGGGTTTCTGGTTCATGTGGTCTGTCCTATTGGCTGCTAGATGGGCCGCCTGCATTTACTGCTTGAATTCAGGTGCTGGCCAAACGCATATGATGCTTTGCAGCATAAGGACAGGGCGAAGGTACTGTCTGTTTGGTGGCGTACATAGCCGCCCGTGGCTGGAGCACGCTGGGAAGGTTTTGGATGTCAGCACACGCGACGTGAGCCTCGCAGCCGGTTTCTACTGCGTAACTGAAAGATGCCCCACGGGTAGCGGCCCGTGCGCCTTGACGATCTGGATAGCGAAGTTGCTGCGAATGTCGGTGACCCCCGGCAGTCTAAGCAGGGTCCCTGTAAGGAAGCGCTCATAGGCTGCCAGGTCCGGCACCACTACCTGCAGCAGGAAATCCGACTCTCCCGACACCAGATGCGCCGAAACCACCTCCGGCAGAGCGACAACCGCCTCGCGGAACGCGTTGGCCTGGGTTTCACGGTGGCGCTCCACCTTGATGCCGACGAAGACGGTGAGGCCGAAGCCCACACCGCCACGATCCAGTTCGGCGTGATAGCCGCGAATCAGCCCCTTCGCCTCCAACTGGCGTACCCGGCGCAGGCAGGGCGACGGCGATAGATTCACCTCCTCGGCCAGTTGGACATTGGTCAGCCGGGCGTCGCGCTGCAGAGCGGCCAGGATGCGGCGGTCAATGACATCGAGCCTTTTCTCTGGCATGAAGCTGCACCTCAAGCATGTAAATTGGCATAACGTGCCAACTATACCCTGTCGAGTGACTGATTTTGCAAGGACCTGCCCGCGATCGCGGCGCTAGCATGGTGCCACGACTCATGCATCATCGCTTACACGCCCTTCCAAGGCAGGAGGCATCCCATGGAGCTCTGGCTATTTATCGCGGCCCTGGCGGCGGTCTATCTACTGCCAGGCCCAGACATGCTGCTGGTGCTGCAGACCGGCAGTCTCCAGGGACGCTCCCGGGCGCTGGCTACTGCCGTCGGCCTTGCCATGGCAAGAGGTCTGCATGTGGCACTGGCGGCCCTGGGGCTGGCCACCTTGTTCGTCACAGCTCCTTGGACCTTCGACGCCGTGCGCTACGCGGGCGCCGCCTACCTGAGCTGGATCGGCCTGCAACTGCTGCGCACTCCCCCGGAGCCGACACCAGACATCCCGGGGCGGGAAGTGCCACTCTCGGCGAGCCACCGCCTGGCCTGGCGCCGGGGGTTCCTCACCAACCTGCTCAACCCCAAGTCGCTGCTGTTCTGCTCGGTGCTGCTGCCACAGTTCGTGCAACCTGATCAGGGGCCCGTGCTGCTGCAGTTCGCCCTGCTCGGGATCCTGCTGGTAGCCATGGGACTGCTGTTCGATGCCGGTTACGTCACTCTGGGCGCTGCCCTGCAGCGCTGGTTCGCGGAGAGCCCCCTGAAAGCGAGGCTGCAGCGCTGGACCTTCGGCTCGCTGCTGATTGGCTTCGGCCTGCGCCTTGCCGCTTGAGCCCGAGCTCGATCCGTCCTGTCCTGCGTCAAGACGCCACCGTTGCGTCTTGTCCGCACATCCCGTGACATAGTGAATCCACCAAGACGGTAAAATGACACCAAGAGGAGAGCCCGATGCAGCAACGTGAGGTCGATATCGCCATCATCGGCGCCGGCAGTGCCGGCCTGAGCGCCTGGCACGCCGCCCGCAAGCACAGCAACAGCGTGGTGTTGATCGAGGGGGGTGAATTCGGCACCACCTGTGCCCGAGTGGGCTGCATGCCCTCCAAGCTACTGATCGCCGCCGCCGAGGCCGCCCACCAGGCCCGTGGCGCCAGCGGCTTCGGCATCAAGGTGAGCGGCGTCGAGGTGGATGGCGCTGCGGTGATGGCACGGGTCAAGCAGGAGCGTGACGGCTTCGTGGGGCGCGTGCTCAAGTCGATGCAGCGCATCCCCGAGGAGGACAGCCTGACCGGCCACGCCCGCTTCGAGTCTCCCCACACCCTGGCGGTGGGCGACCACACCCGGGTCACGGCCCGCAATATCGTCATCGCCACCGGCTCGCGCCCCACCTGGCCCGACATGTTCGACGCCGCAGGCGACCGGCTGGTGACCAATGACGATGTCTTCGAGTGGGATACGCTGCCCGAGTCGGTCGCGGTGTTCGGCCCCGGGGTGATCGGTCTGGAGCTGGGCCAAGCCCTCCACCGTCTGGGCGTGCGGCTGCGGATATTCGGTGTGGGCGGCGCACTGGGCCCCTTCCAGGACGCCGCCGTGCGCGACAACGCCGAAGCCACCTTCAACGAGGAGTTCTATGTCGACCCGGACGCCAAGGTGGAGAGCATCGACCGGGACGGCAATACCGTGAGGGTTACCTTCGTCGAGCGTGACAGCGGCCAGATGCTCACCGAGCACTTCGACACCCTGCTGGCCGCCACCGGCCGGCGCCCCAACGTCGACCGCCTGGGCCTGGAGCACTCCGGCCTGGCGCTAGACGATAAGGGCGTGCCGCGCTTCAACCGATTTACCCTGCAGTGCCGCAACGCCGACGACGCCCCCAGCCATATCTTCATCGCCGGCGATGCCAACCTGGAGCTGCCGCTACTGCATGAGGCCAACAGCGAGGGGCGCATCGCCGGCGACAACGCGGGGCGCTTCCCCGAACTGCGTGCGGGGCAGCGCAATGTGCCACTGGCCATCGTCTTCACCGAGCCCCAGATGGCCACCGTGGGTGACAGCTATGCCGAGTTGGAGAAACGGCTCGGCGGCTGCGACTGCCTGGCCGTGGGCGAGGCCTCCTTCGAGGACCAGGGGCGCGCCGTGGTGATGCGTCAGAACCGTGGCGTGATTCGGCTATACGCCGAGCATGGTTCCGGCCAGTTCCTGGGCGCCGAGCTGTTCGGCCCGCGGGTGGAGCACATGGCGCACCTTCTGGCCTGGGCCCTGGAGCAGAAGCTCAGCGTCAGCCAGATGCTCGCCATGCCCTGGTACCACCCGGTGTTGGAGGAGGGCCTGCGCGGCGGCCTGCGCGATCTCAATGCCAGCCTGCAGCTGGGTCCGGCGATCACCGAGCGCTGCATGGAGTGCGGGCCGGGAGACTGACGCCCGACGGGACCGGAGACCCGTGCACGGCGCGAGCCCGCGTCCCCGGGTCGCGCTATAGTGCGGCTCAGACCCGTCCTGCGGAGATCATCATGCAAGTATCCTCAATGCTGTCACGCGGAAAGCAGCCCTACCTGGCCGGCTGGCTGCTCTGCCTTGCCCTGCTAGTACCGATGCCGTTGCCGGCCGAGGAACCGAGGCCGCGCCCCACCATCGGCCTGGCGCTGGGCTCCGGCGGAGCCAACGGCCTGGCCCATATCGCCATGCTGCAAGTCTTCGACGAGCTCGATATCGTGCCGGACCGCATCACCGGCACCAGCATCGGTGCGGTGATCGGCGGGCTCTATGCGGCGGGGCTCTCCGCCGACGAGATCCTGGATATCTTCGACGATGTCGCCGGCTCCCCGCTGGATGCTCTCTCAGGGCTCGCCGGTTCGGAACTAGACCTGGCCGGCCTGCTGCAGCTTGGGCTGAACGATGGCGGCTTGCTGGATTCCGGCGGCTTCCTGCGCTTCCTGGCCGGCCATACCCAGGCACGCCGTTTTGAGGAACTGCGTATCCCGCTGACGGTGGTGGCCACCGACTACTGGACCGGCGACAGCGTAGCGCTCGACGAGGGCCAGCTCTTCCCGGCCATCGAGTCCAGCATGGCGGTACCGGGTCTGTTCGCGCCGGTGCCTCACGGCGAGCGGCTGCTGATCGATGGCGGCACCTCCAACCCCCTACCCTTCGATCTGCTCCAAGACAAGGTGGACCTGGTGATCGCCGTGGACGTCACCGGCAACCGCCGAACCGAAGACGATGAAGCGCCCGGGATAACCGACATGCTGTTCAACACCTTCCAGATCATGCAGCAGTCGCTGACCGCCAAGGCAGTGCGCCACGCTCCGCCCGACATCTACCTCAAGCCCGAAGCCGGGGACGTGCGCCTGCTGCACTTCAACCGGATCCACGAGATCCTGGACCAGGCCGAGCCGGCCGCCGATGAGCTGCGCGAACGGCTGGTGGCCTGGAAAGAGATCCAGGCCAATGCGACCCCCTGAGCCGCTTGGGACTATGCTCAAGGGGCCAACCACGAACGACCCTCAGGAGGGCCCGCAATGGTCGACACCACGTCACGGCTGACAACCCTCAAGACACGGATCACCGAACTGGCCGACTTGGCCGGCAGCGACAGGCAGGAAGAAGCCCGCGTCCTCGCCGCCGACCTCAGCGTCGAACTCGACCGGCTCATGCAAGAGCGCTCCTCTCAGCGGGACAGTGGCGAGGGACAGAAAAGGCCGGCACCCCGGGCGCCGCACGACGAAGTCGAGCGCTGCCCGGTCTGCTCGCTGCGCAGCTTCCACTTCCAGAAGGGCTCGATCCGCGAGAGCGCTCATGGTGGCTTCGAGGCCTACTATCGCTGCGGCAGCTGCGCTCACGAGGGGTGGCGGGAGATTCGCTGACACCGAGCGCCACCCGGCAGGCGGATCACGCCGGCACATTGCACATTGTACTGGTATTGGATGCCGTGCTTCAGAACAGGCTCATGCGCTTCATCACGCCGTCTCGGCGGATCAACCAGTGGAAGAGCGCCCCGGCGATGTGCAGGCCCACCAGCCCCAGGATCACCAGGCCCAACCAGCCGTGCCAAATGAATAGCTGCTCGGACAGGGCGTCGTCGCGCCCGATGAGGTCGGGCAGGTGCCAGTGCAGGAACTGGACCGGGAAGCCGCCGCTGGCAGTGGCCAGCCAGCCAAGCACCGGCATGGCCAGCAGCGCCAGGTAGAGCAGGTAGTGGACCGCGCTGCTGACCACCCGCTGGAAGCGGGGCAGGGGGGGCTCATGGACCGGCACCACGAAGATCAGACGCGTCACCACCCGGGCCAGCATCAGGGCCAGGATCAGCACCCCGAAGCTCTTGTGGCTAGTGTAAAGGATGTCGGTGAGAGGCTGGCCAAAGCGTTCCATGGTCCCCTCGAAGCCGAGAAAACCCAGCGTCAGGCCCGTCGCCAGCGACAGCACCACCACCAGGGCGACCAGCCAGTGCAGCACCCGGTGGGGATAGGCATAGCGGTCGTGGTCATTCTCGAGATCATGCATGGCGGTCTCCCGTCGACGGCTGGATACCGCCCGGCAGGCGGCAGATGAATCTCAGCGTAGCGGATCACGTCGCCCCTCGCCGGCCAGGTGCGTTGAAGCCCGCTGCCCTGGGGCTGGTAGGGTAGAGACTGGAACACATGGGGGACTTGTCCATGCGTAACGCCAAGACGACCCTGTTCGGCCTGCTACCGACCCTCGGACTCGCCGGCCTGTTGCTGGCCGGTTGCGGCGAGGAGGCTCCGCGCCTGACCCCTCCCGACGAGAGCGGCACGCTCAAGGTCGCGACCCGCAACGCGGCCACGACCTGGTTTCTGGATCGCGACGAGGTCCTCGCCGGTCCCGAGCATGACCTCGTCAGCCACTTTGCCGACTCCCATGGCTGGCAGGTCGAGTGGGCCGTGCATGACGCCGTCGCCGATGTGCTCCAGGCGCTCGAGGCGGGCGAGGTCCATCTGGCCGCCGCCGGTCTGACCCACCTGCCCTCCCGCGATGCGCGCTTTCTGCCCGGACCGACCCATACCAGGATCGTCGAGCAGTTGGTCTGCCACCGCGAGGCGCGCCCCATGCCGCGCAGCGTGGAGCAGCTGGCCGAAGTCGATATCCGCGTCACGGCGGACTCCAGCTATGCTGAAAAGCTCGCTTCGCTGGTCAACGACCATAGCGGCATCCGCTTCGAGGAGGATCCGCGCACCACGGAGGTGCTGCTGGCCGCCGTGGCCGAACAGGAGGTCGGCTGCACCCTGGCCGATTCCAACATTGTCCAGGTGGTTCGGCGTCACTACCCCGACCTGGAGGTGGCCTTGAACCTGACCCGCGGCGACCGGCTGGGCTGGTACCTGGCCGCGGATCAGCCGGCCCTGGCCGAGCAGGCCCATGACTGGCGCGACACCGCCGAGACGGAGGTCGCGATCGCAACGGTGGAGGACCGCTACTACGGCTATATCGGCGAGTTCGATTTCGTCGATTTGAGGGCCCTCAACCGGCGCATCGACGAGCGGCTGCCCCACTTCCTGGCGTCCTTCCTCAGGGCAGAGCACACCACCGGCATGCCCGCCGACCTGCTGGCGGCGCTGGCCTACCAGGAATCCCACTGGGATCCCCAGGCGGTGTCGCCCACCGGGGTGCGCGGCATCATGATGCTGACCCGCAACACAGCCGAGTCGCTGGGGGTGTCGAACCGGCTGGACCCGCTCCAGGCGATCGACGCCGGCGCGCGTTACCTGGCCGATCGCCATGAGCGGCTCCCGGAGGAGATTCCCGAGCCCGACCGCACCTACCTGGCCCTGGCCAGCTATAACATCGGCCGCGGCCACGTGCTGGACGCCCGCGAACTGGCCCGGGAACTCGGCAAGAACCCCGACTCCTGGGACGACATGCGGGAGGTGCTTCCCCTGAAGGCCGACAAGCGTTACTACCCCGGGACCCGCTATGGCTATGCCCGCGGCTACGAGCCGGTGCACTTCGTGCAGCGTATCCGCAACTACCGCGACGTCATCGGCATGGCACTAGCCACCGACGAGACGATGAACTCGACCCCCTGAGCCACCGGCGCCTGGGACCTCCCAGGGCAATCCAGTAAAACAGGAACGGCCCGGTCAATCCCCGCAGAAGGGCCCGAACTGGTAGAACCGCCGACAGCGGAACTCGGCCTCGCAGGACGCCAGCTGGGACTGGTAGCGGCTGGCCCGGGCGGCGACCTGGCTGGCCGCCCGCTGCACCGCGGGCTTGCCTCGGTAGCTACCGCGCCGATAGCCGCCGGCCCCCTCATGATAGGCCAGGTAGAGGTGCTCCGGGTTGTGCAGGGAGATGCCCACCTGCCGGTGCGTACGCTTGTTGTACCAGCCGATGAAGTCGGTGGCATGCTTCATGTGGGAGCGCCGAGCCAGCGTGCTGCCGGCATCATCGCGATATTCGCTCCACACCGGGTCCAGGGCCTGGGCATAGCCCCGGGCAGACGATGGGCGTGGACCGGGAATGAAACCCAGATAGCGCTTGCGGGGCGGGCGCACATGGCTGCGGAAAGAGGACTCCTGCTGGATGAAGGCCAGCTGAGTGGCAATGGGCGTGCCCCATTCCTGCTCCGATGCCCGAGCGTAGTCATACCATCTCGGTTGCTCTCGGAAGATCTCGCAGATGTTGTTCTGGTCCTGTGGGGGGGACGGCGCCATCATCGCACAGCCGCTGACCAGCAGGCCGAGCCCCGCTACCAGCAGCAGACGCCCTGCCCCTCCTGCCCGACTCTTCTCGACGCATCCTATCATCCCGCCTCCCGCTTGATTGTCTCGACTCGTCCACCACCAGTCTCAGCCCAGGGCCGCGCGGATTTTCTTGGCAGCGGCGGCCAGCTCCTCAGCGGGAGCCATCTCCAGCCCCAGCACCCGGATCTCCTCCATGGCATCCAGCGGCGTCAGGTGGATATGCACATGAGGCACCTCCAGGCCAACGATCAATAATCCCACCCGCTTACAGGGGAAGGCACGCTTGATCGCCTTGGTCACCCGCTGCGACACCGCCATCAGGTGGGCGGTCAGGTCGTCCGGCAGATCATCCCAGTGATCGATCTCCTCCCGGGGGATCACCAGCACATGGCCGGGCTTCATCGGCTGAATGGTCATGATGGCCACGCAGCGGTCATCCTCGTGGACAAAGTGGCCTGGCAACTCTCCCTGCATGATTCGGGTATAGACACTTGCCATCTTGGCGCTCTCCTGGCGAACGGGATGGAATGCCGCGGGCGCCGAGATATCCTGCACCGGCGGCGGAAAATCGGTATGCTGACGGCGCAACACCATCAGTCATGGAGCACACTACACGATCGATCATTCATTCCAAGCCAGCACGGGAGGTTCACATGAAGGTCTATAAACCTGAGTGGCGGTGCACGTTTAGCGTAAACGAAGGCGCGGAAGAATCAGCCAGCCTGAAGGAGCGGATTGCCTGGCAGCTGCGAACGTTCGCCGACAGGCTCGACGGCGGCGGAAGAACGATCAAGATTGACTGCAACGTTACCCCGGCGGTGAGCCGAGAGGAAGTCGATACCTGTCTGGGCAAGGGTTTTGAACTGACCCAGCGCCTGCTCACCCAGCTTGCCCACCAGGCCGCCTGCGAGAATGTCATGCGAGACGCCAAGGCGGAGCTGTTCGAGAAAGAGGAAGTGGAACAGCGCCACTGAAGCAAGTGCCTCTGCAGTCACCGCACCCCATCCCGCCCCAGGCAGGATGGGGTGTTTTCATCCATATGTCGCTAATGTGCGTGTATCGTCGCCGATCTTCATAAAGTCTTGTGCTCGCCATGCCGGGCGGTTAAAATTCCACCAGTTCCCCGGGGCCCTGGCCCTTCACCCTTCGATGAATGCGCAGCGCGCGACAGCGAGACTCCTGAGGTACCTGCGATGGTAACCCGATCGAAAATGTTCCTGACCTGCTGCCTGGCAGGCTTTCTGACCCTCGGCACTGTGGCCAATGTAAAGGCCCACGACACCAGCGCCGAGACTCAGGAGGGCATGGCCTCCTTCTACCACGACAAGTTTCAGGGTCGCACCACTGCCAGCGGTGAGCCCTTCGACCAGGACGCCTTGACCGCTGCCCACCCGAACCTGCCCTTCGGCACCGAGGTGATAGTGACCCGCCCGGACACCGGGCGCGAGGTCACGGTAGTGATCAATGATCGCGGCCCCTTCGTGAGAGGCCGTATCATCGACCTTTCCAAGCGCGCGGCCCGCGAACTGGGCATTATCAACCGCGGCGTGGCGCCGGTGATGGTGACCATGGTCGACTAAAGCCGCAGCCGCAAGGCGACAGCGATCCAATGCGATCGCTGTCGCCTCGCGCATTCGAGACGCCCTCCAAGCCCAGCAGCTCGCTCAGATTTCCTCCCAGATACGCTCCTTGCCATCTCTCGGCAGTTCGGCCACCTTCCCGAGCCGGACCATATGGGCATCTCCCAGGTCCCTGGTGGCCTGCTGATAGCAGCCGGTGAAGGTGGTGGGATTGAGTGTAGTCCCTGCCCTGGCGCCCTCTAAGACAATCTCGGCACGACATTATGGCGTCGAGGAAGGGGCTCGGCCCACGTGCCCCTCGAGCACATCACGGACCTCCTCGATCTCCAGCGTTTCCCGTGACTCGAGCGCTGCGGCCAGCGCATCGAGGGCATCGCGATGTCTCTCGAGAAGCTCCCGGCCGCGGCTCTCCAGGTCGGTAAGCAACTCGCGCACCTCCTCGTCGACGAGGCTCGCCAGGGCCTCGCTGTGATCCCGGGACTGGGCCATCTCGCGGCCGAGAAAGACGTGTTCCTGACTACGAGAGGCCATTACCGGGCCGATGCGGCGGTTCATGCCCCAGCGCCCCACCATGCGGCGTGCCAGCTGGGTGGCCTGCTCCAGGTCGTTCTCGGCGCCGCTCGACACCTCGCCGAAGACGACAGACTCGGCCAGGCGTCCTCCGAACATCACGGTGATGCGATCGCGCAGGTAGGACTCGCCGAAGTTGACGCGGTCTTCGTCCGGCACCTGGGCGGTTACCCCCAGGGCTCGGCCGCGCGGGAGCACCGTCACCTTCTCCAGCGGGTCGGCGTGGGGCAGCAGATAGGCGAGCAGCGCATGGCCGGATTCGTGGAAGGCCACGATGTGCCGCTCCTCGTCGGAGAGACCCACGTCCTTGGCCTCGCCCAGCAGCAATCGGTCGCGGGCAGAGGTGAAGCAGGCCCAGTCGACCTGCTGCTGGCTGCGCCGTCCGGCGAGCAGCGCCGCCTCATTGGCGAGGTTGGCCAGATCGGCACCAGAAAAGCCGGTGGTGATCTCGGCCAGGCGCATCAGTTCCACATCATCGGCCAGCGGCATCTCGCGGGTGTGAACGGCGAGAATGTCGCGGCGCGCCTGCCGGTGTGGGTTCTCCAGGGTCACCTTGCGATCGAAGCGACCCGGGCGCAGCAGCGCCGAGTCGAGTACATCGGGGCGGTTGGTGGCGGCGAGCACGACCACCGATTCATGCTCTTCGACGCCGTCCATCTCAGCGAGTATCTGGTTGAGTGTCTGCTCGCGCTCATCGTGACCTCCGCCCATGCCGGTACCGCGGGACCGGCCGATGGAGTCGATCTCATCGATGAACACCACCGCAGGCGCCTGCTCCTTGGCCTGCTTGAAAAGATCGCGCACCCGCGAGGCGCCCACCCCGACGAACATCTCGATGAACTCCGACCCGCTGATGCTGAAGAAGGGCACCTCGGCCTCGCCGGCCACCGCCTTGGCCATCAACGTCTTGCCGGTGCCGGGCGGCCCCATCATCAACACGCCACGGGGAATCTTCGCGCCCAGGGCACGGAAGCGCTCCGGTTCCTTGAGGAAATCGACCACCTCCGTGACTTCGCGCTTGGCATTTTCGGAGCCGGCCATGTCGGCGAGGCGCGTGTGGCTCTGCTGGCTGGTGATCTGGCGCGCCTGGGACTTGCCCATGCCCATTGGCCCACTGCCCGACATCATGCGCTGCTGCATGCGGTTCCAGAACCAGAACAGCAGACCGAGAATGAGAATCCACGGCAGTGCCCCGACCAGCACGCGCTGCCACCAAGGCGGGTCCACCGGCTCGGCGGAGATCTCAATGCCGCGGTCCTCAAGGCGTTCCAGCATCCGCTCACCCTCTACGTCGGGCCGCGTGGTAGTGAAGGTCTCGGCGTCACCATCGGCGTGGGCCTCACGCCCCTCCTCATTGAAGCGCCCTTCCACCGATTGGCCGCGCAGCGTCACCGACGCGACCTGGTCGGCGTCTACCGCCTGCAGGAACTGGGAGTAGGAGAGCTCCGCCTGCACCTCATGCCTGGCGGCATCGAGGTAGTGAAAGATCAGCAGGATGCCCACCGCGAACCACAAGAAGAGCAGGAACTGTCGCTGAAACGGTCCACCGGAGGGTGTCTGCCACTTGTCCGAAGAGGGCGTCTTGTCCGGCTGCTGCGACTCGGGGGCTGAGCGCCTGGGGTCGGATGTCGTCATGAAGGTTCGGCTCGCTGGGGTTTCCCTGCAAGATGGTGATCCCCGCCCGCCAATGCAAGGGCCTCGCCACCCACGCGGCACGATACGGCGCGAAGCGTGGCGCAAATCCGTGATCGTGCAGCGGTTCATTGAAGGGGCGGCATTCGCCCAACCCGGGGCACGGCGGCCGGCAGCGTTAGTCTCTGGCCGACAGCCTCTCCTGGGTCTGTGTCTCGAAGTCGCTGGCGTCGTGGCGCTCGTGGAGTTGCATCTCGGGCTCGCCGAAGGTGCGGTTAACCATTCGGCCTCGCTGTACTGCCGGACGCGCGTCTATCTCCCTGGCCCAGCGCTGCACATGTTCGTACTCCTGCACCTGCAGGAATTCCCCGGCGTCGTAGAGCCGCCCCAGCGCCAGCTGGCCGTACCAGGGCCAGTTGGCGATATCGGCGATCGTATAGGCGTCTCCGCCCAGGAAACGACTCTGCGCCAGGCGACGGTCGAGCACGTCGAGCTGGCGCTTGGTCTCCATGGCAAAACGGTCAATGGGATACGCCAGTGGCTCCGGCGCGTAGGCGTAGAAGTGGCCGAAACCGCCACCCAGATAGGGCGCACTACCCATCTGCCAGAACAGCCAGTTGAGCGTCTCGGTACGCGCGGCGTGCTCCCCGGGCAGGAACTCGCCGAACCGTTCGGCCAGATAGAGCAGGATCGAACCGGATTCGAAGACCCGGGTGGGTGGGGCAGTGGTATGGTCCATCAGTGCCGGGATCTTGGAGTTGGGATTCACCTCGACGAAGCCGCTACCGAACTGGTCACCTTCGGTGATCCGGATCAGCCAGGCATCGTACTCGGCGCCCTCATGCCCCAGCGACAGCAGCTCCTCCAGCATCGCTGTAACCTTTACCCCGTTGGGCGTGCCCATGGAGTAGAGCTGCAGGGGATGCCGGCCCACCGGCAGCTCCTGGTCGTGGGTGGGCCCGGCAACGGGACGATTGATGCCGGCGAACTTGCCGCCGCTGGCTTTCTCCCAGGTCCAGACCCTGGGCGGTACATACGCATCGTGATGATTCATGCTGACTCCTTGGCAAGGTACGGCAAGTGTGACAAATGATAGCCTGATACGTTTTTACCCGTCCGCTTTCGACAGCGTCACACACCCTCGCGGACTGATCGAGAACTGTCTTTCCCCTGGCTCCTGGGGCGTGGATGGCCACCCATCGTTGCCGAAGCCTGCTGAAGGTGATGGCTGTTGTCACCATTATTCGGTGGTAGAGTACACCGTTACACTACAACCCGTGCTGGTTGACCCGACCCTGTCAAGAGCAGCAGGTCCCTCCAAGATTCTCGCCACCATGACGTCCTTTCACGACACTTCCCAAGCGGCAGGTTTCGCCCACGACGCCCTCCTCGACCGGCTCCAGACCCCCGTCTGGATCTTCGATATCGAGCAGGAGTGCATGCACTATGCCAATGCCGCCGCCGCAAGACTGTGGAGTGCCGAAACCCCGCAAGAACTCTATGTCCGCGACTTCGGCTCGACGATGAGCGAGGCGACACGTCGACGCCTGGCAGACTACCTCCCACGCCTGGCACGTGGGGAGGTCATCGAGGAATACTGGAGTTTCTACCCCGCCGGCCAGGCCATCTCGATGCACTGCCGCTGCAGCGGCGTGGCCATGCATGATGCCCGTACCGGCATGCTGGTCGAGGGGGTGGAGAACGCTATCTCACTGGATGCCTCCAGCCTGCGCGCCCTGGAGGCCGTGAGGCACTCGACCATGATGGTCTCGGTGTTCGACGGGCAGGGGCACCTGCTGATGCGCAACCCGGCTGCCCTCGCGGCCCGCCGGGATCTGACCTCCTTCGAGACTTGCTTCTTGGGTCACGACCTTGCCGAGCAACTCCTCCATCAACTGGAGAAGGAGCCGAGATGCTCCCTGGAAACGGTCATGCGCGTCAGCGAGGGCGAGCGCTGGCATCATGTCGACCTGTGCCGTGCCACCGACCCCAAGACGGGCCGGCCGATGATCGTGATGAGCGAGTTCGACATCACGCCCCGCAAGGCGTTGGAGAGCGCACAGCGCGTCGCCAAGCGCCAACTGGAAATCGTCATCGAGCGCCTGGACGTGGGCCTGCTTCTCGAGGACGAGAATCGCCGGGTCATCGTGGCCAACCAGGCGTTCTGCGACCTCTTCGCCGGCGGGGCGCCTCCCGAGGCCCTGGTGGGCATGGATTGTCAGGAAGCCGCCGAGTCCGCCAAGGCGCTCCACACCGATCCGGAAGGCTTCGTGGCACGCATCGAGGAACTCCTCCGGGAACAGCGCCATCAGGCACGGGACCTGCTGACCCTGGTGGATGGCCGCTTTCTGGAGCGAGCCTATACGCCGCTCTTCGTCGGCGACCAGTACCACGGCCACCTCTGGTTATATCGGGACATCACCCGACAGAGGCATCAGGAAGCCGACTGGGCCCACAAGGCCAGCACCGACGCCTTGACAGGTCTCGCCAACCGCCGCTCCTTCGACGAATCCGCCAGGCGTGTGGCCAGGTCGGTTCAGGAGGGGGAGCGCAAGGCGGCTCTGTTGATGATCGATATCGATCGCTTCAAGGCCATCAACGACAGCCTGGGTCACGCCGAGGGCGACAAGGGCCTGCAGCTGCTGGCGGACACCCTGCGTCTCCACCTGCGCGACAGCGATCTGCCCTGTCGCACCGGCGGGGAAGAGTTCATGGTGATCCTCCCCGGCATGTCCCCGGAGGAAGCCCTGGTCGTCGCCTGGCGCCTGCTGCGACAGATCGCCGAAGCCTCGATCGAGGCAGAGGCGCTGCCCTTCCACTTCACGGTGAGCATCGGCGTCACCTGCTTCAAGCCCACCGATAAGCGCATAGAGGACGTCACTCGGCGGGCCGACGCCGCCATGTACCAGGCCAAGCACGAGGGCAGAAATCGCGTGGCGGCCCGCTGGTGAGGGCTGCCGGGCTGATCGATGACATTGAGGGGTCCCGATAGAGGGGATTCATTGGGTACCCCGCTATCCCGATGATAATTTGCCGACCTCTTCCTCCACGAGGCCATTTCACGTCAATGAAAAACCCTGAGCAGGCCCGCCTTTTCGCGCTTGAGCAACTCGACCTTCTCGACACCCCTCCCAGCGAAAGCTTCGATCGCATTACCCGCATGGCGAGCCAGCTATTCGGCCTGCCAATCGCCGCGGTGTCGCTGACGGATGCCGATCGCCAATGGTTCAAGTCGCGAGTGGGGGTCGATCACTGTGAGATCCCCCGGGAGAAGGCGCCCTGTGCCGCGGTCTCCGACTCCGCCGAGATCGTCATCATCCCCGACATGCTTGCCTCACGCGTCTATCGGGAGAGCCACCTGGCCAATTCGGGCATCCGGTTTTACGCCGGTGCGCCCCTGACGACCCGTGAGGGCCATACCCTGGGCGCCATGTGTGTGCTGGGCAGAGAGCCCAGAGAGGTTACCGAGCAGGAAAAGGCCACGCTGGTCGATCTCGCCGCCATGGTGATGGCCCAGATCGAATTGCAGCATGCTTTCGGCCGGGTCGACCCCCTGACCGGCCTGGCGAATAGCGGCCAGTTCGACGAGGATCTCCAGGACCTGGGCCTCGATGCCCCTGGCGAGCAGCGTGTGGCCCTCTTCACCGAGGTGGTCGAGGCCAGCCAGTTGAGCGCCTTGCACCGCACCATGGGACCCGCCTTTCTGGACGAACTGACCCGGGTCTCCGCCCAGTGCCTTCAGCAGGCCATTGGCGGCGAGTCAAAGCTCTATCATCTCGGCGGCTGCAAGTTCGTCCACCTGGTCTCGACGGACAATGAACAGCGCCTGGTCGATCATGCCCTGCGCCTGCGCAGGGACCTGATGGCCCTGGAGTCGGCCCGGGAAGTGCCCGTGCTGGTGCGGCCGGTGGTCGGTATTGCCTCCTTTCAGCTGGGCGAAACGACGGCCTCGGATATCCTGCGCAGTGCCCATGCGGCCAGTCTGGATGCACGCCAGATGGGAAAGGGCGCCGGTGCCTTCTCCACGGCATTGGAAGAGAGCTTCCAGCGTCGCAGCTTGCTGCTCGCCGATATCGGCAGAGCCCTGGAGGGCGACGATGAGCTCTACCTGGTCTTCCAGCCCCGAGTGTCGGTGCCAAGCGGACTCTGTCGGGGCGCCGAGGCCCTGCTGCGCTGGCGCCATCCCGAGCTGGGCGAGGTCTCGCCGGCAGAGTTCATTCCGCTGATCGAGAACACCCCCATGGCCCGGTCGCTGACGGCCTGGGTAGTCCAGCGGGCGATCCGCCAGGCGGCGCTCTGGTACCGCCAAGACAGGGGGTTGCGGGTCTCGATCAATGTCTCGGCCACCAACCTGGAGGAAGCCGACTTCGCCCGGCGGGTGATCGAGGAACTCCGCCAGGCACGCTTACCCGCCGACGCCATCGAACTGGAAGTGACCGAGAGCGCGCTGATCGGCAAGGGTCAGGCGGCGGCGGCCCAACTCGATACGCTGATCGCGGCGGGCATCCTGATCGCCATCGATGACTTCGGCACCGGCTACAGTAGTCTCTCCTACCTGCACGAGATTCCAGCGAATATCGTCAAGATCGACCGTTGCTTTATCACCCACCTGGGAGAGGATGCGCGTACCCAGACCCTGGTCGCCTCGATGATCGGCATGGCCCATGAGCTGGGTTACCGCGTCGTCGCCGAGGGGGTGGAGAGCGAAGCCGCCCTCGCCTGCCTGGGGCAACTGGGCTGCAACGAGGTGCAGGGCTATCTGCTTGCCAAACCGCTGCTGCCCGGTGCCCTGGAGACCTGGCTGGCCGAGCAAGACGTGACTCAGGCAGGCTGAAGGGAAATAGGGACCTGCCCCGACTATTTCCTTATTTATGGTCGGCCCAGCAAGGTACTGATTACCCATCCTATTGGGGCCTTACTCTGCCGTTCGATGTGCCATCGCCCTACATACGGAAGCCTCGCAACCTCTTTTTTGCTGCATTGCAACAAAAAAGGACCTATGGTGATAGGTGTCCCACTAAGGAGGGCCGCAATATGACTCACTTCACCTCTTTCATCTTCGACACCGAAGTCCTCGCGTTTTGGCACCGCCAGGCGCAATGTCAAAGCGCCGCCCTGGACGCCTATGTGGCCTATCTCGGCTGACGTTCCCTCCTGCAGCCGGTTCCGTGCTGCAGGTTGATTGATAGCGCCATGACGGTAGCCGGATCACCGGCTACCGTCATTTTTTGTGCCTCAAGTCTCGCCACCACCGGCGTCCCGCGGTTCTCATCCTCGACACGATTGGCCTATTCGCCGCCTTCTCCCCTAGACTGGCGTATTGCTCATCACGTAAGGGATAGCCGCCATGCAGTCACGTCACTTCACCATCAACGACTTCCCCCAGGGAACGCCGACTCGCGATCTTTTCGAGATGCACGAGACAGAGCTGCCCGCCCTGGCCGAGGGTGAGGTCCGCATCCGCAACACCTGGCTGTCGGTGGACCCCTACATGCGCGGACGCATGAGCGGCGTAACAACCTATATCGAGCCCTTCGTGATCGACGAGCCGCTGGAAGGCGCCGCCGTGGGCGAGGTGATCGAGTCTCGTGACACACGCCTGGCCGTGGGCGATAACGTCCGTCACATGGCCGGCTGGCGGGACATCGCCCAGTTGCCGGGCGACCGGGTGGAATCGCTGCCGGGCATCCAGGTACCGGAGCAGGCCTACCTCGGCGTACTCGGCATGCCCGGCATGACCGCCTGGACGGGCCTGAACCAGATCGCCGAGATGCAGGAGGGCGACAACGTGCTGATCAGCGCCGCCGGCGGTGCCGTGGGCTCGCTGGCCGTGCAGCTGGCCAAGGCCAAGGGTGGCACCGTGGTAGGCATCGCCGGGGCACCCGAGAAGCTCGCGTGGCTCGAGTCCCACGGCATTCAGGCGGTCAGCTACCGCGACCGCGACGCCCAGCAGCTGACCGAAGTGCTCCAGGCGGCCTGCCCGGCGGGCTTCGATGTCTACTACGAGAACGTCGGCGGTGTCTGCCTGGAAGCGGCCCTCAACGTTCTGCGCACCGGCGGGCGCATTGCCGTCTGCGGGATGATCGCTCGCTACAACGCCGAAGGGCCAGCACCGGGACCCAGCAACCTGGCCATGGTGCTGATCCATCGCCTGCGCATGCAGGGCTTCATCATCTTCGACCACTGGGCCGACTACCCGCGCTTCCTGGAGGAGGTCGGGCCGCGGGTCGCCAACGGCGAGATCGACTATGCCGAGACCATTGAGGAGGGCCTCGAGCGCACGCCGGACGCCTTCCTGGCACTGTTCGAGGGCGCCAACACCGGCAAGATGCTGGTGCGGCTCTGACCCAAGTGCCTTTCGGCCAAAGAGGAGCGATGCGATGAACGCCATCAACCCCGAGAAGCTGCACCACAGCAAGTGGACCGCGGCGCGGCCCCGAAACAAGGAGAAGCACTTCCTGGTGACGGCGCTGAAGCGCGACGAGGAGGAGAATGTCGTAGCCGTCGTGGTCGAGGCCGTCTACACCCACCGCGAGATCACCCTGCCCTGGCAGGATCTCAAGGATGACGAGACCTGGCGGATGGGCTGGCGCTGACTCCTGGTGGCTGATTGCTGGTTACTGACCGTCGTTCGGCATCGCTCCATGCGGCTGGCGGGGCACCGAGGGCCAACCGGGGCGATGCGTTCCTCGGCGCCCCCTGCCGGCTCTACTCATGCTTGCCCACCAGCCAGTGGGTCACGCCAAGTGCCAGCACGACAGCCGCAATGGCCAGCATCTCCTCGGCCGAGATGGTTTCGATATCCAGGATGATCACCTTACGTGCGATGGCCATCAGGGCCGTCGCGATGACCAGCCGGATCGGCAGGACATTGGTACCCAGGTAGAGCCGGATATTGATGAAGATCTCGACGGCGATCAGCACTACCATGAAGGCGCCGAAGATAACGAAGATGTCGCTGACTTGGAAAAGCATCACCGGTGGCGCGACAAACTTGGAATAGAGCACGTAGACGACATCCAGTACCCCCCAGATGATGACCAGTACCATCAGCACCGCCAATAGCTTGATGGCGTAGCGGATGACGACGTGCAGCCGCCGGATCAGCGGATCTTCATGCTCCTCGGGCAGCTCGTCATGCAGCAGCCTCGGCGCCTGGGGTATTGCCTTCTCATCGTCTTGCATCGATCCCTCCCAACTGCTTGCCAATCCGCTGTGGCGAGGCGCCTGCGAGGCCTGGCTTGCCGGGCAGGCACTCGAGGAAAACGACACCGGGTCGATGCGCCGGGGTTGTGACGACGAAGCTGGAGACGCGGCGCAAGCCCTGTACCGAGTGGCGCCCCTTATGGCTGGGGCAACCGCGTGGCTAGCGCGTTTCTAGCAGCCCATCGACTAGGTCGGCCAGACTCGCCTCACAGCGCGCCTGCGGCGCTCTCTCCTCATCCCCCGGGCAATACTTGCCTGAGCGTATCAGGCAGGCCTGCAGGCCGAGCTCCATGGCAGCGACCACATCGCACTCCACATCATCGCCCACCATCAGCGCCTCGCCGGGGGCCAGGCCGATCTCCTCGAGCACGGCATGAAAGAAGTCGCCCGCGGGTTTGCCCAGCACCTTGGCCTCGATGCCGGCGGCGTATTCCAGGGCACGCACGAAGGGCCCCGCGTCCAGGTGCAGGGTGCCCGCCTGGCGAAAGTAGCGATTGGTGCCCACGGCAAGCAGCGGTGCCCCCTCCAGCAGCAGTTGGAAGGCCGCGTCGAGGTGGGCATAGTCCAGGCGCTGTTCGGCATCGCCGAGCACCACCGCATTGGGGTCTTCGCCGGGCAGATCGGCGAACTCGGGCTCCAGCCGCTCATGGATCAGCAGGTAGGGGCGAAGCCCACTGCGTTCGAGATAGCGACGGATGGCCCCCGGCGCCGTGAACACCTGCTCGGGCGCCGGGGCAAAGCCCAGCCGCTGCAGCTCATCACACACCGCGGCCGATGTCTTGCGCGAGGTGTTGGTCAGAAAGCGCAGCGCCAGGCCGCTGGACTGCAACCGTGCCACCGCGTCCACGGCCCCGGGCAGGGCCTCGCCGTCCTCGCTCAGCACACCGCTGATATCGAGCAATACCGCCTTCAGCATCGCGGCCTCTCCTTTAGTGACTCTGCAGGATTGACTCTATTGATCCCCGAGTGCGCGGTCCTGTCAAACAAGCCATGCCGTGGGCAAGACCCAGTCAGCCCCGCGGGGCGAAAGTCACCCGGCAATGAACCTCTGGCAGCTTATAAGCCAACACCGATCATTCAGTGATCCCCAGCGTCATCCCGCTCGGCTCTCTCGGATGCCGATGAGACCGACATAGACAGTGTTGATCAAGTGCGGCACGACCCCCCCGAGAAGCCCGCCACGAATGACCAGAATAGCAGCTTGGCCAGAGCTGGGGCACGCCAGTGGCGTCCTATCACCTGGCGCACCCTGCCAGGTGTCAACGCACTCGTGCTTCTTCACGCCGGGTCACAGCAGGCCTTGAACTTGCGCCCGCTGCCACAGGGGCAGGGGGCGTTGCGGCCGGGCTTGAGTCGATGGACGGCAGGGTTGCCATCCAGGTAGAGCCAGTACCCCGCCTCACGTACGAACCGCGATGCCTCCTCCAGCGTCGACCAGCGCCTCCCCTCACGGAAGGTGGCACGGAAATGTACCCATCCCCGCTCGCCCTCCTCACCGCTCTCGAGCACTTCGAGACGCCTCCAGACGGTTGCAGCGTCCGACTCGAGACTCGGCGGACGGCTGCTGGGGTGCCAGGTCGCCAGCAGGTAATCGGTCAGGTCGAGAGCGAAGGCACTGAAGCGCGAGCGCATCAGTGCCTCGGGGGTCGGGGCCGGTTCGCCGGCATGATAGCGCCCGCAACAGTCGGCAAGGCGACTGCCACTGCCGCAGGGGCAGGCTGTGCGGTCCGAGTGTGTCATGCTGAGAAGCCTTCGCGTCGTTGATGGCAGCTCCATGGTACCTCATGAACCTCTTGGCCCGGCTCGATCGGCAAACCAGTGTGCATGCCGCATGGCTCAACAGAGGCCATTACTGAGTGCCCATGCCCGCTACCGCCGGGCCTCAGCTGGCCTTGCCCACCGCCATGGCCGATTCGGGCGAGACGCCCTGGGCCAGGGCCGTTTCCCGCTCCACGGCCAGGGCTCGCTGGAAGGCATCGCGCTGCTGAAGGCGCTCCCAGTAGGCGGCCACGGCGGGCTTGAAGCGCCCACTCAGGCCGATATGGCTGGCCAGCAGCAGCGCATAGCCCACCGAGACATCGGCGGCGGTAAAGCCCCCGGCACACAGGAAAGGCTCTCGGGCCAGGCGAGGCTCCAGAGTCCGCAGCCGCGAGAGGCACCAGCGGGTGTAGTCCTCCACCACCTGGGGCTGGCGCCGCTCCGGCGACTCGAAGTGGCCATAGCGCAGCACCAGGGTCTGGGCGAAGGTCAGGGTTGCCTCCCCGAAGTGAAGGAAGTTTAGGTAGTCGCCATAGGCCGGCCCGCTCGGCGCGACATCCAGACCCGCCTCGGGGCAGCGAGTGGCCAGGTACTGGCAGATGGCCGCGGACTCGGTCATGGCCACCTCCCCGTCGAACAGCGCGGGCACCGTGCCCAGCGGGTTGATCTCGAGGAAGGCCGCGTCGTGTACCCGGGGCGGAAAGGCATGCATCACCAGCTCATAGGGCAGCCCTAGCTCCTCGAGCATCCAGAGGGGACGGAAGGAACGGGCGCTGACGCAGTGGTGGAGTCGAATCATGGCAGAATTCCTTCGGCGGCTTTCAGGGCATGGTGCCCCGTCCGCGCAGGAGGTGAAAGTCTCCCCTCCCCCACTTCCGGAGCGGTGATCGGTTGGCCGGCCGAAACGCCAGGCGAGGGTGGGTCAGCGCACCGACACAGATC
>CAYWBG010000016.1:0-27117 GCA_964456005.1 uncultured Halomonas sp.
TCCGCGAGATGATCGCGGTGGCGCTGGAGATGGCCGACTACCGCGTGCTCGAGGCCGACAACGCCCAGACTGCCCACGCCATGGTGGTCGACCACCAGCCCGACCTGGTGCTGCTCGACTGGATGATGCCTGGCACCAGCGGCATCGAGCTGGCCCGCCGCCTCAAGCGCGATACGACCACCGCCGAGTTGCCAATCATCATGCTCACTGCCAAGGGCGAGGAAGACAACAAGATCCAGGGGCTCGAGGCCGGTGCCGACGACTACATCACCAAGCCCTTCTCGCCCCGGGAGCTGGTGGCCCGCCTCAAGGCGGTATTGCGTCGCGCCACGCCCCAGGGGGTCGAGGAGTCCGTGGAGGTGGACGGCCTGCTGCTCGACCCGGTGAGCCATCGGGTCAGCGTCAGCGGCATGCCCGTGGAGATGGGGCCCACCGAGTACCGCCTGCTGCAGTTCTTCATGACCCACCAGGAACGCGCCTACACCCGCAGCCAGCTGCTCGACCAGGTGTGGGGTGGCAATGTCTACGTCGAGGAGCGCACCGTGGACGTGCATATTCGCCGCCTGCGCAAAGCGCTGGGTGATCGTCACCAGCACCTGGTACAGACGGTGCGAGGCACCGGCTACCGGTTCTCCGCCAAGGGCTGACGTGGTTCTCTGGCGACGGGAGCTGTGGCGTCTCATCCTGCTGGCCGGCGCCGGGCTGGCGGCGGGCTGGCTGCTGTCCCGGCCCTGGGCCGGGCTGGCCACGGGGCTGGCCGCCTGCCTCGCCTTCCACCTTTACCAGCTGCGGCGCCTGCACCGCTGGCTGATCCACCACTCCCAGGCAGAGCCTCCCGCTGCCTCAGGCCTGTGGGGGGATCTCTTCGACCGACTCTACCGCTACCAGAAAGGCCAACGCATCACCCAGGGACGCCTACTCAGCACCCTGCGGCGCATCCAGGAGTCTTCCGAGGCGATGCGCGACAGCGTGGTGATGCTAGACCGCCATGGCGACATGGAGTGGTGGAACAGTGCCGCGGAGCGCATGCTCGGCCTCAAGGCGAGCCATGACCGCGGCCACCATATCACCAACCTGGTACGCGACCCGCGGTTCATCGACTATTTTCACGCCCGCGACTATCGTGACCCCCTCACCCTGCCCTCACCCATCGACGAACGCATGATCCTGCAGTTCCAGATCACCCTCTACGGGGATGACGAGCGGCTGCTGATGGCCCGGGACATCACCCGCCTGCACCGCCTCGAGCAGATGCGCCGCGACTTCGTGGCCAATGTCTCCCACGAGCTGCGCACGCCGTTGACCGTGCTGGCGGGCTATCTCGAGACGTATGCCGACCATGCCGGTCAGTTACCGCCGCACTTTGCCCGGGCCCTGGACCAGATGCAGCAGCAGGCCCACCGCATGCAGAACCTGGTCAATGACCTGCTGCTGCTGTCGCGGCTGGAGACCGATCAGGGCGGCAAGGACCACGCCCCCCTGGCCATGGGCGAACTGCTCGACAGCGTGCGTCGCGATGCCGAAGCGCTTTCCGCAGGGCGCCAGACGGTGACGGTGGAAGCGGACGAGGTGTCATCCCTGATGGGCAGCGAGCCGGAGATCCGCAGCGCCCTCTCCAACCTGGCCTTCAACGCCGTGCGCTACACCCCGCCGGGAAGCCACATCGTGCTGCGCTGGCGGCCATCCCCCGGGGGTGCCTGCCTGGAGGTGGAAGACGACGGCGAGGGCATCGACCCGGTACACCTGCCGCGACTGACGGAGCGTTTCTACCGGGTCGATAAGGGCCGCAGCACCGCCACCGGCGGGACCGGCCTGGGCCTGGCCATCGTCAAGCATGTACTGCTGCGCCATGAGGCGCATCTGGAGATCGACTCCCACCCCGGTCAGGGGGCCCGCTTCCGCTGCCGCTTTCCCGACTCGCGCCTGCTGGAGCCTCAGCCCGTCGAGCAGTGAGCGTGCCGCAACGCGCAGGCCGACTCACCTGAGGTCATGGTGGTGACCGTCGGCCGCCTCGCTGCCCCGCTCGGCGCTCTGCACCCACACCTCAACCTCGACCTCGCCGCGCTCGGCAAACTCCAGGGTCATGGGAAAGCGCTCGCCCAGACGCAGCGGCGCCACCGTATCCATCAGCATCAGATGATAGCCGCCCCCCGGCCGCATGGTCTGGGTGATGCCCGCCGGTACCTCGATGCGCTCGACACGACGCATCTCCATCACGCCCTCCTCCATCTGCATGTCGTGCAGCTCCACCGCCTCGCTGACCGGGGTGCTGGCCCCCACCAGCACGGCGGGGGTATCACCCTCCACGCGGATATCCACATAGGCCGCCGCATGAGGTACGCCGGGCGGCGCCGGCGTGGCAAAGGGGTGAACCACCACCAGGTCCTCCAGTACATATTCATGGGCCAGGGCAGTCGCGGAGAGACTCAGACCGGCGGCCAGCAGCAGGATGAGGGGCATGCGCATGACGGATAACTCCTTGTCGGGGGGTGTCCTCCGAGCATAGCAGCCGCGATAGCGGGCGGGTTTCAACGCCCTCCGGGCTCTCCGAGATCCCGGTAGTGGTCGATCCACATCAGTACGGCACCGGACACCGCCCCGGGGAGCAGGAAGAGGTTGGCCAGCGGAATCCAGGTAATCAGGGTCACCCAGCCGCCGTAGCTGAGCGTGGGCCACCAGCGCGACGCCAGTCGACGGCGCATATCGCCAAAACTCACCTTGTTATTGTCCATGGGGTAGTCCAGGTAGGTGATCGCCATTACCCAGGCCGAGAAGGCCAGCCACAGCAACGGCGCGATCACGTTCAGCCCCGGAACCCCACTAATCACCAACAGAAGCGCCATGCGCGGCAGGATATAGCCCAGCTTGACCAGTTCTCGGCCGAGGGCATCCACGACAGTCCTCGTCAGGCCACGGTCGTCCAGCGGGGGGCGTCCAGTGGCGACCACCTCGACCTTCGCCGCCAGGAAGCCGTAGAAAGGAGCGGCGATCAGGTGGGTCACCAGGGTGAAGGTGAAGAAGATGATCACCACCAGGCTGACCACGAACAGCGGCCAGATCAGCCATTCGAGCCAGGCAAGCCACCCCGGCACCATCGCCATCCAGCCCTCGAGCCAACCACCAACGTTGGCCAGGACGTAGCCCAGCATGGCGCCATAGACCAGCAGATTGACGACGATGGGCGCGAAGACATAGCGGCGCAGACCGCGGGAGTAGGCCAGGCGGGTGCCGCGGGTCAAGACGGTAACGGCATCGAGCATGGGGTTTCTCGCGGTCAACTCTTGCGGGTAATCGCCTGCTCATCCAGGTCGTCCGGGTCGGTATGGCGAATATCCAGACCCTTGACCAGATAGACCACGTACTCCGCCAGGTTGTTGGCATGGTCGCCGATGCGCTCCAGGGCACGCAGGATCCACATCAAACTGAGAATGGGAGAGATCGAACGGGCATCCTCCATCATGAAGGTCATCAGCGAGCGCATGGCGCTGCGGTATTCGTCGTCCACCTCCTCGTCCTCATGAACCAGGCGGAGTGCCAGCTCGGTATCGAAGCGAGCGAAGGAGGTCAGCGCATCGCGCACCATGCGCCGCACATGCTCGCTGATCATGCGCACCTCGACGAAGCCGCGGGTGCCGTTATTGGCGTCGATCAGGTCGATGGCGTTGCGAGCGACCTTGCTCGCCTCGTCGCCGATGCGTTCGAGGTCCGAAGCGGCGCGGATCACCGCCAGCACCAGGCGCAGGTCGGAGGCGGTGGGCTGACGCCGCGCCAGTACCTGGGTGCACTCTTCGTCGATCTTGATCTGCATGTCGTTGACCGCGCGATCGTTGTCGACCACCCGCTGGGCCAGGGCGGAATCGCTCTCGAGCAGCGCGCTGACGGCTTCCTGGACCTGCTTCTCCACCAGGCCGCCCATGGCCATCAGGTGGGTCTTGAGCTCCTCGAGTTCCTGGTTGAACTGCCGGGAGATATGCTGGCTGTGGATATCGCTGGTGATGTCCATGGGGACTCTCCTTGTGGGCCGGACCGTCAGGCTAGGCGCCCGGTGATGTAGTTCTCGGTGCGCGCGAGGCGCGGATTGGTGAAAAGGGTGTCGGTGGCGCCGTATTCCACCAGTTCGCCATGCTGCAGGAAGGCGGTGTAGTCGGAGACCCGTGCGGCCTGCTGCATGTTGTGGGTGACCAGCACCAGGGTCAGCTGCGACTTCAGGTTGCGGATCAGCTCCTCGATCTTGAGCGTCGAGATGGGATCCAGCGCCGAGGCGGGCTCGTCGAGCAGCAGCACCTCGGGGCGCACCGCCAGAGTGCGGGCAATCACCAGACGCTGCTGCTGGCCACCGGAGAGCGTCCAGGCAGAGCTCTTCAGGCGACCCTTGACTTCGTCCCACAGCGCCGCCGACTGCAGCGCCCACTCGACAATGTCGTCCATCTGACGCTTGCGAATCCCACCTTGCAGCCGCAGCCCGAAGGCGACGTTGTCGTAGATCGACATGGGAAAGGGGTTTGGCGCCTGAAATACCATCCCCACCCGCCGGCGCAACTCGGCCACGGACACCTCGGGGGCGTGGATATCCTGCCCCTCGAGCAGGATGCGCCCACGCAGATCGACCTCCTCGTTGAGATCGTGAAGCCGGTTGAGCGCACGCAGCAGGGTCGACTTGCCGCAGCCAGAGGGCCCGATAAAGGCCGTGACGCAGTGCCTGGGAATTTTCAGGCTCAGCTCCCGCAGTGCCGGCGTATCGCGATAAGCCAGGCTCAGCCCCTCGATCTCCAAGCAACTGGCCTGACGATCGAAATCAAGGATCGGTCCGGCCGGGGCCGGACGCGGCGTCGAGAACACGGACATCGCGATGACTCACTCCCTGGCGCCAGGCGCCGACGTTCAGTGGCGCGGCAGCGCCCCATGTCGCGCCCTGAGATGATGGCGCAGAAATATTGCAGTCAGGTTAAGCACCAGTATCACCAGCACCAGCAGCAGCGCCGTGGCGTAGACCAGCGGCAGCGCCGCCTGGACATCACCACCATGGAAGGCCACGTCATAGATGTGGTAACCCAGGTGCATGAACTTTCTCTCAAGGTGCAGGAAGGGAAAGTCGCCGTCCACCGGCACCTGGGGCGCCAGCTTGGCCACCCCCACCAGCATCAGCGGTGCCACCTCACCGGCCGCCCGGGCCACCGCCAGGATCAGTCCGGTAAGCATGGCGGGCACCGTCATCGGCAGCACCACCCGAGTGAGCATCTCCATCCGGGTGGCGCCCAGCGCCAGGGCCCCTTCGCGCTGATGGTCCGGCACCCGGGCCAGCCCCTCCTCGGTCGCCACGATCACCACCGGCAGGGTCAAAAGCGCCAGGGTCAGCGAGGCCCATAGCAGCCCACCGGTACCGAAGGTGGGAGACGGCAGCGACTCGGCGAAGAACCACTCGTCCAGTGAACCGCCGATGCCATACACAAACACGCCCAACCCGAACACCCCGTAGACGATGGAGGGCACTCCGGCCAGATTGCGAACCCCGATGCGCACCAACCGTGTCAGTGGGCCCTGGTGCGCCACCTCGTTGAGGTAGATGCCCGCCAGCACGCCGAAAGGCGTCACCACCACCGACATCAGCAGCACCATCATTACCGTGCCGAAGATCGCCGGCCAGACGCCACCGGCGCTGTTGGCGGCCCGTGGCCCCTCGGACAGGAAGCGCCACACCTCCTGCCCCCAGGCGACTCCCCGGTCGAGAGCCGACATGGCATTGGGCCGCCAAGCCCGCAGCACCTCCTCGAGAGGCTGGCTTACCCGCTCTCCGTCGAGGCTCTCCAGCACCAGCGTATCGCCCCCCATGTCCGACTGCAGGGCGCGGATTCGCGTGTTGGCCTCGATTAGCTCCGCCGGGGGGGGCGCTCCCGGCGCCAGGCGTCGCACCAGCGGCACCACCACCCGGTCGCGCAGCGCGTCCCGTTCGCGGCGCAGCGCCTGGATCTCGGCCAGCCGGGTCTCCAGGGCCGACCAAACGGCATCGCCTTCATGGCGGCCCTGCGAATCCTCCAGCGCCACCAGCCGGCCGAAAAAGCGCCCCCAGCGGCTGCGCTCCAGCACCACCAGGTCGCGGGGGTAGTCGACCCGCTCGATCGCCTCCACCTCCACCCAGGTCCAGATATCGCCATCCAGGTCCCGGTTGGCGGTGAGATAGAGCCGCTCGCGGATCCCGTCGCTCTGGCGACGCTCCTCGCGAACCGCCTGGCCTGCCAGTTGCCGGCCCTCATCGAGGAGTACCTGAGCCACAGGGGCTGGCCAAAAGTGGCCCAGGCCACGCACGGCCAGCAGGGTCAGCAGCCCGGCGAGCATCAGCAGCGACAGAGCCACGCTGCCCGCAGCCAGCCAGGGCCAGGGTCCCTCCCCCCGTCGCCGTGGGCGGCCGCCGATCATGCGCCACCTCCCAGGTGACGATAGCGGTTCCTCAAGCGCATCCGTACCACCTCGGCCAGGGTGTTGACCAGGAAGGTGAAAACGAAAAGCAGCAGGGCGGCTAAGAAGAGCAGCCGGTAGTGGAGTCCCCCGGGCGCAGCCTCAGGCAGCTCGATGGCGATGGTCGCCGCCATGGAGCGCATCCCCTCCAGCGGGCTCAGCGTCATCAGCGCGGTATTGCCGCTGGCCATCAGCACGATCATGGTCTCGCCCACCGCGCGACCGGCTCCGATCATCACCGCGCTGAAGATGCCGGGACCGGCCGCCGGCAGCACGACCTTCCAAAGGGTCTGCCAGCGGGTGGCGCCCAGCGCCTGGGCCCCTTCAGCCAGGCTAGGCGGCACGCCGGAGAGGGCGTCCTCGGCCAGGGCGTAGATACCGGGAATCACCGCAAAACCCATGGCCACACCGACGATCAGGGCATTGCGGCTGGCATAGTCGAGTCCCAGGGAGGCCTCCAGCCAGCCTCGCAGGTCCCCGCCGAATACCCAGGCCTCCAGCCAGGGCGACAGCCACAGCGACAGTGCTGCCAGCAGTGCCAGCCAGGGCATCAGCCAGAGACCGGCCCAGCCCAGCGGAAGCCGGCGACTCAGTCTTGCCGGCAATCGGGACCAGATGATTCCCGCCAACAGCATGCCCAGCGGCAGGACCGCCACCAGCGAGAAGGCCCCGGCCAGGTGACGCTCCAGCCAGGGGGCCAGGACCAGACCGGCGACGAAGCCGATGACCACGCCCGGCAGGGCCTCCATCAGCTCCAGGGTCGGCTTGAGGCGGGTACGCAGGCGCCGCGACATGAAGGTGGCCGAATGCACGGCGGCGCCCAGCGCCAGCGGCACGGCGAATAGCAGCGCCCAGAAGGCCGCCTTGAGCGTACCCCAGACCAGCGGCGCCATCCCGTAGCGAGGCGTCTCCTCCGCCGAGAGAGTGTCGGGCTGCCAGCGGTGCTGGGGCAGTTCGTACCCCTCGAGGGGCTGTGGCAACCAGAGACCACGCCAGCTCACCCCGTGATCGCCGGCGAAGAACAGCGGCACGACCTCAAGGGCCAGGAAGACGCCGATGGCCATCACCGCCACGACCACGCCGATGCCCCCGGCGGTGACGAGGGCCGTCGCCAGGCGGTCACGCCCATGGCGCAGCCGCTGGCGTCGTTGGGCAGGCTTGGGCGGCAGGGGGTCGATCATGGCCGCTCCCAGAGAGTGGTGGGATTGGAGCAGGACATCACATTACGACATTGGCGTGACAGTTGCGTGACAGACTCAGCCACCAGGCCCACCCGGTTCGAGCCGTGCCCGCTGGCCCTCAAGGGCAGCCTCGGAGAGCGTCACGAAGCCGACCTCCTCGACGATCGCCTGCCCCTCGGATGACAGCACCAGATCGAGGAAGGCCCTCTCCGGGCCGGGGAGCTCCCCACCGGGCGGCAGGTTGACGTAAAGGTAGAGGTCACGCGTCAAGGGATAGTCGCCGCTGCGCACCGTGTCGGGGCTGGGTAGATGGCGGCGTCCCTGGGCATCAGGCCACGCCACGGCCCTGACGCTGGCCGTCAGGTGGTTCAGGCCCGCGTAGCCGATAGCTGAGGTGTCGGCGGCCACCGCAGCCACTGCCGCCGCCGAACCGGGGTGCTCATTGAGCCGCAGCCTAAAATGGCCACCGCAGAGCGCTTCACGGCGAAACAGGCCATGGGTACCGGAGGCAACGTTACGGCCATGCAGCACGATGCGTTCGCGAGGGAGCGATACCCCGAGCTGGCTCCAGCGATCGATCGCTGACTCGGCACCGCAGCGTCGCGTATCGGAGAAGACCGCATCCAGCTCGGCCAGGGTCAGGCTCTCCAGCGGGTTGTGGCGATGCACCACTACGACTAGGGCATCCCGGGCAATCGTCAATTCCAGAGGAGGATAGCCATGACGCTCGACGAAGGCCCCCCACTCGCCATCGGTCATGGGCCGCGACATGGGCCCCAGCCGCGTCGTGCCGGCGAGCAGCGCCGTTGGCGCACTGGCCGAACCGGCGGCCTGCAGCTGCAGCCTGATGCCAGGATTGCGTGAGCTTAGCTGCTCCCCCCAGCGCAGCATCAGCCCCGCCAGGGTGTCGGACCCCACGGCGCCCAGGGTCCCGGCGACCTCTTCTGTCTCCGCATCGGCCGATCCCAGCGTTGCCCATATGGCCAGCAGCAGTATGCCCAGCCGGGCTGTCACCCTCTTGCCGCCTCGCTGCATGTTTCGTCTCCCCCAAGCCCCTTCAGGGGCGAGATGTCGCAGCGCTGGTGACGCGATGCGAGATGCGTTTACCATGGCGGCCGATTCTCTCGCCATCCGTTGGCGCCACAATAACAAGCCAGGAAGATGACGTTCTCATGACAGATCTCGACGATATCCCCGCCCCCCGGGGCCAGCTGACCCTGAAGCTGCTGGCCAACCGCCAGGATACCAATCTCCACGGCGATATCCCCGGTGGCTGGCTGGTTAGCCACATGGACCAGGCCGCCGAGTTAGCCGCCGGGCGCGAGGCCCGGGGACGTACCGCCACCGTGGCCATCGAATCCATGGACTTCCTCAGCCCGGTGCGGGTGGGCTCGGGGGTCAATATCTTCACCGAGGTCCGCGAGATCGGCCATAGCTCGGTGAAGATCGACGTAGAGGTATGGATCCAGCAGCCCCAGGAGCGCGACACCGACGAGCTCCACAAGGTCACCGAAGCGCGCTTCGTGATGGTCGCTCTGGACGACAATGGCCGCATCCGCGCGGTGCGCCAGCCGGACTGAGCTCCTCGACGGCTAACGCAGCGGGGGCGCCTTTCGGCGCCCCCGCTGCGTGGCATCGACCATGGCTCGATCAGGCGCCCACGGCCTCGCGCCCCTTGAGATAGGAGAATTCACCGATATCGCTGAACGGTCGCACCAGCTGCTGGAAGGCCTGGTAAGACTCGTAGACTCTGGCGGAGTCGGGATCGCTGTCGACCTGCGCCTGGACGACCTCCATGGAGGCTTCGTAAAGAGCGGTCATGACATCCTCCGGGAAGGTGCGCAGCTGCACGCCGTGCTCGTCGACCAGGGTATCCAGGGCCTGAGCGTTACGATAGGCGAACTCGCTGATCATCGCCAGGTTGGAGGCCTTCGCCGCCTCGCGCACCACCGCCTTGAGGTCATCCGGCAGCGCATTCCAGGCATCCAGATTGATGGTGCCCTCGAGGACAGCCGAGGGCTCATTCCATACCGAGGTGTAGTAGTAGTCGGCCACCTGGTAGAGGCCCAGTGCCATATCATTGTAGGGGCCGACCCAGTCGGCGGCGTCCAGCACCCCCGTCTGCAGAGAGGTGAAGATCTCGGAGGCGGGCATATTCACGGTGGTGACACCGATCCGGTTCATTGCCTCGCCGGCCAGGCCGGGCAGACGCAGGCGAATGCCCTGCATGTCGTCCAGTGAGTGGATCTCCTGCTTGAACCAGCCGGCCATCTGGGTGCCGGTGTTACCCACCGCGAAGGGCTTCAGGTTGTGCTTGGCGTAGATCTCGTCCCACAGCTCCTGGCCGCCGCCATGGTAGAGCCAGGCATTGGTCTCGGTGGTGTTCATGCCAAAGGGCACGGCGGTAAAGAACTGAGACGCCGCCACCTTGCCGCGCCAGTAGTAGGCGGCGGAGTGGCCCATCTCGGCGGTGCCGGCGGCCACGGCGTCGAAGACCTCGAGGGCCGGTACCAGCTCGCCGGCGCCATGCACGCGAACCCGCATGCGACCACCCGAGAGCTCCTCGACACGCCGGGCGAAGTCGTTGGCGCCGGTGCCCAGTGCCGGGAAGTTCTGTGGCCAGGAGGTGACCATGTCCCAGGTGATGGTCTCCTGGGCCTTGGCGGTGGAAACGAAGGGAGCGGCGGCGACACCAGCGGCACCGGCGCCCAGGGTCTTGAGAAAATTGCGGCGTTTCATGCGGGCATGACTCCGAAAGGCTTGTTATAAGAGCCGCACGAACGGGCCGTGCGGCAGGTGTCCGAAATGCAGTATGCGCCAGAGCCGAATTGACTCACAAGGCAAGGACCTGACGGAAACGTCAACGGAGGTTCTCCTGGCGCCGTCGATCAGAGCGGCGTTAGCTTGGCGAAGCCCAGCACCAGCCACTTGTCTCCTTCGCCCTCGAAGCTGACCTGCACCCGGGCGCGCTCCCCCTCGCCCTCGGCATTGAGAATCACTCCCTCGCCGAACACCGGGTGCTGGACGCGCTGTCCCAGCGACAGGGAGGGCAGGTCGCCGCCCCCCTGCACCGAGCTCTGGCGCAGCCCGGGCACCGGCCGGCTCGCGGTCACAGGCCGCGAGATCTGGCCGCGCAGACGTACCTCCTCGAGAAACTCCTCGGGAATCTCGCGCAGGAAGCGCGAGGCGCGCTGGAAGGTCTCCTTGCCGTGCAGGCGCCGGATCTCGGCATGGGTCAGGTAGAGCTTGCGCATGGCGCGGGTCAGGCCCACGTAGCAGAGGCGGCGTTCCTCCTCGAGGCGGCCGGGCTCCTCCAGAGACATGCGGTGAGGGAAGAGCCCCTCCTCCACCCCGGCGATGAACACCACCGGGAACTCCAGCCCCTTGGCGGAGTGCAGGGTCATCAGCTGCACGCTGTCCTCGAACTCGTCGGCTTCGTGGTCGCCGGCATTCAGCGCCGCCTCGGAGAGGAAGGCCTCCAGCGCGGCGGTGCCCTCGCCCGCCACCGGCGCGTCGAAGGCTTCGCCCTGGGTGAAGGCGCGGGCGGCGGTGACCAGCTCCTCCAGATTCTCGACTCGAGCCTGGCCCTTCTCGCCCTTCTCGCTGCGGTGGTGCTCTACCAGCCCGGAAACCTCGATGACGTGGTCGATGATCTCGTGCAGCGCCAGGCCGGCGGTGTCGTTATCCAGCCGCTCGATGAGGTCGGCGAAGGCCTTCACCGCGCTGCCGGCCCGCCCCTTGAGGCCGCCGTCGGCCAGGCCATCGTGCAGGGCCTGCCACAGCGAGACGCCGGTTTCCCGGGCGCGGGTACGCAGGATCTCCACGGTGCGGGTGCCGATGCCCCGCGCCGGCACGTTGATCACCCGCTCCAGGGAGGCGTCGTCGTCGCGGTTGAGCAGCAGCCGCAGATAAGCCAGGGCGTTCTTGATCTCCAGGCGCTCGTAGAAGCGTTGGCCGCCATAGATGCGGTAGGGCATGCCCTGGCGAATCAGGCTCTCCTCGAGCACCCGGGACTGGGCGTTGGAACGGTAGAGGATGGCGATCTCGCGGCGGTTGATGCCCTCCTCGACCTTCTCGCGGATGGTATCGACGATGAAGCGCGCCTCGTCCAGGTCGTTGAACCCGCTGTAGACCGAGATCGGCTCGCCCCGGGCCCCGTCCGTCCACAGCTCCTTGCCCATGCGCTCGGTGTTGCGACTGATCAGGGCGTTGGCGGCCTCGAGGATGGCGCTGGTGGAGCGGTAGTTCTGCTCCAGGCGCACCGTCTTCGTGCCGGGGAACTCCCGCTCGAAGCGGCGGAGGTTCTCGATGCGGGCCCCGCGCCAGCCATAGATCGACTGGTCGTCGTCGCCGACCACGGTCATTGGCGTCTGCATGCCGCTGAGCAGCTTCAGCCAGGCGTACTGCAGGGTGTTGGTGTCCTGGAACTCGTCCACCAGCACGTGGGCGAAGCGCTCCCGGTAGTGGGCCAGCAGGGCCGGGTTGTCGCGCAGCAGTTCCAGGCTTCTCAGCAGTAGTTCGCCGAAGTCGACCAGCCCGCCGCGCTCGCAGGTGAGCTGATAGCGCTCGTAGAGCTCGACCATCTGGCCCAGGTAGGCGTCGCCATGGACGTCCACCTGGTGGGGACGCAGCCCCTCCTCCTTGCAGCCGGAGATGAACGACTGCACCTGGCGCGGCGGAAATCGCTCGTCGTCGATGCCGTGGTCCTTGAGCAGCCGCTTGACCAGGCGCAGCTGGTCGTCGGAGTCGATGATCTGGAAGTGCTGGGGCAGCCGGGCATCCTGCCAGTGGGTGCGCAGCAGGCGGTGGGCGATGGAGTGGAAGGTACCCACCCAGACGTGGCGCAGGGAGAGGCCCAGCAGCGACTCCAGGCGGGTACGCATCTCGCGGGCCGCCTTGTTGGTGAAGGTCACGGCGAGCACCGCGTAGGGCGACAGCCCCTCGGCCTGCATCAGCCAGGCGATGCGGTGCACCAGCACCCGGGTCTTGCCGGAGCCGGCACCGGCCAGCACCAGCATGTTGCCCTGGGGGGCGCTGACCGCCTCGCGCTGGGCGGTGTTCAGGTGGTCGAGGATCGGCGTGACGTCGTCCATGAGGAGGGCATCGCTGCTCGGAAAATGGGCGGTCAGCTTAGCATATCGCGCCCGGCGGAGCCGGAAGCGCCGAGCGCTTGATGCTCAGCGCTGGCCGCAGGCCTAGGGCTTTCCTTCCTGCTCGGGAAAGCGCAGCGGGTTGAGGCTCTTCTTGACCTCTCTGAGCTGCTCGGCGAGCTTCGGGCCGCGGGTCTTGGCCACGCCCACCGCCAGCACGTCGACCAGCACCAGGTGGGCGATACGCGAGCTCATGGGGGTATAGATCTCGGTGTCCTCGTGGACATCGATGTAGAGCGGCAGGGTCACCTCCTCGGCCAGGGGGGAACCACTGGGACAGAGGCCGATTACCGTGGCGCCGGCCTCACGGGCCAGGCGCACGCTGGCCACCAGCGCTCGGGTTCGGCCGGTCTGGGAAATGGCCACCACCACATCACCCTCATTGAGCGTCACCGCCGACATGTTCTGCATGTGCGGGTCAGCATAGGCCGCGGTCGATATCTGCAAGCGGAAAAACTTGTGCTGGGCATCGAAGGCCACTGCCCCCGACGCCCCGAAGCCATAGAACTCCACCCGATTGGCCATCGCCAGGGCATTGATCGCCTGGCTCAACGCCTCGTTATCGAGGCGGTCGCGCACCGACAGCAAGGTGCCGACGGTGGAGTCGAAGATGCTATGGGAGAATTCCGCCACCGAGTCGCTGTCGTTCATGGAGAACTGAGCGAACTGGCTGCCGGTGGCCAGCATCTGGGCCAGCTTGAGCTTGAAGTCCTGGAAGCCGTTGCAGCCCAGTGCCCGGCAGAAGCGCACCACGGTTGGCTCGCTGACCTTGGCCTCGGTCGCCAGATCGACGATGCGCATATGGATCACTTCCTCCGGATTGCGCAGCACAAAGCGCGCCACTTTCTGCTCGGAGCGACGGAAGTGCTCCATGCGACGTCTCATCTCATCGAACAGGGCACGGCTCACGCGAGACTCCTTGATTGCGGGTCGCCGAAACGGGTGGGCGAGGCGACGGATACGATGGTAGGGATCATGCTCCCAGTATGCCCGAACCCGTGATGGGATGCGCCGTCACCGCGGCATTCTGCCCCGGGACGCACGGGAGCTTCATCGCGTTGGCGCAGCGTTGTGGTCAAAAGCTCACGCCGTCATCATTATGTCAAGTGCGGTATAGTAAAAATTGCAGTGTCGCTTAGCCTGTTAGGAGAGTCGATCATGCGCAATGTCGAACGGTTAACCTCACTGAAGAGTGAGCTTCTCGACGCCTTCATGAGCATGGAAGTCGTCGAGCATGAACAGCGCTCCCGCACCGCCGCCCAACGCAGCCTCCGCGCCCGGCGCGGTATCGAGCTCCACGAGGAGTTCAAGCGCCTGTCCCGGGACATCGCCGAGCTGCCCGAGGACGAACTGGTCGAGGACGAGATGCACTGATCTTCCGGCCCACAGACGGGCGGCCGGGATCCCGACACAGCGAGCCCCGCCGAAGCGGGGCTCGAGGGGGCTATCGCCCACGCTTACCGAGAGTTCCTAGAGCAGGCCGGCGATGAACACCGCGATGACGCCAATGGGGGCCACATAGCGTGCCACGACATGCCACAGCGCCTCCTGGCCTCCCGAGAGGTTCAGCTCGTCCGCCACTCCCCGACGCTCCAGGCACCACGCCACGAAGAGGATCGCCCCAAGCCCGGTCAGCGGCAGCAGGAACTTGCTGGTAAAGGTATCCAGCAGGTCGAAGACGTTGAGACCGAAGATCAGGAAGCCGTCCCAGATGTTAAAGGACATCAGCGCGGCAATCCCCAGGGCCCAGACCGCCGCACCACCGACCAGGGTCGAGGCCACTCGGGACAGTGGGGTGCGCTCCTCCATCAGCTCCACGACGGGCTCCAGCAGGGAGATCGCCGAGGTGAGCGCGGCGAAGGTGAGCAGCAGAAAGAACATCAGGCCCAAGATGGTCCCGCCGGCCATGTTGCCGAAGGCCAGCGGCAGGGTCACGAAGATCAGTCCCGGCCCCTCGCCGGGGCTCAGGCCGTTGGCGAAGACGATCGGGAAAATCGCCAGGCCGGCCAGCAGGGCGATGGCCGTATCCAGGATGATGACCGTGCGCGCGGTGCCCACCAGGCTGACGTCCTCGCCCAGGTAGGAGCCATAGGCCATCATGATGCCCATGCCCAGAGACAGGGTGAAGAATGCCTGCCCCATTGCCGCCAGGACGACACCGCCGGTGACCGCGCTCCAGTCCGGGCGGAACATGAAGGCCAGCGCCTCGCCGAAGTGGCCGGTGGTCATGCCGTAGCCAACCAGTACCAGCATCAGGATGACCAGGGCCGGCATCAGGGTGCGCACCGCACCCTCGAGCCCCTTGGTGACACCGCGGGCGACGATGAAGATCACCAGCGCCATGAAGGCGGTGTGCCAGAGGGTCAGCGCAGTGGGATTCCCCAGCAGGCCGCCGAATATGGCGCTGATACCGTCGGCATCCTGGCCGGAAAAGGCGCCCGTGACCGAGCCCAGGGTATAGGAGAGCGACCAGCCACCGATCACGCTATAGAAGGAGAGGATCAGGAAGGCTGCCAGCACACCGCTGACGCCGACCAGTACCCAGGCGGGCAGATGTCCCCCCTTGCGGGCCAGGTCGGCCATGGCGTTGATGGGGTTCTCCTGGCCGCGGCGGCCGATCAGCCACTCTGCCACCAGAATCGGCAGGCCCACCAGCGCCACGCAGGCCAGGTAGATAAGCACGAAGGCCGCCCCACCGCTGTCACCCACCATGTAGGAAAACCGCCAGATATTGCCCAGCCCCACCGCGGAACCCGCGGCAGCGAGCACGAAGGTCATCTTCGATGACCACTGCGCATGTAGTTGTTTCGTCATGAATCACCCTGATGTTGCGTGTCGCCATCGACCGATCTGGTGCGATGACGGCTTATGCTTGTCGTTGCCACGCCCAGGGCGCCGTGGGTGTCACGACACCTATCAGAGCATGGCAGGATCCTGGCAGGATCACTGCCGAGTCACGCTCCCATATGCCCGGGGCCGACGGGCACCGAGCCTGGGAACGCTGGGTGCCGGCGATTCGCGGAAAATGTGCAGTTTCAGCACAGAATCCAGGGATATCTATGGGGAATGGCACTCCGGGGCGTAAAACTATCCGATCAAGCCGCGGTTGGCCAGCCGGACTCGTTACATGAGCATGCCTGGATATTAGCGGCTTCCAAGGGGCTCAGAATAGCCGAGTCTGGCACTCGCCGGGGAACGCTGGGAGACAGGGCAATGAACAGCGCTGGGCCAGGCGTGAATAGAGCCGCCGCGCGAGTTCCGGCGCCCTGCGATTATCGGGGGTATGCACAAGGAGGAAAGGGGTTTTCCCCTGATCTATCCACAGGCTGAGCCGCTCGATCCAGGCCTCGTAGTAGCGCTCATTGATCTTGCTGTCAAGATGGCCGATGAAGCGCACTAGCGGACGATCCGCCGTGGAAAGCACGTGTAATGGGCGTTTCGGCTTTTCACCCTGGGCCTTTAGCAGGCCGGGATCGTCGTCGGCCGGGGTCGAGAAGAGCGGGCGCACGTCGAGCATCACCCGGTCGACGCCGTGACTTATCAACAATCTGTTGAAAGCGATCTCGGCCGCCCCCTTGTGGAAAAACTCGGGATGACGCACCTCCACCGCACAGGGTATCCCCGGGGGCCAGCGAGACAGCAGGCTATCCAGTCTGGGAAGCTCCTGCGGGCCGAAATCCCTAGGCAGCTGGACCATCAAGGGCCCCAGACGATCATGCAGCGGCGCCAGGGCCTCGAGGAAGCCGTCCAGCGCCGCCTCGATGCCCGCCAGCCGACGCTCATGAGTTAGCGCCGCCGGCAGTTTGAAGCAGAAGCGGAAGCCCGGCGGCGCCTGACGCGCCCAGGCTGTCACCGTCTCTGCCCGGGGGGCACCGCTGTAGAAGGTGGTGTTGCCCTCCACCGTGCCGAACACCCGAGCATATTCCTCGAGCCCGCCACCGTGAGGCGGGTAGAGGGTGCCGCGCCAGTCGGGGTTGGCCCACATGGGTAGCCCTAGATAGAAGCGCGGCGCCTCGACGCTCGGCGTCACTCCACCGTCACGCTCTTGGCGAGGTTACGCGGCTGGTCCACATCGGTGCCCTTGAGCACCGCCACGTGGTAGCTGAGCAGCTGCAGCGGCAGGGTGTAGAGGATCGGCGCCAGCGCCTCGTGCACATGGGGCAGGCAGAGCACCCTGACCCCTTCCTCCTCGACCATGCCCACCTGCTCATCGGCAAAGACGAACAGTTCGCCCCCCCGGGCGCGCACCTCCTGCAGATTGGACTTCAGCTTGTCGAGCAGCTCGTCGTTGGGAGCGACGGAAATGACCGGCATCTCGCTGTCCACCAGCGCCAGGGGGCCATGCTTGAGCTCCCCGGCCGGGTAGGCCTCGGCGTGGATATAGGAGATCTCCTTGAGCTTAAGCGCGCCTTCCAGGGCGATGGGGAAGTGCGCCCCGCGGCCCAGGAAGAGCGCATGGTGCTTCTCGGCGAAGGCGGTGGAGAGCGTCTCGATCTCCGGGTCGAGGGCCAGCACCCGGGTCACCAGCCGCGGCAGACCACGCAGGGCCGCCACCAGTTCGGCCTGGATGGCCTCGTCGAGCCCCTTCACGCGCCCCAGCGCCAGGGTGAGGAGCATCAGCGCGGTAAGCTGGGTGGTGAAGGCCTTGGTGGAGGCCACGCCGATCTCGGGACCCGCCTGGGTCATCAGGGTCAGGTCCGACTCGCGCACCAGCGAACTGCCCGGCACGTTGCAGATCGCCAGGCTGGCCAGGTAGCCGCCCGCCCCGGCGAAGCGCAGCGCCGCCAGGGTATCGGCGGTCTCGCCGGACTGGGAGAGGGTCACGAACAGCGTGTCCTCGGGCACCACCACCTGGCGATAGCGGTACTCGGAGGCCACCTCCACCTGGACCGGCACGCCGGCGAAGCGCTCCAGCCAGTAGCGGGCCACCATGCCGGCGTGGTAGCTGGTGCCGCAGGCGACGATATGGATCTGGCGGACGCGACCGAACAGTTCCTCGGCGTCGGGGCCGAAGCTCTCCACCAGCACCGACCGCTCGCCCAGGCGGCCCTCGAGCGCAGCCGCGATTACCGCAGGCTGCTCGTGGATCTCCTTGAGCATGAAGTGGCGATACTCGCCCTTGCTGGCCGCGCCGTCGCCATGCTCGAAGGTCTGCACCTCCCGCTCGACGAGAGTGCCCGAGGCATCGAAGACCTCGATGTGGCCACCGGCGGAGAGGCGCACCATGTCGCCCTCTTCCAGGTAGATGAAGCGGTCGGTGACCTGCAGCAGCGCCAGCGGGTCCGAGCCCAGGAACGCCTCGCCGATACCGACACCCACCACCAGTGGGCTGCCCTTGCGGGCCCCGACGATCACATCGGGCTCGTCGGCGCTGACCACCCCCAGCGCATAGGCGCCATCGAGCTGAGCCAGCACGCGCCTCACCGCCGCCAGCAGGTCCCCCGCTTCGCGGCTCTCGTGCTCCAGCAGGTGGGCCACCACCTCGGTATCGGTCTCGGAAGTAAAGTCGTAGCCGGTCGCCTTGAGTGACCGGCGCAGGGTCTCGTGATTCTCGATGATGCCGTTGTGCACCACCGCCAGCCTATCACCAGACTGGTGGGGATGAGCGTTGGCCTCGCTGGGACGGCCGTGGGTGGCCCAGCGAGTATGGGCGATGCCACAGCGACCCGGCAGCGGTTCGGCCTCCAGACGCGCGGCCAGGGCGGCTACCTTGCCCATCGCCCGGCGGCGGGCCAGGCCCCCCTCCGGCGAGAGCACCGCCATGCCGGCGGAGTCATAGCCGCGATACTCGAGCCGCCTGAGCCCCTCGAGAAGAATGCCTTCCACGTTGCGCTCGGCAACGGCCCCGACGATTCCACACATGCCGTCTCTCCTTACTTGTTCTTACTTGTCCTTGCGGGGGCGCGGCCAGTCGGCCTTGCCGATCTGGCGGCCACGGGAGACGGCCAGGGCGTTGTCCGGCACGTCCTTGCTGATGGTAGACCCTGCCCCCACGGTGGCGCCTTCGCCGACGCTGACCGGCGCCACCAGCGCCGTGTTGGAGCCGATGAAGGCGCCGTCACCGATCTCGGTGCGATGCTTGCGGGCACCGTCGTAGTTGCAGGTGATGGTTCCGGCACCGATATTGACGTTGCGGCCCAGGCGGGCATCGCCCACATAGCTCAAGTGGTTGATCTTGCTGCCTTCACCCACCTCGACGTTCTTGGTCTCGACGAAGTTACCCACCTTGGCGCCCACGGCCAGTCGGGAGCCGGGCCGCAGCCGAGCAAAAGGACCGATTTGGCCATGCCCGGCGACGACCGCGCCCTCAATCACGCTGTGGGGCTCTATCAGCGTCTCGGCGCCGATATGGCTGTCACGAATCACGCAATGGGAGCCAATGCGCACGCCCTCGCCAAGTTCCACATCTCCTTCGAAGACACAGCCCACGTCGATCTCCACATCATGGCCGCAGGTCAGGGTGCCGCGAATATCGATTCGCGACGGGTCGAGCAGGGCGACGCCATCGGCCATCAGCCCCTCGGCGATAGCAAGCTGGTGGGCGCGTTCCAGGCGTGCCATCTGGGCCCGGTTGTTGACCCCCTCCACCTCCAACGGATCAGCCGGCTGGGCGGTGACGATCTCCACTCCCTCGGCGGCGGCCATGGCGATGATATCCGTCAGATAGTACTCCCCCTGGGCATTGTCGGCGGAGAGGCTGGGTAGCCAACGCCTGAGTTGGGAGGCGGTCATGGCCATGATGCCGGTGTTGCACTCGTTCACCGAGCGCTCCGATTCCGAGGCATCCTTGTGCTCGACGATGGCCACCGCCTCCCCTTGAGCGTTACGCAGGATCCGTCCGTAGCCGGTCGGATCCTCGAGGGTCACGGTGAGTAGACCCAGGTGCTGGTCGTCGATGGACTCGAGCAGGGTCGTCAGAGTCTCGCGGCGAATCAGCGGCACGTCGCCATAAAGCACCAGTACCTTGCCCTCACCGAGGCCGTCCAGGGCCTGGGCCACGGCATGACCGGTACCCTTCTGCTCGGCCTGCAGCGCGTAGCGCACCTTACAGTCGGATAGCGCCTCGCGGACCCGCTCGGCACCGTGCCCTATCACTACGTGGGTGCGCTCGGCGCGAAGGCCTGTGGCGGTATCGATCACGTGACGCACCATGGGCTTGCCGGCCAGGCGATGCAGCACCTTGGGAAGGGTCGAGCGCATGCGGGTCCCCTGTCCCGCTGCAAGAATTACCACGTCAAGCGTCATCATGACTCCATGTCCAGGTTCGTCGATCAGGCCATTCTAGGGCTCAGTGGACCTCGAGGCCCAGCTCCGCCACCAATGCCTCTCCAAAGGCATCGACGAAGGCGGGGCTGACCCGACTCGTCCAGTCGCCCCCTTCCTCGCGGACGATCATCAGCACCTTGAGGCCCTGCTCCCGGGCCAGGGCCATGCCCGCTTCATCGCCAAGGACCATCAGCGCCGTCGCCCAGGCATCCGCCCAGGCGTTGGAGGGGTGTAGCACGCTTACCGACGCCAGGCGGTGTTCGATGGGCCGGCCGCTGCGCGGATCGAGGGTATGGGAGAAGCGCTGCCCGGCCTCCTCGAAGTAATTGCGATAATCGCCGGAGGTGGCCAGCGACAGGTCGCGAATGGGCAACACGTACTGGGCCTCCTGCCGGTCTTCCAGCGGCGCCTCCACGCCGATACGCCATGGCTCGGCGTCGGCGTCGCGGAATCCCCGCCCGATCAGGTCACCCCCCAGGTTGACCAGGTAGTGCTCGAGGCCCTCTTGGTCCAGATACGCCGCGACTCGGTCGGTGGCATGGCCCTTGGCCACGCCGCCGAGATCAATGAAGACGTCTCGTGTACGGCGCGCCTGGAGACCCTCGGCGTCGAGTTCCAGCGCATCCACGCCGACGGTCTCCAGACGCTCGTCCAGAAGCTCATCCTCGGGGATCTCCCGGGGTCGCGCCTCGGCGCCGAAGCTCCAGAGATTGACCAGCCCGCCGATGGTCACATCGAAGGCGCCCTCGCTCTTGTCGGCCACCGCCCGGCTGATCGCCAACACCTCCATCAGCTCGTCGGAGAGCGGCTGCCACTCGCCCACCGGTGCCTGGTTGAAGGCCATCAGCTCGGAATCCTCGATATAAATCGACATCACCTGATCGACGTCATCAAGGACCGCCTCGATCCCCTCTTCCAGTTCACGAGCTTCGCCCTGGGTCAGAGGATCGGCGATCGTCGCCTGGTAGAAGCTGCCGAAGATGGCACCCTCGAAGCGCACCGGGGAATCCAGTGGCCGATCACGCTCCGAGCAGCCGGCCAGCAGGGTCGCAAATCCCAATAGAAGCAGCAGGGAAAGTAAGACGCGCGGTCGCTTCATGAAGAAAGGCACTCCTGTGAGGGATGAGGGGCGGCCACTACCAGAACAGCCAGAGCAGCCAGGCGCCGAGCAACAAGCGGTAAACCACGAAGGGCTGCATGCCGACCCACTTGATGAAGGCAAGGAAGTAGTGAATGCAGAGATAGGCGCTAACGCCTGAAAGGATGGCACCGACTATCACCGCCGACCAGTCCACCTGGTGGGCCTCGCGAATCAGCCCGACGACTTCCAGGCCCCCGGCCAGTGCAATCACCGGAATCGACAGCAGGAAGGAGAAGCGCGCCGCCCCCTCTCGACTCATGCCCAGCAGCAGTGCGGCGGTAATGGTGATGCCAGAGCGAGAGGTGCCAGGAATCAACGCCAGAGCCTGGGCGAAGCCAATCAGCAGCACATCCCTGAGGCCAAGTTGGTACTCGCTGCGTCCGTCGCGGCGGCGACGCCAGTCCGCATAGCCCAGGAGCAGGCCGAAGCCGATAAGGCCAAGACCGATGATGACCGGCGAACGCATGCCCAGCGAGACGACATCGCGAAAGGCGAAGCCGATGACGCACACGGGCAGGGTCGCCAGCATGACCCACCATGCCAGCCTGGCGTCCCGGTCCACACCGCCACCGCGCAGCGAGCCGGCCCAGCTGACACTCATGCGAATCAGCTCGTGGCGAAAATAGAGGATCACAGCCGTCAGGCTGCCGATATGCAGCGCCACATCGAACGCCAATCCCTGGTCCTCCCAGGGGGTGAGAACCGGTACCAGAATGAGGTGGGCGGAGCTGGAGATGGGCAGGAACTCCGTCAGCCCCTGGACGACGGAGAGTACGATGACCTGTAGCCAGTCCATAGGGCTCACACCCCCGTCAGGATCGCCGTGGCGATGCTGAAGTAGATCAGCACCCCGCAGGCGTCGATCATCGTGGTGACCAGCGGCGCCGATGCCGTGGCCGGGTCCCAGCCCACCCGGTCCAGGAGGAAGGGAAGGCACATGCCCAGCAGGCTGCCGAACAGCACGATGGTGACCATGCTCATGGCCACCACCATGGCTACCGCCTCGCCGCCGCGCATCACGCCGATAGGCGCCACCGCCAGCGCCATGGTCAGCCCCAGTGCCCCCGCCACCAGTAGCTCACGACCCAGCAGCTTGCTCCAGTCCTTGACCCCGACGTCGCCCGTCGCCATGCCGCGCACCATCAGGGTGGCGGCCTGGGCCCCGGCGTTACCGCCGCTGCCGATCAGCAGGGGCAGGAAGAACACCAGCGCCACCTGAGCGGCAATGGTGTCCTCGAAATAGGCGATACCGGCCCCGGAAAAGAGGTTGGCGAACACCAGCAAGACCAGCCAGAACACCCGCTTGCGATAGAGACTCCAGATCGGTACCCGGCTGACGCCGTCTTCCAGGGCACCGATGGACATCCCCTTGTGGAAGTCCTCGGTGGCCTCGGACTCGGCCACGTCCATGGCGTCATCATGGGTGACGATGCCGACCAGCCGCTCATCGTGGTCGGTGACCGGCATGGCCAGCAGGTCGTAACGCGATATCAAGCGGGCGACCTCTTCCTGCTCCTCATCCACCGAGATGCTGATCACGTCCTTGATCATCAGATCGTCGACCTGGGCTCCGGGACGCGCCACCATCAGCTGGCGCAGGGACATCGTGCCTGCCAGGCGACCCTCGGCGTCGATGATGTAAAGCTGGTAGACCGTTTCCGCGTCGGGAGCGGTCTGCCGCACGCGCATCATCGCCTGGGACACGGTCATGCCGCTGGGGATGGCCACATAGTCCGAGGTCATGATGGCCCCGGCGGTGCCTTCCTCGTAGCTGGCCAGGCGCTTCAGATCTTCGCGCTCCTGCCGCGCCATGCGACGCAGCAGCGTCTCACGCCGATCTTCGCCCAGCAGGTTAAACAGATCGACCCGCTCATCGGATCCCATCTCTTCAAGAATCAGCTGCAGCATCTCGTCGGAAATGGCCTCGGCGATCTCCAACTGCTCGTCACCCGGCAGATAGCCCAGCACATTGGCACGGCGCTCGATCGGCAGACAGTCCAGCAACCCCAGCACGACGGGAAGGTCATCCTCCTCTTCGATGATATCTTCCAGGATCTCTGCCAGGTCGGCGGCACGCAGCTCGGGCAGCAACTCATCGAGGCGTTCCCTTTGCTCCTCCTCGAGTGCCTTCAAAAGCGTATCTTTCTGTTCCTGCAAGTTTTCATTCAGGGACATGGCATCCTCCTGACGCCGACTGGCGGAGAGATGGAATCATGGGGCCGCTCGTGGATGGCGAACGCGAAACGCTTCATGATATCAGAGACGAGAACGCCCCCCGAACAGGGTTCGGAGGGCGTTCTCTAAAGGAACAGCAAAGAGCGTAATCAGCCCTTGCCGGCCTTCTTGCGCAGTTGCTGGATGGTACGCAGTTGCGCCACGGCCTCGGCGAGTTGGGCAGCAGCGCGAGTGTAATCCAGCTCCGACGACTTATCGCTGAACGCCTTCAGCGCATGCTGGCGAGCTTCCTCGGCGGCGGCCTCATCGAGGTCACCGGCACGAGAAGCCGCATCGGCCAGGATAGTGACCACGTCCGGCTGCACTTCGAGGAAGCCACCGGAGACGTAGAAATTTTCTTCCGCGCCACCGTCGTGAATCACCCGAATTGGACCTGGCTGAAGCTCGGTCAGCAGCGGGGCGTGCCCGGGCAGGATGCCCAGGTCGCCCATCATGCCGGAGGCGACGAGCTGCTCGATGTCTCCCGAGAAGATCGCCTCCTGGGCGCTGACGATGTTGCACTTGAAGCTGTTCGCCATAGCGAAGTCCCCCTGGTGGACAGCCTTACTTCATCTGGTTGGCTTTCTCGACGGCCTCGTCGATGGTGCCGACCATGTAGAAGGCCTGCTCCGGCAACTCGTCGTGCTCGCCGTTGAGGATGCCCTGGAAGCCACGGATGGTGTCCTTCAGGGACACGTACTTGCCGGGCGAACCGGTAAACACCTCGGCCACGAAGAACGGCTGCGACAGGAAGCGCTGGATCTTGCGCGCCCGATACACGGCCAGCTTGTCCTCGTCGGACAGCTCGTCCATGCCCAGGATCGCGATGATGTCCTTGAGCTCCTTGTAGCGCTGCAGCACGTTCTGGACGCCGCGAGCGGTGTCGTAGTGCTCTTCGCCGACGACCAGCGGATCCAGCTGACGCGAGGTGGAATCCAGCGGATCGATGGCCGGGTAGATGCCCAGCTCGGCGATGGAGCGCGCGAGTACCACGGTGGCATCCAGGTGCGAGAAGGTTGTCGCCGGCGACGGGTCGGTCAGGTCATCCGCTGGCACGTAGACGGCCTGCACGGAAGTGATCGAGCCCGTCTTGGTCGACGTGATGCGCTCCTGGAGCACACCCATCTCCTCGGCCAGGGTCGGCTGGTAACCCACCGCGGAAGGCATGCGGCCCAGCAGTGCGGACACCTCGGTACCCGCCAGGGTGTAGCGGTAGATGTTGTCGACGAACAGCAGCACGTCGCGGCCTTCATCGCGGAATTTCTCGGCAATGGTCAGGCCGGTCAGGGCCACGCGCAGGCGGTTACCCGGCGGCTCGTTCATCTGGCCGTAGACCAGCGACACCTTGTCGATGACGTTGGATTCGGTCATCTCATGATAGAAGTCGTTACCCTCACGGGTACGCTCGCCCACACCCGCAAACACCGAGTAACCGCTGTGCTCGGTGGCGATGTTGCGGATCAGCTCCATCATGTTGACGGTCTTGCCCACACCAGCGCCGCCGAACAGGCCGACCTTGCCGCCCTTGGCAAACGGGCAGACCAGGTCGATGACCTTGATGCCGGTCTCCAGCAGCTCATTAGAAGCCGCCTGATCGGCATAGCCCGGTGCCTTGCGGTGGATCGGCATGCGCTCCTGCTCACCGATGTCGCCGGCCTCGTCGATCGGCTCGCCGAGCACGTTCATGATGCGACCCAGTGTCTCCTTGCCCACGGGCACGGAGATGGCGGCACCGGTGTTGGCAACCTCCATACCGCGCTTCAGCCCCTCGGTGGAGCCCATGGCGATGGTGCGCACCACGCCGTCACCCAGCTGTTGCTGGGTTTCGAGCACGGTCTCGACATTCGAGACCTTCAGCGCGTCGTAGACCTTGGGAACATCGTCCCGCGGAAACTCTACGTCAATCACCGCGCCGATGATTTGTACGATACGTCCGCTCATCTTGCGATCCTCTAAAAAACCTGCCTATGAAGCCTGTATGCCGGGAGGGGCTCGCCCTCCCCGGCGCTATACGGCGGCGGCGCCCCCGACGATCTCGGAGATCTCCTGGGTAATGGCGGCCTGTCGGGCCTTGTTATACACCATCTCCAGATCGTCGATCAGGCCGCCGGCGTTGTCGGTGGCACTCTTCATGGCGATCATTCGCGCCGCCTGTTCGCAGGCGCCATTCTCGACCACCGACTGATAGACCTGCGATTCAATGAAACGAACCAGCAGACTATCCAGCAGCGCCTTGGCATCCGGCTCATACAGGTAGTCCCAGCTACCGGGACGCTTGTTCTCTTCGTCATGCGTATCCGCTCCCATATCGGGAGACAGGGGCAATATCTGCCTGACCACCGGCTGCTGGGTCATGGTGTTGACGAACTCGTTGTACACCACGAACAACCGATCCAGGCGCCCCTCGTCATACGCGTCCAGCATCACCTTAACGCTACCGATCAGATCCTCGACCTCGGGCGACTCGCCCAGACCGCTCTTCGCCGCCACCAGGTTGCCCCCGTAGCTCTTGAAGAAGCTGCCGGCCTTGCTGCCAAGCGCACAGAAATCGAGCTCTGCGCCCTCGTCGCGCCAGGCCTTGGCATCCTTGAGGACGGCCTTGAACATGTTGACGTTCAGGCCACCGCACAGGCCGCGGTCGGTGGAAACCACGATATAGCCGACCCGTTTCACGTCTCGCTCTATCATGTACTCGTGACGATACTCGGGGTTGGCGTCGGCAATATGGCCCACGACATTGCGGATCTGACGCGCATACGGCTGGCTGGCCTTCATCTGGTCCTGAGCCCGGCGCATCTTCGACGCAGCCACCATTTCCATGGCGCTGGTGATCTTCTGCGTGTTCTTGATGCTCCCGATCTGGGTGCGTATCTCTTTTGCAGCTGCCATAGCGATCTACTCCGTTCGTGGCCCTCAGAAAGCTCCTGGGCCCGCCCCGAAGGCGGGGCGGGCCAGCGGGATTACCAGCTCTGAGTGGCCTTGAACTTCTCGAGACCCTCTTTCAAACCGCCCTTGATCTCATCGCTGTAGTCGCCGGACTGGTTGATCTTGTCGAGCAGCTCGGCATATTCAGACTTCATGAAATCCTGCAGAGAGCGCTCGAAGTCCAGTACCTTGCTGACGTCGACGTCATCTAGGAAGCCTTCGTTGGCGGCGTAAAGGGAGAGGGCCATCTCGGCCACGGACATCGGCGAGTACTGATTCTGCTTCATCAGCTCGGTGACACGCTGACCATGCTCCAGCTGCTTGCGGGTCGCCTCGTCCAGGTCGGAAGCGAACTGGGCGAAGGCCGCCAGCTCGCGGTACTGGGCCAGGGCCAAACGCACGCTGCCGCCAAGCTTCTTGATGATCTTGGTCTGGGCCGAGCCACCCACCCGCGATACCGACAGACCGGCGTTGATGGCCGGACGGATACCCGAGTTAAACAGGTCGGTCTCCAGGAAGATCTGACCATCGGTGATGGAGATCACGTTGGTCGGAACGAAGGCCGAGACATCGCCGCCCTGGGTCTCGATGATCGGCAGCGCGGTGAGCGAGCCGGTCTTGCCCTTCACTTCACCGTTGGTGAACTTCTCGACGTAGTCGACGTTCACGCGTGCGGCGCGCTCGAGCAGACGAGAGTGGAGGTAGAAGACATCACCCGGGAAGGCCTCGCGCCCCGGCGGGCGACGCAGCAGCAGGGAGACCTGACGATAGGCCACGGCCTGCTTGG
>CAYWBG010000017.1:0-26884 GCA_964456005.1 uncultured Halomonas sp.
CGTCCGCTCACGCGCCCAGAAGAACATCGCCTTGCTGGTCAGCTCCGGTCCGTTATCGCAGACAATCGAGGCCGGCAGTGAGCGATGGTTCGCGACCTCGTCGAGAAACCGGGCCAAGCGACGTCCCGAGATAGACGTGTCCACCAACTGGCCGACACACTCGCGGCTGAAATCGTCCACGATGTTCAGCACTCGAAAGCGGCCTCCCGAGGCCAACTGGTCCGACACGAAGTCCATCGACCAGCGCTGATTGGGCCTGTCCGGCAGTGGCATCGGTGTTCTCGGCCGGAGCAGCCGCTTACGCCGCCGAGTTCGGACCTGAAGACCCTGCTCGCAGTACAGCCGGTAGGTCCGCTTGCGATTGATCACCAGGCCCTCCTGACGCAACAAGGCATGCAGCAGCAAGTAGCCATAGCGGGGATAGCAGGTCGCCAAGGCTTGTAGGCGGGCCCGAAGCGGCGCATCGTCACGCGGCATCGCCTGGTACCGGGCTACCGACCTTGCCAGGCCCAGCAATCGGCAGGCACCTCGCTGGCTGAGCCAGCCGCCTGCCACCAGGTGCTTCACCGCACGCCGCTTCGCTTCGGGCGTCACCACTTTCCCGAGACAATCTCCTTGAGCGCAGCATTGTCGAGGGCGCTTTCCGCCAGGAGCTTCTTCAGCCGGGCGTTCTCGGTCTCCAGCTCGCGCAGGCGCTTGGCCTCCGAGACTTCCATGCCGCTGTACTTGGCCTTCCAGCGGTAGATGGTCTGCTCGGTCACGCCGTTCTGCCGGGCCTGCTCGGCGACCGAGACGCCGCGCTCGTTGGCCTTGAGGATGCCGATGATCTGCTCTTCGTTATGTCGGTTACGCTTCATCGCGAGATCTCCTGCTATCAGGCTAAACGTAGCGGAAATCTCACATTGACGGTGGACCGGTTCCTGGGGGGAAGGTCACACCCTGCATGTCGCAACTTTCGATCGACTATTAGCCAACTGTACGTTAGCGCACAGACGCCAACCCCTCTAGCGCATATCTTTAAAACGGGTAGAGCAAGGGAACAGCCTATTACAGGGAGTTGCCCCATGCGTCGCAGGGATCGCGACGCCATCTCGACACGAATCATCTTGCAGCATCCTGAAACAGGACAATGCACTACGAAAGGAAGCTTCTATGAACAACATCGTCTATATTGTCGGTGCCATCGTCATCGTGCTGGTAATTCTCTCCGTTCTCGGTCTTCGTTAAGACCAGCGAGAACTAGTAAGATGTAATTTCGAGTGGCCATCCAGCACGATGAGACACAGCGGCGGCAGTCAGAAAATGCCACCCTCTTTCCTCTGGAGACGTCCCGTGATCATCACCAAAGGATTTGTGTTCCTACTCCTCCTGTCCGGCCACATCGCACTGGCTAACGCCGATTATGCTGGTGCCATGCACCACTATGAACGGCAGGAGTACCGCCAGGCACTTCAGGAATTCAGCGCAGCGGCCAGAGGGGGTGATGCAGATGCCCAGTACATGCTGGGCCGCCTGCACGAGACTGGCAGCGGAACACCACAGGATTTCGTTCAGGCCCACCAGTGGTACAATCTCGCGGCGGCCCGAGGCCACCGCCATGCGGCCGAGGCGCGCGACTCGCTGAGCGAGCGCATGACGTCCGGGCAGATCGCCGAGGCTCAGCAGGCGGCACGGGCCTGGCAGCCAGAAGAGGCAGCGCCCCCGGAAGCGACACTGCCATCACGACCCGACATCGAAACGCTGTCGGACAGGCAGGGTATTGCCGAAATACAGCGCGAGCTCAATCGACTCGGCTACGATGCCGGCCCGGTGGATGGTGCCATGGGCAGCCGCACCCGCAGCGCAATACGCCAATACCAGGCCGATATTGATATGACCCCGGACGGCTATGCAACGGCCGACCTGCTGAAACGCCTGCGCGAGACGCAACGTGACGCCATAACGCCAGCCCCGGATGCGCCACCTTCCGCCTCGCCGCGAGTCGCCCTACAGGACGACTTCCGCGACGGCGACTACCGTCGCAATCCTGCCTGGACGGTGCTCAGCGGCGACTTTGAGGTCGAAGACAACGGGTTGCGCAGCATCGTGGCGACCCAAGGCGCGCCCGATCGCGAATCACGCCGGCTCAGCGCAGACCGCCCGGAAGAGATCGGCCTGGCCATGCTGGAGCTGATCCTGGAACAGACGGGAAGCGTCAGCCGGGGCGAAACGCCGAGCGTAGCGGAACCGGCTCAAATCTTCGTCAATGCACCGGTCGACAATGCCTTCAGGATGGAGCTCGAACTCGCCTCCCGCCAGCGCCCGGGCAGCCTGGAACTGGGACTCTTCCAGGGCAACCGGCCCAACGGTACCGGCTATCGACTGGTCTACTCTGCCGGGACGAGCCCGGGGCTCAGTCTGGTCAGGCTGACACCGGGAGGCATCGAGGTGGTGGCCCGCCATGAAGGGAGTCTGGACCTCGAGGACGGTCGGTTCCACACCCTCGTCTGGACCCGTGACGCCAACGCAACGATGCGGGTCCACGTGGATGGGCAGCGCCTCCTCCGCGTGCGGGACACTGCCCTGCGCAATCGCTTCCAGGGATTCGTGCTGACCAACCAGGGGGGCGACTACACCCTTGGCCGGGTGCAGCTTCAGGATTACTGAGCCATCGCTAATAGGCTCGGCCGACTGCCCTCTTCTATGGCGGAGCGTCGCTGAGCCGAGTACAAGCTGCACTGCAACCACAAGACGATAAAAAACGCCGCCGCTTCCCTGGAAGCGGCGGCGTTTTTCGTCATATCTGGTGGGTCGTGTAGGATTCGAACCTACGACCAATTGGTTAAAAGCCAACTGCTCTACCAACTGAGCTAACGACCCGGTGCTTGCCAGCAAGCATACAGGTCCGGATGGTGGGTCGTGTAGGATTCGAACCTACGACCAATTGGTTAAAAGCCAACTGCTCTACCAACTGAGCTAACGACCCTTCCGAACGGGGGCAGATATTACCGATTACCCGCCCCCCTGGCAAGCATTTTTCTGCCTTTTGTCGCAGGCGACGATCAGTGGCGGGTCCGGGTCTTGGGCTTGCGCATCGCCTGCACCGGCTTGCGCTTGTGCTTGTCGCGGCTCCAGCGATTCTTCTCGTCGGGGGTCAGGTCCGGCACCTTGCGCGCGGACAGGCCAGCGGTCTCTGACAGGTCATCGATCTCGTCCTGAGTGAGCTCGGTCCATTCACCGGCGCGGGCCCGCTTGTCGAGAAAGATATTACCGTAGCGCACCCGCTTGAGGCGGCTGACGGTGAGCCCCTGAGACTCCCACAGGCGGCGCACCTCGCGGTTGCGCCCTTCCATGATCACCACATGGAACCAGGTGTTGATCCCCTCGCCGCCGAACTCCTGCACGTCGGTGAAGCGCGCCGGCCCATCCTCGAGCATCACCCCCTCGACCATGGCCACCACCTTCTCCTTGGCCACCTCGCCCATGACGCGTACCGCATACTCCCGCTCCACCTGGGTGGAGGGGTGCATCAGCCGGTTGGCGAGCTCACCATCGGTGGTGAAGAGCAGCAGGCCACTGGTGTTGATGTCCAGGCGGCCGATGGCGATCCAGCGCTCTCCCTTGAGGCGCGGCAGGCGGTCGAAGACGGTGCGCCGGCCTTCGGGGTCCTTGCGAGTGCACAGCTCGCCCTCGGGCTTGTTGTACATGATCACCCGGCGCGGCACCTCCTCGGCACCGCGCAGTGCCACCGGCCGGTTGTCGAAGCTCACCTTGTCGCGCATCTCGATGCGGTCGCCCAACGAGGCCACCTGCCCATTGACCTTGACCCGGCCATCGGCGATGGCGGCCTCCATCTCGCGGCGCGAACCCAGTCCGGCGCGCGCCAGGACCTTCTGCAGTTTTTCGCTGGTATTGCTCATGGGTCGTTCTCATTGGATGTGGATTCCGCCCCCGGGGCAGCGTCATCGTCGACGCGGCTCCGGGCACGTTCGGACAGGCGAGCCTCGAGTTCGGCGAAGCTCAGCCCTGCCCGCTCTGACGCCGTCCCGGCGTGGTTGTCGTCGGCCGTCCCGGCCGTCGCTTCCGGGGAGCGGGCCGCAGCCCGCTCCTCCGGGGATATCTCATCCTGCTCAGGGTCATCCGCCGCCTCTTTCGAAGGCTCTTGCGGCGCCTCGTCGGCCTGGGCCAGCAGATCGTACTGGGGCGGCGGCGGGGCCTCGTCCAGTTCTAACCCTGGCTCCTGGAAGGCCTTGAGCTCGTGCATCGGCGGCAGCTCGTCGAGGGTCTTGAGGCCGAAGTCATCGAGGAAGCTGCGCGTGGTGGCATAGACCACCGGTCGGCCCGGCACGTCGCGATGGCCCACCACGCGGATCCAGCCGCGCTCCAGCAGGGTGCGCATGATCGAACCGCTCACCGTGACGCCACGCACTTCCTCGATGTCGCCGCGTGTCACCGGCTGGCGGTAGGCGATCAGCGCCAGGGTCTCGAGCAGCGCCCGAGAATAGCGCTGCGGGCGCTCGTCCCACAACCGCGACACCCAGGCTGAGAGACGAGGCCGGATACGCAGCTGATAGCCCGAGGCGGTCTCGAGAAGCTCCATGGCCCCCGTTTCATGGCGCATGCCGAGCCGCTCAAGTGCCTCGCGCAGGGCGCGCCTGGTAGGGCGTTCGTGGGCGCCGAAGAGCCCCTCGAAGCGCTCCAGTGAGAGCGGCTCGCCAGCGGCCAGCAGCGCCGCCTCCAGGATCTCGTCCAGGGCCTCTGGGTACTCCATGGCGGTCATGGACGCGCTCCCTCGTCATCGTCGAAGGCGCTCTCACCCTCGGTCTCCAGGTCGTCCAACTCGTCTGGCTCGCCCTCTTCCCTTACCGCTCGGGCACGCACATGGATCGGCGAGAGCGGTGCGTTCTGCACAATCTCGATCATCGCTTCCTTGGCCAGCTCGAGGATCGCCATGAAGGTGACGACCACCCCCGGCCGTCCCTCTTCCAGCCGGAACAGCGCCTCGAAGGCTGTGAACTGCCCGTCGCCGAGCCGCTCCATGATCGCCAGCATCCGCTCCCGGGTCGAGAGCGCCTCGCGGCTGATCTGGTGGGTCTGGGAGAGCTCGGCACGGCGCAGGATGCCGGCCAGGGCCCCAAGCAGCTCATTAAGCTCCACGTCGGGGTGGATTACCCGCGACTCCAGCGGAGGCAGTGCCGCTCGGGCGGGAAACCAGTCGCGGCCCAGGCGCGGCAGCTCGGCCAGCGACTCGGCGGCGTGCTTGAGGCGCTCGTACTCCTGCAGCCGGCGGATCAGCTCGGCACGCGGGTCGTCTTCCTCATCGTCGCCGCCCTCCTTCGGCGGGCGCGGCAGCAAGGTACGCGACTTGATCTCGGCAAGCATCGCCGCCATCAGCAGGTACTCTCCGGCCAACTCGATCTCCATGGCCTTCATCAGCTCCACATACTCGATATACTGGTGGGTGATGGCGGCCACATCGATGGCCAGGATGTCCAGGTTCTGGCGCCGGATCAGGTAGAGCAGAAGATCCAGCGGCCCCTCGAAGGCTTCCAGGAACACCCGCAGGGCCTCCGGGGGGATATAGAGGTCCTCCGGCAGCTCGGTGATCGGCTCGTCGAACAGCCGCCCGAGGACCGCGGCCTGCTGGGCTGCGGCGACGCCCTGCTCGGGGCTGTCGGTAGCGGGGGTGGCGCTCACGCGGCGTGCCTCTCCGGAGACGCGAAATCAGCTGGCCAGTCTAGCAAGATGCCTCTAGCACAGACAGACCCGATCACTGGATTGCGACGTCATCGGGCTCGTTGCTTTCGCAGCAAACGCGATCACGGCCGCGCGTCTTGGCCCGATAGAGCGCCTTGTCGGCCCGCTCCATGGCGCTGTCGGCGGAGTCCTGCGCGCGCAATGCCGCCACTCCCAGGCTAATGGTCAAACTGAACCTTGAGCCACCCGACACAACCTGCATGGCGGCGATGGCCTGGCGGAAACGTTCGGCCAGCGTCAAGGCACCGTCGAGCGACGCATCGGGCAACAGGATGGCGAACTCCTCGCCCCCCAACCGACCCAGCACATCGGGGCCTCGTAGTTGCCCACGCCCTGCGCTGACCAGTGCCTTGAGCGCTTCGTCTCCGGCGGCATGGCCAAAGGTATCGTTGATCCGCTTGAAGTGGTCGGCATCGAACATCACCAGGCAGGCATCCCCTCCGTGACGCTTCACGCGCGCCAGCTCGGCGTCGAGGCAATGCATGAAGTGACGCCGATTCGGTGCTCCCGTCAGCATGTCTACCGTGGCCAGCCGACGGAAGCGCGCCTCGCTAGCTTCGAGCTCCAGCTGCAGACGCTTGCGCTCCGATACATCGGCGATATAGCCGTGCCACATTATACTGCCATCCTCGAGGCGCTCCGGCGTGGCCAGCCCCTCGACCCAGAGTTCGTGTCCCCGAGGATGGCGCACCCGGTACTCACAGTGCCAATGGCCCAGGGTATCGGCAGACGCCTCTATCGCGGCCTTGACGCTCTCCCGATCGTCGGGATGAATCACGTTGAAGGCCGCCGTATCGCTTCGCGACAGTTCCTCGGGGGTCGCTCCATAGATCGCAATACTGCGGCGGCTCGCGTAGAGGAACCGTCCCTCCCCGCTGGGCGTAAGCAGATACTGATAGATGAAACCGGGCAGCTGCTGCCCCAGCTTTTCCAATCGCTGGCTGAGACGTGAGGAATCGGAGATATCGAGGATCGCGCCCACCACCTTCACGGGCCGGCCGTTGTCGTCGCAAACCAATCGCTTTTCGCTCTGCACCTGGAGGTAGTGGCCGTCCCGGTGGCGCAAGCGGTAGTTGAGCTGAATGGGCCCCTCCCCCGCGAGTAGCGTATTGACCTTGGAGAGCGTCAAGGTCGCATCATCGGGATGGATCATGTCCTGCCAAATGGAGCGGTTAAGCAATTCGTCCCGGATGTAACCGAACAGCCGCTCCACGCTGGAGCTGACATAGGTCGGGATCAGCTCAGGCGCCGGCTGACACTCGTAGATGACCACGGGGCTCGCCTGGAGCAGCTGGTCCAGGGCTTGGAAGGCATCGCGACTCTTTTGCTCGGCCTCCTTGAGTTCAGTGATATCACGCGCAATCGCCGCCAGCTCGACCACGTCGCCGGCAGCGTCCTCCACTGGCACCAGCAGGGTCTGCCAATCACGCGCACCGGCCGGCAGGTCGAGTCGCTCCTCGTACTGGATGGGCCGCTTGAGTTGAACGCATTCGCGATAGTGCGAGTTGACGGCAGCCGCCTGCGACGCGTCGAGCAGCGTCTCCGGAGTCTGGTGGCGCAGGGCTTCGAGGGGGATACCGGTCTGCTGCCGATGGGCCGGATTATTGTAGCGAAAAACAAAGGTGCCGTCGGGCGCTACCCGAACCAGGAAGATGGGGTCAGGGGCATTCTCCATAAAGCGTCGGTGCAGCGTCAGGGTGCTCTTCAATCGCTGCTGCTCGGCCATTTCCCGCGTCACATCACGGGCGATGCCGAACAGGCGCACCGGCTCACCGTTCGTGCCTCTCATCAGCCAGGCTCGGTCGTGTATCCATACCGGCTCACCATCGGGCCTGAGGATTCGATAGCGGCGCTCCACGTCTCCTTGTTGCAACAAGCGGTCATGAGAAGCGGCGACGTCATCATGATCGTCCGGATGCACAATCGTCAGCCACAGATTCGCGTCGTCCATGAATGCCTGAGTCGGGCGTCCAAACACGGTCGCTGCAGCCGGGTTCAGGTACTCGAACTGACAATGCGGATAACCGACCGCCCAGATCACGTCATCCACCTTTTCTACCAAGCTTGCGAAAAAGTCGTCTGACAGCACCCCATCCCCCATCAAATGTTGTTGTCGGCTCGCTCGCCCCATGGCATCACTTTACCAATCTTTACTCTGCGATACTCGATGACCAAGGTATCACCACGACTGCCACCGCCGGTCTACTCCTCCACACTTTCGGCCTTGCGATAGCGCCCGACATAGTCGAAGAGCTTCTCGCGCACCTGCCAGTGGCGGCCCACCCGGCGGCCCACCACGAAGTCGGGGTGGCGCAGTCGGCGCCGCTCGGCGATGACCTCTTCGGGGGTGGTAGGACGGAACGGCACCCCCGGCGCGCGGAGATGATCGCGCAGGAAGACGGCGGCGAAGGCGCCCCGCTGGGCCGGAGTCTCCAGGGCGAACCACTCGGACAGGGTGGTGCCGTCCTCGTCATGATAGGTGACCTTGAGACGCGCCATGCCACGACCGTTGACGGTGGCCTCCAGCTGCATGCCGGCCACGCGCAGCACCCGGGCGTCGCGTAGGCGCAGCGCCTCCTTGAGCTTGTCGTCGGCGTCCACCAGCAGGACCTCGCAGCCGTGACAGCGGCGGGCGGCGATATCGTTCTCGGTGCCGCAGTCGCCACACACCTTGAAGCGGAAGCGAAATGAGCACTGGCGCTTTTTACCGGCGCCCGGCGCCGCGCAACTGTCCTCCTCAGCGTCCTCGATCAAGCCCTGACAGCGACGACCGAAGTGCTCGATGACCAGATCGCCGTCGCGCTTGCCCCAGAAGAGGTTGGCATGCCCGCAGGCCGGGCATTCGACCTGCACCGGCTCGCTGTCCGAGGCGGGCTTCGGCGAGCCCACCTCCGGGGCGAAGAGGTCCCAGGGGTTGCCGGCGTAATCTAGGATCAAACAGTCGCGCTTTCCCGGCGAGAGGCGCAGGCCGCGGCCGACGATCTGCTGGTAGAGGCTCACCGACTCGGTGGGTCGGAGAATGGCGATCAGGTCCACGTGAGGGGCGTCGAAGCCGGTGGTGAGCACCGCCACATTGACCAGGTACTTGAGCCGGCGAGCCTTGAAGGCGTCGATGAGCCGCTGGCGTTCGGCAGCAGGGGTCTCGCCGGTCACCAGGGCCGCCTCGCCGGCGGGCAGGTAGCCGAGGACCTCCTCGGCATGGGCGACACTGGCGGCGAAAAGCATCACGCCTTCACGGTCCCGGGCGCGCTCGATCACCTCGGCGATGATCCCCGGCGTGGCGCGGTGGCCCGCCACCACCCGGTTAAGCGCCTCCTCGCGGAACAGGCCACCCGCCGCCGGGCCTGACGTGGAGAATAGTGCCGAGAAGTCGTAACGTTCGACGGCGGCGTCGATCCGCACCGGCTGTACCAGGTAGCCCTGCTTGACCATCAGCCGCAGCGGCTGCTCGAAGACGCAGTCGGCAAAGAAGGCATCCTCATCGCCGCGTACCATGCCGTGATGATGACGGTGGTAGATGAACCCCTGCCCCAGCCGGTAGGGCGTGGCGGTAAGCCCCAGTACCTTGAGCCGCGGATTGGCCGCCCGTAAGTGGTCGACCACCTGGCGGTAGCTGGCATCCTCCTTAGGCGACACCCGGTGGCACTCGTCGATCACCAGGAGGGTGAAGGGGTCGCGCAGATGCTCCGGCACGGCGAAGCGCTCCAGGTTGCGCACCACCGACTGCACCGAACCGAACACCACCTGACGGCTGGCTTCCTTGCGCCCCAGGCCGGCGCTGAAGATATCAGCATCGAGACCGTAGGCCTGATACTTGGCGTGGTTCTGCTCGACGAGCTCTCGCACATGGGCCAGCACCAGCACGCGGCCCCTGGCCAGGCGCGCCAGCTCGGCGATCACCAGCGACTTGCCGCTGCCGGTGGGCAGCACGACCACAGCCGGCTCGTCGCAGGCGCGAAAGTGGGTCACCACGCGGCGCACCGCCTCCTGCTGGTAGGGACGCAGGCTCGGGGGCGTCGACACGGCGGCAAAGGAGTGGGGCATGGTGCGATCGGCTCGTCGGCGGACAGGCCGCCATCTTAGCGCTGCACGCCGCCCCCGTCAGTCAGGGGGAAATCGCGGGGGACGCCCCGCTAGGCGAGCCGCCATGGCCTCCTGCTGTTCCGTCGAGCCAAACAAGCCGGACTGCAGGTGGGCCTCAAGGGCGAGGCGCCCACGGCGATCGAGCTCGGGCGTCTGGTCGAGCAGCTCGCCCACCGCCGCCACCGCCCGAGGAGAGTGGCCAGCGATGGTCGCGGCGATCGACCGCGCCGTGGCCAGGGGCTCCTCGGCCAGGCGGGTCACCAGACCCAGCGTCAGGGCCTCGTCACCCCCCAGCTTGCGCCCCGTCCAGGCCAGTTCGCGCAGCACGTCGCCACGCAGATGGGCCCCGGTGACACTGATGGCCATGTCGGGGATGATGCCCCAGACGATCTCCAGCAGCGCCAGGCGCGCTTGGGGGTGTACCACCCGGATATCGGCACCCAGGGCAATCTGCAGGCCGCCACCGTAGACGTGCCCGTGCAGGGCCGCGATCACCGGCACTCCTGCCTCACGCCAACCCATCGCCAGGCGCTGCACCGGATTGATGCCGTCGGCGGCGTCGGTCTCGAGCAGCGACGGCAGCCGCGCCGGCTGGTCCATGATGGCCGCCATGTCCAGGCCGGCACAGAAGCTGTCGCCCTCTCCGGCGAACACCACGGCGCGAAGGCCTTCGAGCTCGGTCAGGCGACGCTGGACCGCCAGCAGGCCGTCGATCATCGCCCAGTCCAGGCCGTTATGGGCCCGCGGCCTGGCCAGGTGCACCTCGGCGACATGGTCGTCGATTCCCAGGGTGACCCGATCGTGGAATTGCTCGGTCGCTGCCATCTGCCTCTCCTCGAAAACGACTATCGGGCAGTGTGGCGGGAGAGGCGCGCATTTTCAAACATCTGTTTCACACTTAAGAGGACGCCGACTAGGGACGGCAAGGGATTCGCTGCCCCTCCCGATTGCCGACCAGGCGGTCAGGAAACCGACGACATTGCCGACAGGCCGCGTATGAGATCGGCCCTTCGCGGACTCAACTGGCAAAAACTTGATCCGGGTCATGCCAAGCGGCGCTAACCTGCTGGAGGATTGGCCTCGCGCCCCAGCAGAGGAGACCGCCATGACGACAAATCCAACAAGCGCTACCCCCCGCCTGCTACCCGAGGAGCTTCTGGCCTTCGCCCGGGATCACGAACGCAGCGAGCTAGACCGCTACCGGGGCCTCGCCTTCCGCTTCCTGACCTTCAGCAGCGCCGCCAGCCGGCTGATGGCCGCGCTGGGTATCGAGTGCGAGATGCGCCTCACGGGTCTGGAACGCGCCGCACGCCGACTCGGCCTGGAGGAATTCCCCATCAGCGGAGCCAGGCGGCTTGCCGCGCCCGCTGCCAAGGCACCGGGCCTGATCGGCAGCCTGACGAAGGCGCGCGCCGCCCTGTCTCAGGCCATGGTCGACGCCGCCGCCTCTCAACGGCTGTATGAACGGCTCGGTGAGCTGGGTGCGGGCTCCTCCCTGGGCCGCGAATTCATCGCCATTGCCCGCCAGAAGCAGACGGAGCTAGCGATCCTGAACGAGCACTGTCTTGCGAGCGGCGTCAGGGAGCCGGGACGCCGCAGCGCCTGATTGGCCACGCAGCAGGGACCCAAAACGCTGGGAGGCGGCCCGAAGGCCGCCTCCCTTTTCATCTGCCATGGGCGTATCGCGCTCAGCCCAGCCAGGCCCGGGCGTTGCGGAAAAGCCGCAGCCAGGCGCCGTCGCGGGTCCACTCCGCCGGGCGCCAGGAGTTGGTGACCGCGCGGACCACCCGCTCGGGGTGAGGCATCATGATGGTGGCACGGCCATCCGAGGTGGTCAGGCCGGTGATGCCAGAGGGCGAGCCGTTGGGGTTGGCCGGATAGCGGGTCGTCACCTGGCCGTAGTGGTCCACGTAGCGCAGGGCCACCTGCCCGCTGCCCTGCATGTTACGCAGGTGGGCGCTGTCGCGGAACTCGGCGCGGCCCTCGCCGTGGGCCACGGCGATGGGCAGCCGTGAGCCCGCCATGCCGGCCAGCAGGATCGAGGGGTTCTCCTCCACTTGCACCATGGCGACACGGGCCTCGAACTGCTCCGACTCGTTGCGCACGAAGCGCGGCCAGGCATCGGCGCCGGGGATCAGCGCCTTGAGCTGGGCCAGCATCTGGCAGCCGTTGCAGACGCCCAGAGAGAAGCTGTCGTCGCGGGTAAAGAAGGTCGCGAATTGTTCACGGGCGCGCTCGTTGAACAGCACGGACTTGGCCCAGCCGCCGCCCGCACCCAGCACGTCGCCATAGGAGAAGCCGCCACAGGCCACCAGGCCCTTGAACGTCTCCAGGGACACCCGGCCTTCCAGGATGTCGCTCATATGCACGTCCACCGCCTCGAAGCCGGCGCGATCGAAGGCCCAGGCCATTTCCAGCTGGCCGTTGACCCCCTGCTCGCGCAACACCGCCACGGCCGGGCGCGTTGTGTTGACGAAGGGAGCTGAAATGTCCTCGTTAACATCGAAGCCTGGCTGTGCCGAGAGCCCCGGGTCGCGATCGTCGAGCAGGCCGTCGAACTCGCTCTTGGCGCAGTCCGGGTTGTCACGCAGCGCCTGCATACGGTAGCTGGTCTCGCTCCAGGTGCGCTGAGCCAGCAGCCGGGTGGTCTCCAGCAGCGGCTCCTCGAAGAGGGTCACCCGCACCTGGTCGTCGTAGCGCGGGCGTGCGATGACGCCGCACGTCTCCAGACCGGCGGCGGCGAACTGGGCCAGCACCGCCTCGGTATCCCGGCGGTTCACCTGGATCACCGCGCCAAGCTCCTCGGCGAACAGCGCATCCACCGCCTCGACGGCCTCGTCGACCAGCCAGTCGAGCTTGATCTCCAGGCCCGCATGGGCGGCGAAGGCCATCTCCAGCAGGGTCACCAGCAGGCCGCCGTCGCTGCGGTCGTGATAGGCGAGCAGCTGGCCTTCGGCGTTGAGCCCCTGGATGACCGCGAAGAAGGCCTTGAGGTCCTCCGGGTCGTCCAGGTCGGGGCAGTCGTCGCCCACCTGGCCGTAGACCTGGGCCAGCGCGGAGCCGCCCAGGCGATTGCGGCCACCGCCCAGGTCGATCAGGATCAGGTCAGATTCGTCCTGCTCCAGGTTGATCTGGGGGGTCAGGGTGCGCATGGCATCCGTGACCGGAGCGAAGCCGGTGACCGCCAGGGTTAAAGGGGAGGTGACGCTCTTCTCCTCGGTCTCGCCCTGGTCATCCGTCTCCTGCCAAGCGGTACGCATGGACATGGAGTCCTTGCCTACCGGAATGGCGATATCCAGCGCCGGGCAGAGCTCCATGCCCACGGCATGCACGGCGTCATACAAGGCCTGGTTCTCGCCGGGGTGGTCGGCGGCGCTCATCCAGTTGGCGGAGAGCTTGATGTCGCCGAGCGTCTCGATGGGGGCGGCGGCCAGGTTGGTGATGGCCTCGGCCACCGCCAGGCGCGCGCTGGCGGCCGGGTCGATCAGGGCCACCGGGGGGCGCTCGCCCATGGCCATGGCCTCGCCGGCATGGGTGTCGAAGCTCGCCGTGGTCACGGCGACATCGGCCACCGGCACCTGCCAGGGGCCGACCATCTGGTCGCGGGCCACCTGGCCGGTGATGGAGCGGTCACCGATGGTGATCAGGAAACTCTTGGAGGCCACCGCCGGAAGGCGCAGCACCCGATCCATGGCCTCGCGCAGGTCGAGGTTATCGAGCATCACGCTCGACAGCGGGGGAGCCTCACGGCGGAATTCACGGGTCATCTTCGGCGGCTTGCCGAACAGCACGCTCATCGGCAGGTCAACGGGCTTGCTCTCGAAGTGGCGGTCACGCACCTCCAGGTGATGCGCTTCGGTGGCCTCGCCAACCACCGCATAGGGGCAGCGCTCGCGCCGGCACAGGGCGTCGAAGGTGTCGAGATCCTCCGCCGCCACGGCCAACACGTAGCGCTCCTGCGCCTCATTGCACCAGATCTCCAGCGGACTCATGCCCGGCTCGGCGTTGGGCACCGCGCGCAGGTCGAACAGGCCGCCCCGCTCGCCATCCTTGACCAGTTCCGGCAGGGCGTTGGAAAGCCCACCGGCACCCACGTCGTGGAAGAAGCAGATGGGGTTGTCCTGCCCCATGGCCCAGCAGCGGTCGATCACCTCCTGGGCACGGCGCTCGATCTCGGGGTTCTCGCGCTGCACCGAGGCGAAATCCAGATCGGCGCTTGAGGCGCCGGAGGCCATGGAGGAAGCCGCACCGCCGCCCAGGCCGATCAGCATGGCCGGGCCGCCCATCACGATCAGCTTGCCGCCCACCGGGATCTCGCCCTTCTGGACGTGGCCGTCACGAATGTTGCCGTAGCCACCGGCGAGCATGATTGGCTTGTGGTAGCCGCGGCGCTCGATGCCGTTGGCACCCAGGGCGTCCTGCTCGTAGGTACGGAAATAGCCGGCAAGGTTGGGCCGGCCGAACTCATTATTGAAGGCGGCCCCGCCGATGGGACCCTCGAGCATGATCTCGAGGGCCGAGACGATGCGCTCCGGCTTGCCATAGTCGAAGGCCTCCCAGGGTTGCACGAACTCGGGGATGCGCAGGTTGGAGACGGTGAAGCCGGTGAGCCCCGCCTTGGGCTTGCCGCCGATGCCGGTGGCGCCCTCGTCGCGGATCTCGCCGCCGGCGCCGGTAGCCGCGCCCGGTAGCGGCGCGATCGCCGTGGGATGGTTATGGGTCTCCACCTTCATCAGGATCTGAATCGGCTCTTCGACGCTACCATAGACGGCATGCTCGCCCGCCTTGCCGGTCAGCGGGACGGGGAAGAAGCGCGGCGCCTCGCTGCCCCGGATCACCGCGGCGTTGTCACTGTAGGCGGAGAGGATGTTCTCCGGCGACGCCTGGTGGGTGTTCTTGATCATCTTGAACAGCGAGTGTGTCTGGGCCTCGCCGTCGATCACCCAGTCGGCGTTGAAGATCTTGTGGCGGCAGTGCTCGGAGTTGGCCTGGGCGAACATCATCAACTCGACGTCCGTGGGGTTGCGTCCCAGGTGGCGGAAGGCATCGACCAGGTAGTCGACCTCGTCTTCGGCCAGCGCCAGGCCCAGCGCCACGTTGGCCTGGGCCAGTGCGTCCCGGCCGCCCTCGAGGATGTCGACGCTGCCCAGCGGTGCCGGCGCATGGTGGGCGAAGAGCGTCGCCGCATCCGAGGCGTCGGCCAGCACCGTCTCGGTCATGCGGTCATGCAGGGTGGCACGAATAGCCTCGAAGGCCTTCTCTGAGAGCATGCCCTTGAGCTTCACCCGATAGGCGATGCCGCGCTCGATACGGCGCACCTGCCCCAGGCCGCAGTTACGGGCGATATCAGTGGCCTTGGAGGACCAGGGCGACTGAGTGCCGATGCGCGGGACCACCAGGAACAGCTGGCCCTCGGGACGCACCGGCGCCTCTTGCCTACCGCCATAGTCCAGCAGCCGCTCCAGCACGGCCAGGTCGTCGCCGGCCAGCTCGCCGTCATGGTCCACGAAGTGCACATAGTCGGCCTGAAGAGACGCGACGTCGGCAACGGCATCACGCAGGGCGGCCAGCAGCTTGGCATGACGGAAAGCGGAGAGGGCGGGCGCGCCTCGCAGTTCGAGCATATCCATGAGCCTCTGAAGCAGGAAGATCGGGCCGCGGCCTGCGGCAACGAGCGCACATGATACTGGAAAGCGCGTGTGGCGAGAAATCGTGCGGATGACAGACGAACGCCCTCTGGTTATGGTGAGGAGTCCCGTTGACGTGCCGTCCTCGAATGCCACTACCCCTTTCCGCCCATTTTCGCCGCTTCTGGCGCGGCTATGCCGCCCTGGCCGCGGCCCTACTGCTCGGCCTGGTGCCCGGGACCTTCGGCGTGCCCGATGGCCGCCATCTGAACGAGGTACTGGCCCGTGACTTTCTCGCCGCCCACACCCGCAACACTCCCACCACCTACTACGAAGGCCGCCAGGGCCCGACCGGCTTCGAATACGAACTGATGCGCCGCTTCGCCGCCCACCTGGGGGTCAGCCTAACCCTGGAGGCCGACCACAACATCGCCAGCGTGTTGGAGGCAGTGCGCCATGAAGGCGACGTGGGCGCCGCGGCCCTGCCGCTGCAACCGGACACGCCCGGCGTGATCTTCAGCCGGCCGATCCTCGAACTGCAGCCCCTGCTGGTCTACCGCCGCGGCCTGCCGCCGGTCACGTCGATGGAGGACCTCGCCGGCCTCAGCATCGGTACCATCGCCGGCGCCGGCACCGACCGGGTGCTGCGCGAACTGCAAGCCGAGCATCCCGAGCTCAGCTGGCAGGAGTCCCCCGAGTTCGAGGTGGCCGAGCTGCTGCGCTGGATCGAGGACGAGCGACTCGACGCCGCGGTGGTCTTCGACCATCAGTTCCGTCTCAACCGACTGTTCTTCCCCCGGGTAGAGCGCGGCTTCCTGTTCGGCGACCCGCTCTCCATGGCCTGGGCCTTCCCCGCCGGACGCGGCCTGGGGCTAGTGGAGGCCGCTAACCGCTTCCTCGGGGCGCTACGCGACGAGGGCGAGCTCGACGCCCTGGTGGCGCGCTACTTCGGCCACGACGACTACCTGGAGTACGTGGGGGCCCGCACCTTCATCCAGCACGTCCACGCCCGCCTGGCGGACTATGCCGAGCTGTTCCGCGAGGCCGCACGCGACAACGGCTTCGACTGGAAGCTGCTGGCGGCGCTGGGCTATCAGGAGTCGCACTGGGACCCCCAGGCCACCTCCCCCACCGGAGTGCGCGGCCTGATGATGCTGACCCTACCCACCGCCGGCGACCTCGGGGTCGACGACCGCCTCGACCCGGCGCAGAGCATCGAGGGCGGTGCGCGCTACCTGCGCGAGCTCAAGGATCGTCTTCCAGACTCGATAGCAGGGGAAGACCGCCTGCTCATGGCCATGGCCGCGTATAATGTGGGGCTGGGCCATCTCTACGATGCCCGCCGCATCACCGAACAGCGCGGCGGCAACCCGGACCGCTGGGCCGACGTGCGCGAGTCGCTACCGCTACTGCAGGAGCGCGAATGGCACAGCCAGACCCGCCACGGTTACGCCCGCGGCGGTGAGCCGGTGATCTACGTGCGCAACATTCGCCGCTACCACGAGATCCTCAGCTACGTGGATCGTAGCCAGCAGCAGTTCCCTCGACTCGATGTGCGCCTAACCGAGCTGGAAGAGCGTGATGACGTCCTACTGTCCCCCGAGCCGCGCCAATAGCCGGCCGTAACCGCGTTATGCTGGCTCGCTCAAACAGGGCGCCGCGCGGCGAAGAACTCCCTAAGTAAGCTGGCGGCGCGGGAGGCCAGCACGCCACCCACCACCTCGACGCGATGGTGGTGCCAGGGCTGGGCAAAGAGGTTGGCCTTCGATTCCACCATGCCGGTACGGGGCTCGGCAGCACCGTAGACTACCCGCGCCAGACGGGCGTGGATGATCGCCCCGGTGCACATCAGGCAGGGCTCCAGAGTCACGAAGAGGGTGCAGCCGTCGAGGCGGTAGTTTCCCAATCGTGCACCGGCATCGCGCAGGGCACGCACCTCGGCATGGGCGCTGGGGTCATGGCAGGCCACGGGGGCGTTGAAGCCGCGGCCAACGACCTCGCCTTGGGGGTCGACCACTACCGCGCCCACCGGCACCTCGCCGGCGGCCAGTCCCTCGCGAGCCTGATCCAGCGCCCGATGCATGTAGAATTCGTCACTGCGCAACGCCGCGGACTCCCTGTAGACTGGAATGAAACGGCCGTATGTGAACGCCGGGAAGCGCCCCGGCCGCCCCTTGGAGACCCCGACAATGTCCGACGCCCTGAACACTCTGGTAGGCCTGCTCGGCCTGGAAAACTTGGAAGAGAACCTGTTCCGCGGCCATAGCCAGGACCTGGGGCTTCCCCAGCTGTTCGGCGGCCAGGTGCTGGGCCAGGCGCTCTCCGCCGCCAGTCAGACCGTCGACTCGGGCCGACGTGCCCACTCGCTGCATGGCTATTTCCTGCGCCCGGGAGATCCCCACCTCCCGGTAGTCTATCAGGTGGATGCCGTGCGCGACGGCGGCAGCTTCACCACCCGTCGCGTCACCGCCATCCAGAAGGGGCGGCCGATCTTCTTCTGCAGCGCCTCCTTTCACGGCGAGGAGTCGGGCTTCGACCACCAGACGGCCATGCCCGACGTCGCCACGCCGGAGGCCCTCACGGAGAGCGCCCGCCTGGTGCGCTTCGACAGCCATCCCATCGAGTTTCTGCTCGACAGCCAGGAATGGGAGGCCGGCCAGCCGGCACGCAAGCGTGTCTGGTTCCGCCTGGCCGGCGATCTGCCCGAGGACCCGGTGCTGCACCGCTACCTGCTTGCCTACAGCTCCGACTTCAACCTGCTGACCACCACCCTGGTGCCTCACGACCTCGATTACCGCGACCCCGGACTGCAGATCGCCAGCCTCGACCATGCGCTCTGGTTCCACCACGACACAAGGGTCAACGACTGGCTGCTCTATGACATGGACTGCCCCTGGACCGGTTCGGCGCGCGGCTTCGCCCGCGGCACCATCTATGACCGCCATGGCCGCCTAGTGGCCTCCTCCGCCCAGGAAGGCCTCACCCGGCGGCGTGAGGCCATCAAGGAGTAGCCGAATCGCCCTTGCCGCACTAGCATCACCCGCAGTGCCGCAATAGCTCAGCGGGCAGAGCAACGCACTCGTAATGCGTAGGTCAGCGGTTCGACTCCGCTTTGCGGCACCAGAAATACCCATGAAAACGGCCACTTGGCGAATAATCGCGGTAGTCGTTTTTCGTTATCACTCCGCTAGATTCCATATAGGCTCCAATCATCAGAAAGTCGCCGGCCAGGTGATGGCTTTGACCGCGTGTTGTCGCGCCGCGCTCTCACTGCTCCTCCTTACGATGACTGCGCCGCCATGCCCACGCATGCGGTCGCGCTAGGCATCGATCATCGCCATCCAAGATATCAGCGACATCCATTTCGTCGATCTCGCCCAGTATTGGAGAACACGGCCGGTCTCCATCTGGGCGCGTTCACTACGCTCTATCTTGTACTGATCTATAATCTGGAGAATCTGAAGTTTCTTGAGGAGGTCAACACCAGCGCGATACTCTGTGGGGAGCTGTAGCCGGCACGATAGCGGCTTGTGTGGCATTTAGGTCACGGAGAAAGTACGTTCGAGGTGGGGACGGAAGGGGGCCTTCCGAAGCCCCCGGACGATGGGCTAGACCCTGTCGCTCTCCGGTCAGCAAGTGGCAGACGGGCGGAGCGTGCTTGTCAGACTGAGTTGACTGGCCCTGTGTGTCAGAGTGGTTGCCCAGGCCCTTCGGGAGATTGTCAGCTAAAGGAATGTTACCAGCCATGGCCCAAAAACCAGATCCTCGTCAGAATTCCATGCTGGCAGCCTTGCCATTGGATGAATACCAGCGCCTGGCGCCCCTCCTCGAGCCGGTCGAATTGAAGCTTGGGGATTCGCTGGCAGAGTCGGGCGAGACAATGCGCTATGTCTATTTCCCGACGGACTCCATCGTATCGCTACTCTGTGTCATGGATGATGGTGATTCGACAGAAATCGCCGTCGTCGGTGCCGAGGGTGTCGTCGGCGTCTCGCTGTTCATGGGCGGCGAAACCACACCGAGCCGTGCCATCGTGCAGAGTGGTGGCTACGCCTATCGCCTCAGGGGGCCGTTGCTGAAGACCGAGTTCTATCGTGCGGGTCCCCTGCAGGACCTCCTCCTGCGTTACACCCAGGCACTGATAACCCAGATGGCGCAGACGGCGGTATGCAACCGGCATCACAGCCTGGATCAGCAGCTGTGTCGCTGGCTGCTGCTGAGCCTGGATCGCTTGCCGACCAACGAGCTGCTCATGACCCAGGAGCTGATCGCCAACATGCTTGGCGTCCGTCGAGAGGGCGTCACGGAGTCGGCCGGCAAGCTGCAGAGGGATGGCCTGATTTCTTACCATCGTGGGCGCATCACTATTCTTGACAGACCCGGCCTGGAAGAGCGGGTATGTGAGTGTTACGAGGTCGTCAAGAAGGAGTACGACCGCCTGATGAGCTATCGTCGCCCCCCCCGGGATAAGGGGATCGATACCACGACTACTCTCAGGTCATCAGCGAAGTAGGCCCACGATGACATCGGCTGGCCACGCCCATCCTTGCTTCGTTAATCGGGGCCCCCTATCTCAGCACCCGTCACTTGCCTACCCTTTATTCTGGTGGCTTTAGCAACACCAGGTAACGCCTGATAAGGGTGAAACTGGCTCGCTGAAGGTCTTTCCGGCATAAGGCCTGATAGCGTCAAAAACACCATGTTCGCTTGCGCACAGAGGAGTCCCCATCGGTCGAGTACCATGACGTTCAAATTGTGGTGTAGCAACAGCCTATTAGTGGGAGTCTCGCCACGCGTCAGGAGAGTTGATGATGAACCTTATGGATCCCAACACGTATGTAGGCGGAAGCAACAGCCAGAATGATCCTCTGGCAGACCTGAAAGATTTTGGGTCAAACGTGAGCGCCTTGTATAAGGGCGGTAGCAACAGTCAGAATGGCCGGTTGGCAGACCTCAAAGATTTCGGGTCAAACCCGGGCGCCTTGAATGCCAAGACCTATATACCGGAGGATTTGCCCGCGGGCGCTCCGCTCGTCGTCGTGCTGCATGGTAGCGATCAGACAGCAGCTGAGTATGATGTGGGTGCCGGCTGGTCTGACATTGCTGACCAATACAGCGTTGCACTGCTTTTCCCCGAGCAGCAGCGCGTGAACAATTTGACGCTCGGTTTCAATTGGTTCGAGCCTGACGACAGCCATCGCGGTGCTGGAGAGCCACTCTCCATTCTGCATATGGTGGAACAGGTGGTCGGCGATCATGGCATCGACCGCCAGCGTATCTTCATCACAGGGTTGTCAGCTGGCGGTGCTATGACGTCGGTCATGCTTGCGACCTACCCGGAAATCTTCGCTGGCGGCGCCATCATCGCCGGTTTGCCGTACGGCAGTGCCGATACACTCCCCGACGCCCTACTCCGAATGAAGGGTCTCGGATCCCCGACAGCGAAACAGCTCGAAACACGGCTGCGGGATGCCTCGGCGCATAAGGGACCCTGGCCAACCCTGTCGGTCTGGCACGGAAGCGGTGACCATACGGTTGATGCCTCAAACGCCAATGCGATCCTCGGACAGTGGCGAGCGATTCATGAGCTTGAGCAAACACCCTCTAGCACGCACATCGTCGATGGCTATCCCCGACGAATCTGGTGTGATGCCGAGGGCCAAGAGCTCATTGAAGAATACAGCATTACCGGAATGGACCACGGCACACCGCTGCAGACGCATGGTAAAAACAGTTGCGGCTCGAGCGGCGACTACATGCTCGAGGTGAACATCTCTTCGACACGCCACATTGCTGACTTCTGGGGGTTAAGTGCGACATGAGGCCCGCGTTGGGCCGGGCGGTTCTTACGGAGACAACAGCGGGTGTCGTTGGTCTCCGGGCGCGCGGATCGACCGCCCTACACTCGCTCGACTATCCAGCTGGCCGGCCCATAATCGCCGGCCAGATTATCAGCGGGTTGCCGCTGCATCGCGAGCCAATGTGATCGCGCTCACCCGTGATACGTAATGGCTTTTCACTGGTTCAGCGCACTTAGGCGTGAGCTTGCTCTCAACGGATGCGTAGCGGGAGACTCGCCTTACCGTCGGTGAGTCCTTTGCCTTCTATGAACCAAAGATACATAAAAAAACAGCCACCCGGCACATAGCCTCGGTGGTCGTTTTTGGTCATTTTTGACTATTACGAGGGCAACGCGAAAAGCGCACCCGCGCATTCCGTTCGGACAATCATCGGTCAGTTTTATACGGTCAAGTTGCCCAGCGTGTGAAGCCCACGATCGCCTTCAATGGCCTAGCGCATCTGCTTGGACAGACTCGGGGCCCCGGGCTCGGCCGCATTGTGCCGCTGCATCGATGAACGGTAGTTAATCGGGGACACCCAGTGCGAACCACCAGAGCTGAAAGTCAGTATCGATTGGGCCAAGGGGTCCCGTCCGGCCCAGATCACCTGGGGTCGATCACTGAACACGCCTAGATCGACTTTTCCCGGTTTAAGTTGCCAGGACGCTTTCGGCTCACCCCGAGCCGCTCCCGGGACCAGCGCCACTGTCAACAATGCCAGGCCCACGCAAGCAAGGATTATCGTCGCGCTCGTCGAATCCTGAGCGGCGATAGCCAAGAGCAAGGCTATCGTTCCAAGCGCTAGGGCAAAGAGGGATTTCATATCACTTCCTGTTTATATAACTTGGTCAGCTATCATGTCGAACCAGGGCCAGCCCAACTCAGAACAGCATATGGCCGCCAAACGGTTGGCCATAAGAACCCTATCCCTTTGCAAGCCGCCGCTGTTCCTTTCCGAGATCCTACGAAATCAATACTTCACTGTTGCCAGAAATCCGTTCCTGGCGCATTGGAAATATTGTTGATAAGAAGATCAACGGGCAATCCAGTCGACCGACTCAGTCAAGGTAGGCCGCAATTTCATCCATGCAAGACAGCTGGATATGCGCCCGCTCGCCCCAGAACGCAAGGACCTCCGCATCAAAGTAAGTGAATTCACACTCCTCGAATGAACGAGTTCTAAGTTTCATGTCATTCATGCACAATACTCTCTATAGGGGACGCATCATTATGGCTTTAAGCGGAAAAAACAACATCCTGTTTAGCTACCTCCCTTGCCACCCTCATACTCATAATAAGCCTTACCACACGCACTCACTGTGCGCTGGCGAACACAAAGTCATCGAATCGCCAGAAGGGCTGGCTTTGTCTGGATTCGACGCCCTCCGGCTAGTGCCTATCAGGGATATTATGTTTCCAAATTCACCTTTCTAGGAGACAAACGCTCGCCACCTCCCAGCAAGCGCCGGTAAAAGGCTCTCTATAGTGCCGACCCGTAGTGTCGCTTCCCGTGCCTGCTGAAACAGGGAATCAGCAAATTCGTAATGCGCAGGTTGGCGATTGGCCTCCACTTTGTGGAATCCTATAGCCCAATGAAAACGCACGCCCCGCGGGTATCCGCAGTCCCGTTTTCGCGGGTGGGATTTTTCGGCCACCGGCCGGGGGGCTTGCCGGGTAACCGGCGTCAGGCCTCCAGCCCCGGGGCGCGTCGCCGAGGACGAGGCTCCGGCACCTCGGTGGAGAGCTCCGCCTCGAACGCCTCCCCCTCCTGCCAATAGCGCACCCGGGCGTCTTCTCCCACGGGGGTGTCGCGTACAAGCTCCAGGAAGTGAAGCGGTGATTCCGGTGTCTCGCCATTGACCTCCAGCAGCAGCGCCCCAGGCGACAGGCCGGCCTCGGCGGCCGCGCCTCTCACGTCGCTGACCAGCACGCCGTCGCGGTCCGGCAGGCCCAGGGCCTCGCGCAGGTCGTCGTCCAGCGGGGTCACGGTGATGCCCAACGCCACCACGACTTGCTCCTCGATGCCCTGGTACTCGATCTGGCGCGCGGCCTCGAGGACCTCGGGGGCCACATGGATGCTCGCCCCGGCACTGAGGGCCAGGGCAATGGCATCGCTCGGCCGGCTGTCGATGCGCACCGGCGCATCCTGCCCCTCCCGGCGCAGTTCGAGCATGCCGAGAAAGGTCCCCCCCTCCAAGGCATCAACATAGATCCGCTCCAGACGTACCTCGGTGCCGTCGAGCACATCCCCGAGCAATTCGTGGGTCAAGGGGCGCTGGGGGCGCTCGCCTGCCAGGGCGCGCAGGATCGCCCGGGCCTCCACCGGGCCGATGAAGATCGGGATCACCTCCCGGGCGCCCGGCTCGCGCAGCAGCACCACCGGGGCACTGCCCATGCCCGCCATGCCCACGGTCGCCACCTCCACCTCGACCATGTTCCCTGGTTCGGCGGCCAGTTCCCGCGCAGCGGCCAGCGGGTGGGCCATGGCCAGCGGCGCGACCAGCAAGAACAGCGCCAGCAAGCGCCGGAAATAAAATGGCAGGGAGAGGGGGAGTGACATGGCGGGTCTCCTGGGTGGCTGCCCTGTCAGGATGGCAGGCGTGACGCCCCGGCGCCACGCCGAAGACCCTTGAGAGGTCGCCGGCATGGAAGTCTCGAAGGGATGGGTTTGATAATCCTAAGGGCTTGACTACATACTGGCTGAACGAATGGAGACACTGACCTCGATATGGACGCTGATGCATGCGAATTGGACAGCACTGCTGCACGCGCTGGCGTTGGGTCCGTCATCGCCTCCCGGCCATACTGGGATGCCTTGATTCACATAGTGCCCCACCGATCGCCATCGCAGCGGGCCAGTGGGCCGGCACAACCATCGGGGAAGCTGTCGACGCCCCCCCGTATTTCCGGATAGCTCGCCCATGAAGCTTGTGCGCCTCTCCGTGGTCAGCATCACTGGCTGCATGATGGGCCTTGTCGCCCTGGTGCTGGTGGGTCTGCACAGCGTGAGCGAGATGCAGGCAAAACAGACGGAAATCCGTGAGCTGATAGCGCTTCAATCTCGCATCGACGCCTTCTCGACCAAGAGCGTTTCGCTACTTGTCAATCACGCCGATCCGACCCTACGGGAGTCTTATCGAGTCGAGGCGGCTTCCCTGAAGCAGACCCTGCAAGAGCTGACGGAGAACCACCCAGACGCGAGGCGCGCCATCCACCATATCGATTTTCTCGTCGGCACCCTCTCCACCGTCTATTCGCAGCCCCCCAGGCTCCAGCCGGTCGACGCGACCCACGTTCAGGCGGAGAGCCCGCTGCGCCTGCCTCTGCAAAGCCAGGCCATCATGGATCAGGTTGCCGGCTACGGCACCGCCCTGGACAGCGCCCTCGAGGAGGTGGTCAGCCAGCGTCAGGCGCAGATTGCCCGGGATGCCAACTGGATCGCAGCCGGCTTCGCCGGGGCCGCGGCCATGTTCAGCCTCTTCTGCGTCGCCGCCTTCGCCGTAATCTACAAGAAGATTAATGGCCCCCTGCGGGCCCTCTCCCAAACCGCCCGGCGGGTGGAGGCCGGTGAGCATGACGTTCGCGTTCCGGTAGCAGGCTCCGACGAGTTCGCCGACCTCTCGCTCACCTTCAACCGGATGCTCGACCAGCACGACACCATGGTCGATACGCTCTCGGGTGCCCTGACCACACGCCGGGCGCTGATCGACTCGCTTCCCGCCCATATCGCCCTGCTGGATGAGACCGGCAAGATTCTAGACGTCAACGACCAGTGGCGCCACTACGGCACCATCAACGACTACCGGGACGCCACCTTCGGCGTCGGCAGCAACTATCTGACGGTATGTCGTGCCGCCGGGGGCAACTGCGCCGAGGAAGCGCTCGCAGTGGCCGATGGCTTGCAGACCGTGCTGGCCGGCGAGAGAGACTCCTTCGCACTCGAATATCCTTGCCATTCCCCGGAACAGCGCCGCTGGTTCCGCATGATGGCGACTCAGCTGGCATCTAATCACGACACCGGGGGCAAGATGGGCGCCGTGGTGATGCACGTGGATATCACCGAACGCAAACTGGCGGAGGAAGAACTCAGACGACTCGCCTACCAGGATCCACTGACCGGACTCGCCAATCGGCTGGGCTTCACCGACGCCTTGTCACACTACATTGACCAGCATGGCTGGAGCCCGCAGGGCGTCATCGCCCTGCTGGATATTCAGGAAATGCGCAACGTCAACGATGCCCATGGCTACCACATCGGCGATCAGTTGCTGATCGAGATGGCCCGTCGCCTGGAAGACCGCCTCACGGAGGAGGCCCTGATCGGCCGCCTCAGCGGTGACCAGTTCATCCTCTTCCTGCCCGGCCAGGCCCCCTCCCGACCCCGCGAACGTCTCGATGAACTCGCCGACATCTTCCATCGGCCGATACGACTCTCGGACATCGTCATCGAGGTGGCGGCTCGCGGCGGCTATACCCTGCTGGGCGAGGCGATGCGCAGCGCCGAAACCCTGCTCCACGAGGTGGAGATCGCCCTGCACGAGACCCGCCAGCATGACAACAGCGAGTTCTGTCGCTATGACCGGGAGATGGACCGGCTCGCCCAGCAGCGCATCGACACCACCCGAGACCTTCGCCGAGCCCTGGAGGGTGACCAGTTCGAACTCCACTACCAGCCCAAGGTGGACCTCGCGACCGGTACCGTCATCGGCTGCGAGGCGCTGCTCCGCTGGGTCCACCCGGAGCGCGGCATGCAGATGCCCGGTCAGTTCATCCCCATCGCCGAACAGAGCAAACTGATCGGCCCGATCGGCGACTGGGTGCTATTCCAGGCCTGCCGCCATCTCCGGGAGTGGCAGGAGGCAGGCCTCGACCTGGTGAGGGTGTCGGTGAATGTCTCGGTGGAACAGTTCCACACGGGCGACTTCACCCGCAAGATGCGGGAGGCTCTCGAGGTGCATGCCATCGATCCGGAATCGCTGACCCTCGAGATTACCGAAAGCGTGTTCAGCGAGGAATCCGAGACCTTGCGCCAGCAGCTCGATGACCTGCATGCGCTGGGGGTGCGGCTCTCCCTGGACGACTTCGGTACCGGCTATTCGTCGCTGCTCTACCTTCAGCAATACCCCTTCGACGAGATCAAGATCGACATAGGCTTCGTTCGCAAGATCCTCGACGAGCCCTTCAATCGCAATATCGTGTCCATGATCCTGGGCATCAGCCAGGTGCTGGGGGCCGATACCGTGGCGGAAGGCGTGGAGAACACCGCCGTGCGCGATGTGCTGATCGAACTGGGATGCCGCATCGGCCAGGGGTATTATTACAGCATGCCCCTGGAAGAGGAGGACTTCCGCTGGTTGCTGGAGAAACGGTCCCGTCTTCCCCTGAGGCCAGAGGCGTGACCGTTGAGCCAGGTAGGCAGCGACATTCACTGCGCCCAGATACGGGCCTGCGCCCCGACACGGATAAGACGGCCTCGAGCCCGCACGCGTGGCCGTGAAGCTATCCCTGCCACTCGCGGCCATGGTGGCCCATGAATAAGGAACACCAGATGGACGAGATCGAGACGATACTGCAAAAGCGGGCGACCGGCATCCCCGG